>NZ_QWKP01000018.1 GCF_003470205.1 Cellulomonas rhizosphaerae
ATCCCGCGTCCCGCGTCGGTGAACGTGAGGGTCGCGCCGAGGTTCGCGTAGCCGGTGGTGCTCGACGTCCGCGTGGTGAGCTGGATGGTCTGCGCGGCCTGCGCCGGGCCCGCGACGGCGAACCCGAGGCCCAGCCCCAGCGCGGTGACCAGGGCGAGGCTGGGTCGGCATCTTGCCGAGGTGGGCGACGCGGTGCACGCGACGGGGGGCGGTGGGACGATCGGCGCGTGGCCGAAGACACGTGGTTGCGACGTGCGGCACGCCCCAAGGTGACACGGTGGGTGTATTCCGCCGGCGCGCTCGTGTGCCTTGCGTGGGCCGTGGTGGAAGGCCGGGCGGCGATGTGGTTCGGCGCGGTCGTGTTCGCGGTTGCCGCGGTGACGAGGCACGTGCTGTATCGCCTGTTTCTGCGGACACCGCCCGACGCGTGATCCTGATGGCGCGCCCCCGGCAGGACTCGAACCTGCAACCTACGGATTAGAAGGCCGTTGCTCTATCCATTGAGCTACGGGGGCGTGGGCCGAGGCCCCGGAACAGCGTAGTGGGCGAGCGGCGCGAGGTCCGGACTGCCCGACTCGTGCCCGTTCGACCGCGTGGCGCGTTTGGCCTGGTCAGGTCCGACCCTGAGAATGAGCCTGTGAGCGTTCAGCCGGGGACAGCGTCGGCGCCGCCGGCCCGTGGACCGGTGCCGGGGCGCCACACTGCTGACGACCCGCGCTCCGTGCTCGCGCGGCCGCTCGCGGCGACCTCGCTGCTGGACGCGGTCAAGGACCTGCGGCGCGACGTCGCGGTGACCCAGTTCCCGCTCGCCCTCGACGGGACCGAGGCGGCGACCGCCTCGCGCGACCGGCTGATCGACCAGCTCGACGAGCATCTCGTGCCGCGGCTGACCGAGCTGTCCGCGCCTGCCGTCGTGGTGGTCGCCGGGTCGACCGGGGCCGGCAAGTCGACGCTGGTGAACTCGCTGGTGGGGGCCGAGGTGAGCAGCGCGGGCGTGCTGCGGCCGACGACTCGTCGGCCCGTCCTGGTGCACCACCCGCTGGACGCCGAGCTGCTCTCGCACCACCCCGTGCTCGAGTCGGTCGAGGTCGTGGCCGACGAGCACGTGCCGCGCGGCATCGCGCTGCTCGACGCCCCGGACCTGGACTCGGTGCTGGAGTCCAACCGCGAGTCGGCCCACCGTCTGCTCGAGGCCGCCGACCTGTGGCTGTTCGTCACCACGGCCGCCCGGTACGGCGACGCGCTGCCGTGGCGGGTGCTCGAGGGTGCCGTCGAGCGCGGGGCGTCGATCGCCATGGTCCTCAACCGCGTGCCGAGCGATTCGCTGCCGACCGTGCGCGGTGACCTGCTCAGCCGGCTGCGCGCGCACAGGCTCGAGGGGTCGCCACTGTTCGTCGTGCCGGACATGGGTCCGCACGAGGGGCTGCTCGCTCCGGCTGCCGTCGCGCCGATCCACCGGTGGCTGACGATGCTCGCCGGCCCGGACCGCGCGCGGACCGTCATCGGCCGCACGCTGCGCGGCTCGCTCGCCTCGCTGCGGGAGTGGGTCGAGGAGCTCGCCGAGGCGGTGCAGGGCCAGGCCGATGCGGCCGCAGCGCTCGGCAAGGCCATCGACGACGCGCTCGAGACGCCTGCGCAGGCCGCGGCCGACGCGATCCGCGCGGGCGGTGTCGCCGACGGGCCGGTGCGCGCCCGCTGGGCCGAGCTGAGCGCCGACGGTGGCCCGCTGCACGACGTGGTGAGCTCGTCGGGCAAGGTCCGCGGGTCCGCGCGGACCGGCCGCGCCCGCGCGCTGGCCGTCGCACCGCTGAGCGCCGACCTGACCCGCTCGACCGCCGCCGCGCTCGCCGATGCCGGCGCGCGCACCGAGGTGTCCCTGCGCGCCGTGCTGACCAGCAAGGACGCGCCCGCCGGCGGTGCCTCGCTGGCCGCCGCGTGGCCGCGCGACGGTGCCGCGTCGCGCCGGACCGCCGCGGCCGAGCTCGCC
>NZ_QWKP01000180.1 GCF_003470205.1 Cellulomonas rhizosphaerae
CGGCCACCTGCCCGGCGAGCCGGGCCACGCCCTCGCGGCGGTCGGCGGCGCCGCGCAGCGACGTGGCGAGCTCCTTCTCGGCCGCGGCGGCCTCCTGCTCGGCCTGCTGGCGCGCGCTCACGGCACCCTCCAGCCCGGCACGCGCGAGGTCGACCTCGGCCGCGAGCTCGGCCTCGGCGACGCGCACGCGCTCCGCCTGGCGGGCCAGGTCGTCGGGGTCGGATCCCCCGCTGCGCTCGGGCCCGGCGACGCCGAGCAGCCGGACGCGGTCGGCGGCGAGCGACGACGTGCCGCGCAGCCGCTCGCGCAGCGACGACAAGCGGTACCAGACCTCGCTCGCCTCGCTCAGCGCCGGAGCGGCCTCGGCCGCCTCGCGCTCGAGCGTGGCGAGCTGCGCGCGGGTCTGCGTGAGGACGGCCTCGACCTCGGCCTTCTGCGCGGTCAGGATGCTCTCGTCGGCGATCTCCTGGTCGAGCTGCGCGGTCAGCTGCGCGAGGTCGTCGGCCAGCAGGCGGGCGCGAGCGTCGCGCAGGTCGATCTGCACGACCGCGGCCTTGCGGGCGACCTCCGCCTGCCGCCCGAGCGGGCCGAGCTGGCGGCGGATCTCGCCCGTCAGGTCACCCAGGCGCGTGAGGTTGGCCTGCATCGCGTCGAGCTTGCGGAGCGCCTTCTCCTTGCGCTTGCGGTGCTTGAGGACGCCCGCGGCCTCCTCGATGAACCCGCGGCGCTCCTCGGGCGTCGCGCGCAGCACGGCGTCGAGCTGACCCTGCCCGACGATGACGTGCATCTCGCGGCCCAGGCCGGAGTCGGACAGCAGGTCCTGGATGTCGAGCAGCCGGCACCCCTGGCCGTTGATCGCGTACTCCGAGCCACCGTTGCGGAACAGCGTCCGCGAGATCGTGACCTCGGTGTACTCGATCGGCAGCGCGCCGTCGGTGTTGTCGATCGTGAGCGCGACCTCGGCGCGGCCGAGCGGCGGACGCCCCGACGTGCCGGCGAAGATGACGTCCTCCATCTTCCCGCCGCGCAGCGACTTGGCGCCCTGCTCCCCCATCACCCACGCGAGCGCGTCGACCACGTTGGACTTGCCCGAGCCGTTGGGCCCGACCACGCAGGTGACGCCCGGCTCGAAGTTCAGCGTCGTCGCGGAGGCGAACGACTTGAACCCGCGCAGGGTCAGGGTCTTGAGGTGCACGGGGGCAGCCTAGAGCGCACGGTGGCGTGCGCTCGGGAGCCGCGCGCCTACGCCCGGGGGTCGGGCACGTCGAGCCGGGCCGCCAGCGCCGCGACGGCCTCCTCGTCGACGTCCCGCGCGGACGCCAGCGCGACGAGGTCGTCGTGCTCGCCGACCACGACGAGCGCGGCGGCCGCGGCGGTCCGGACGCGGGGCACCTCGTCGTCCAGCAGCGACCGCAACAGGGGCGCGGCGTCGGCGACCTCGTGCAGGCGCACGAGCGCCGCTGCGTGCTCGCGCACCCGCCACGCGTCGTCGACCAGGGCCGCGCGGACCGCACGGTGCACGTCCGGGTCGTCGGTCCACGCGTACCGCAGCCCGCGCGCGGCCCACACGCGGGGCCAGTACTGCGGCTTGGCGGGGTCAGCCCGGTAGCCCGCGACGAGCGCCGCGGAGCCCGCGCCGCCCAGCAGGTCGACGACCTCGTCGTCGACCGGGCGTCCGGCCAGCAGGTCCAGGCACCAGCCGACGACGACGTCGAGGCCGTGCTCCGCGACCGCGCGGCCGACCCGGTCCTCGGGCCGGCGGCGCGCGGTCACGACGGGCTCAGAGCGCCGGGAACCAGAGCGCGATCTCGCGGGCCGCGGACTCCTCCGAGTCCGAGCCGTGCACGAGGTTCTGGATGACCTTCAGGCCCCAGTCGCGCCCGAGGTCGCCGCGGATCGTGCCGGGCGCCGCGACGGTCGGGTCGGTGGCGCCGGCGAGCGAGCGGAAGCCCTCGATCGCCCGGTGGCCCTCGACGACGACGGCGAGCACCGGGCCGGAGCCCATGAACTCGACCAGCGGCGCGAGGAACGGCTTGCCGGCGTGCTCCTCGTAGTGCTCGGCGAGCAGCTCGTCGGAGGCCTGGCGCAGCTCGACGGCCACGAGCGTGTAGCCCTTGGCCTCGATGCGGCGCAGGATCTCCCCGGCCAGGCTGCGGCGGACGCCGTCGGGCTTGACGAGGACGAGGGTGCGCTGCTGGACGGGTGCGTCGGTCATGGTCGAAACCCTAACGCGACGTCAGGGCCCGACCTCGCCGGGGTGGGCCGCGTCGTACTCGGCCCGCTCCCGGTCGATGCGTCCGCCCAGCCGCAGCGAGACCGCCCAGAGCGCGATGAACACCGCGGCGACGACGAGCGCCATGCCCCGCGCCACCGAGGGCAGCACGAGCGCGGCCGCGACGACCCACGCCTGCACGACCCAGCCGGCGACGTAGCCGCCGGGCCGCGAGACGAAGCCGGACAGGAGGAAGAGCACGAGCGTGAGGCTGCCGCCGATCCCCCAGACCCACGCCGGCTCGACGTCGATCCACGGGTTCTCGCCCGCGCTCAGGCCGTACGCGACGAGCGTCGCGAAGAACACGCAGAGCGCCTCGAGGACGAGCATCGTCTGGGCGAACTGCGGCTTGGCGGGCCGCTTGCGGCGCACGGCCGGAGCGTCGGAGGTCACCGCTCCAGGGTACCGGCGGGCACGTCGTCACCCGCCGACCGCTGGGTCGGCAGCAGCTCGTCGGCGGATGCGGTGAGCTCGTCGACGACGACCTCGTCCGGACCCGTGGCGCCGCTGCCGTCCGCGGCGAGCGCCTCGCCGCGCGCGACCATGCCGGCCACGCCCGAGAGCTTGACCTCGCGCAGGAACAGCGCGAGCACGAAGCCGACGAGGATCAGCGGCACGAAGTACCAGAACGACGGCGCGAGCGTGCCCGCGAACGCGTCGATGACCCCGGACTTGTACGGCTCGGGCAGCGTCTGCACGAACTCGGGCGTCAGGCTCGCGCTCGGGTCGCCGCCGCCGCCGGGCGCGTCGGCGAAGACGTCCGCCAGCTTGCTCGTCAGGGCGGTGGTGAAGATCGTGCTGAACACGGCCGTGCCGACCGCCGCGCCGATCTCGCGGAAGAAGTTGTTCGCCGAGGTCGCGGTGCCGAGCTCGTGCGGGTCGACCGCGTTCTGCACGGCGAGCACGATCGTCTGCATGACCAGGCCCATGCCGGCGCCGAGGACGAAGATCATCCCGCCGAACAGCCACATCGACATGTCGCCCGTGATGCGCGTGAGCCACACCAGGCCGCCCGCCGTGATGAGCAGGCCCGCGACCGGGTACATCTTGTAGCGGCCGGTCTTGGTGATCGCGATGCCGGAGCCGATCGCGGTGAGCATGACGCCGACCATCATCGGCAGCATGAGGAAGCCGGACTCGGTGACGCCCGCGCCCGTGGACATCTGCAGGAACGTGGGCAGGAACGCCAGGGCCGCGAACATGCCCATGCCGAGGATGAACCCGATGACCGTGGCGATCGTGAACGTGCGGTTCTTGAACAGGCGCAGCGGGAGCAGCGGCTCGCTCGCGCGCAGCTCGACGACGATGAACAGCGCGATCGCGAGCAGCGTGCCGCCGACGAGCGCGAGCAGGCCGGTGTTGCCCCAGTCGTAGGTGGTGTTGCCGGACCACGAGATCCAGCTCGTCGCCAGGACCAGGCCGGACGTGCCGACGACCATGAAGAAGATGCCCGCGACGTCGATCTTCTTGCCCGAGCGGTGGCTGGGCAGCTTGAGCGTGAACCACGCGGTCGCGAACGCCGCGACGCCGATCGGGATGTTGATCCAGAAGCACCAGCGCCAGTCGGCGTGCTGCGTGAACAGGCCGCCGAGCAGCGGGCCGATGACGGCCGCGATGCCGAACAGCGCGCCCATCGGGCCCATGTACTTGCCGCGGTCCTTGGCCGGGACGATGTCCGCGATGATCGCCTGCGACAGGATCATCAGGCCACCGCCGCCGAGGCCCTGCACGCCGCGCCAGAACACGAGCTCACCGAACGACTGCGCGAAGCCGGCGCCCGCGGAGGCGAGCGTGAACAGGCCGATCGCGACGAGGAACGGCCAGCGCCGGCCCCACAGGTCGCCGAACTTGCCGTACAGCGGCATGACGATCGCGATCGCCAGGATGTAGGCCGTCACGACCCAGCCCTGGTGCGCGACGCCGTTCAGCTCGCCGACGATCGTGGGCATCGCGGTGCCGACGATCGACTGGTCGAGCGACGACAGGAACATGCTCGCCATGAGCGCGCCGAAGATGAGCCAGACGGTGCGGGGGGTGAGGACCACGAGCGGCTTGTCGCTCGCGATCTCGGGTGCTGCGGTGGTCATGCGGGGTCCTCGTTCTGTGCGGGTCGAGCTGGGGGTCTGGTGGGTCAGTCGGTGACGAGTGCGCGCAGCTCGGCCACGACGAAGGCGAGGTGGTCGCCGCCGTCGCCCGCGCCGCCGGACTCGTCCCAGTGCATGAAGGTCGCGTGCGTCAGGAAGAGCGCGAGCGCGGCGACGACGAGCGGGCTGCGCTCGGGCTCCTCGCCGAGCCGCTGCTCGACGAGGGCGACGATCTGGCCCTTGTGCTGCTCGAACCAGGCCAGGTGCCGAGCGAGCAGCCGGGGTTCGCGCGCGGCGATCTCGAACGCGCGGTTGAACCGCTCGCGCCCGACCGGCGGGTCCTGGAGGAACGAGCCGACGAGCGTCTCGAGGTCCGAGAGCAGGTGGCCCGACGGGCCGCCCGCCGCGAAGGCCACCGCGGCCTCGGTGTCGAGCGGCCAGGGCACGTGGCCCAGCACCGCGTCGTCCTTGGTCTCGAAGTAGTTGAAGAACGTGCGCGTGGAGACGCCGGCCTCGGCGCAGATCGCCTCGACGGTGACGGCGTCGAGGCCGTGCTCCTCGACGAGCCGGTGGGTCGCGTCGATCAGCGCCTCGCGGCGGGCGCGCTTCTTGCGCTCGCGCAGGCCTCCGTCGGGCGCCGGCGTCAGGGCGTCCGCGAGCTGCTGCAGGTCGCTCTGCGCGGCGGGCGCGTCGCTCTTCGCGTTCGAGATCACCGTAGAATGTTACACGGACTGCAACTTTGCACTCCGTGCATTTCGTGTGGCGGTGGTCACCGCGTCAGATCTCTCCGAAGCCCCGCTCGACCTCGGTGACGAACACCTTGACGGCTTCCTCGGCCTGCGGGCCCTCGGCCTCGATGCGCAGCTCGGTGCCCTGCGTGGCCCCGAGCTTCATCAGGGCGAGCACGCTCGCGGCGCTCACGCCGTTGACCGTGACCTTGGCGTCGTAGGACGCCAGCATCCGCGAGATGACCGCCGCCGGGCGCGCGTGCAGGCCCATGGGGTTGAGCAGCGTGCGGGTCTCGCGCACCACGCCGTCGTCGGGGAGCGTCGTCGGGACGACGTCGGACTTCTCGACCGGGTACATCCGCCCGGCCCCCTCGGCGGCGGCCAGCACCGCGTCGAGGTCCGCTCCGCCGTGGGCCGTCACCGCGGCCGCGACGGCGCCCTCGACGAACGGCGCGTCGGCGAGCCGGACGCGTGCCACGAGGTCCTCGTCGGCCAGGTCCAGCACGGACTCCGCCGTGAGCACGGCCGATCCGAGGTCCATCAGCACGACCGCGCTGCGGCCGTCCGCGGTTGCCTGTGCGAATGCGCGCTCGATCCCGTCGAAGTCGGTGCCGAGCTGCCCGTCGGGGGTGCCGCCGACGGGCACGAGCAGCACGCCGGGCGCCATCTGGCCGGCGAGCTCGACCGCGCCCGCGGCCAGGTCGTGCGAGTGCGAGACGAGCACGAGCGCGACGCGGGCGACGTCGCGCGTGCCGGGTGCGCTCACGCGGCAGCCGCCGCGGCGGCATCGGCGAGCAGCAGCTCGGAGGACCGGGCGCCCGGGTCGAGGTGCCCGACGGACCGCTCCCCCAGGTAGCTCGCGCGGCCCTTGGTCGCGGCCAGGGGCACGGTCGACTCGGCGCCGACGGCCGCGGCCTTCGCTGCCGCCGCCAGCACGTCGGCGGGCGAGCCGCCCGCGTCGGCCGCAGCGACCGCGGCCTCGGCGGCCGGGGACCACGCGTCGACCATCGTCTTCTCGCCCGTGGTGGCCTTGCCGCGCGCGACGATGCCCTCGAGCGCCGCCTCGAGCAGGGCGACGACCCCCGCGGAGTCGAGCTCCGCCGCGCCCGTGACCTTCGCGGCGCGCAGGTACGCGGTGCCGTAGAGCGGCCCCGCGGCGCCGCCCACGGTCGACATCAGCGTGGTCGCGACGAGCTTGAGCACGTCGCCGATCTCCGCCGGCGGTTCCTCGAGCGCGTCCAGCTTCGCCACGACGGCCCGGAAGCCGCGGTCGAGGTTCTCGCCGTGATCACCGTCGCCGATCTGCCGGTCGAGCTCGACGAGCTCGTCCCGGTGCTCGGAGATGGTCTGCGCGCTGCGGCGCACCCAGTCGATCGCCCACGCCACGTCAACGCTCATCCACGCACTCCCCTTACGAACTCATCGGCACGACAGCACGTCACCGGCACGTCATCAGGACGTCACCAGCGCAGCGCCGTCGTGTGCACGGGAGCGTCCCACAGCTGGGTCGTCTCCTCGTCCAGGCGGAGCACGGTCACGGACGCTCCCTGCATCTCCAGCGACGTCACGTAGTTCCCCACGAGCGACCGGGTCACCTCGACGCCGCGCGCCTCCAGGAGCGCGCGGGCCCGACGATAGACGACGTAGAGCTCGGAGGCGGGCGTGCCACCCATGCCGTTGACGAACAGCAGGACCTTCTCGCCGGACGCCAGCCCCAGGTCGTCCGCGACGGGCGTGAGCAGCATCTCGGTGATCTCGTCCGCGCTCGCGAGCGGGATGCGCCGACGACCGGGCTCGCCGTGGATGCCGATGCCGATCTCGATCTCGTCCTCGGGCAGGTCGAACGACGGCTTGCCCGCGTGCGGGACCGTGCACGCGGTGAGCGCGACACCCATCGACCGGACGTTCGCGTTGACCTTCTCGGCGACGGCCACGACCGCGTCGAGGTCGTCTCCGCGCTCGGCTGCCGCGCCGGCGATCTTCTCGACGCACACGGTGCCCGCGACGCCGCGCCGGCCGGCCGTGTAGAGCGAGTCCTCGACGGCCACGTCGTCGTTCGTGACGACGGTCCGGACCGTGACGCCCTCGGCCTCGGCCAGCTCGGCCGCGGTCTCGAAGTTGAGCACGTCCCCGGTGTAGTTCTTGACGATCGCGAGCACGCCCTTGCCGCCGTCCGCCGCCTGCAGCGCGGGCGCGATCTGGTCGGGCGTCGGCGAGGTGAACACGGGCCCCGGGACGGCCGCGTCGAGCATCCCGACGCCGACGAACCCGGCGTGCAGGGGCTCGTGCCCGCTGCCGCCGCCCGAGACGAGCCCCACCTTGCCGCTCACCGCTCCGCCGGTGCGCGTGACGTACGCGGGATCCGCGTTCACCACCACGAGGTCGGCGTGGGCCGCGGCGAATCCCTCCACGGACTCGGCGACGACGGTGCGCGGATCGTTGATGAGCTTCTTCACGTCGACCATCCCTTCGGCGGGCATCCTCACCCGACCACGGTGCGTGCTGGACTGCCCCCGAACCCCACCTTCACGTGGGGCGTCAGGGCCGTCAAGGTGAGAACGTGCGCCGGGTGTGCACGTTCGTGCACGGCCTGGTTCAGGCGCGACCGAGCAGCACTCGCGCCTCCGCGACGAGCAGGATCGAGCCCGTGACCAGCACGGCGGCACCGCGCTCGACGTCGCGCTCCGCGAGCCCGGCGGCGAGGTCGACGGCCTCGTCGAGCCGTTCGACCACGTGCACGCGGTCCTCGCCGAACACGTCGATCGCGATCTCGCCCAGGTCGTCGGCCTCGAGCGCGCGCGCGTTGCCCGCCGCCGTCACGACGATCTCGTCGAGCACCGGCTCGAGCACCGAGAGGATGCCCTCGGGGTCCTTGTCGGACATCACGCCGACGACCCCGACGACCCGCTGGAACGCGAACGCCTCGTCGAGCGAGCTGACGAGCGCCTCCATCCCGGCGGGGTTGTGGGCGCCGTCGACGATGACCGTCGGGCTGGTCCGCACGATCTCGAGCCGACCGGGCGAGTCGACGTCGGCGAACCCGGCCTCGACGATCCCGGGCTCGAGCGCGCCGCCGCCGGCGATGAGCGCCTCGACGGCCGCGAGCGCCAGGAGCGCGTTGTGCGCCTGGAACTTGCCGTGCAGCGGCAGGAAGATCTCCGTGTACGTGCCGCCCGTCCCGCGCAGGGTGAGCAGCTGCCCGCCCACGGCGACGCTCCGCTCGACGACCGCGATCTCCACGTCCTCGCGGATGACGCGCGCGCCGCGCTCGGCCGCGGCGGCCAGGACCACGCCCTCGACGTCCTCGGTCTGCCGCGCGAGGACGAGCGTCGCGTCGTCCTTGACGATGCCCGACTTCTCGGAGGCGATCTCGACGAGGGTCTCGCCGAGGTAGCGCTCGTGGTCCATGGCGATCGGGGTGATGACCGCGACGTCGCCGTCGGCCACGTTCGTGGAGTCCCACGCCCCGCCCATGCCGACCTCGATGATCGCGACGTCGACGGGCGCGTCGGCGAAGGCCGCGAACGCCATCACCGTGAAGACCTCGAAGAACGACAGCCGCGGCTCGCCCTTCTCCGCGGAGCGCTGGTCGACGAGGTGCACGTACGGGGCGACGTCCTGCCAGACCTCGACGAACCGCTCGTCGCTGATGGGCTCGCCGTCGATCGCGATCCGCTCGGTGACGCGGGTCAGGTGCGGGCTCGTGAACCGGCCGGTGCGCAGCCCGTGCTCGCGCACGAGCCGCTCGACCATCCGGCTCGTCGACGTCTTGCCGTTCGTCCCCGTCAGGTGCACCACGCGGTACGCCTTCTGCGGGTCGCCCAGCAGCTCGCACACCTGGCGCACGCGCTCGAGGGTCGGGTCGATGTCGTGCTCCGGGGCTCGGTCGAGGATTGCCCGGTAGACCTCGTCGGCCGCCGTGCGCGCCTCGCGCTCGGCCTCGCGGCGGTTGTGGTCCGCTCCCTTGGTGCTCATGCCTCGTACCCTCCGGCCTCGACGGCCTCCACCTTGACGGCAAGCTCAGGCGTCGGCGCGACGTCGATCGTCACGCCCACCGCGAGCGTCTCGCGAGCGATGAAGTCCTGGTGCTCCTCGACCGCACCCACGTGCTCACCCGGGACGTCGAGCGACAGCACGATCCGGTCGCCGACCTGCAGGCCGGCGGCCTTGCGGGCGTCCTGCACGGCCCGCACCACGTCGCGTGCGTAGCCCTCGGCGAGCAGCGCGTCGTCGAGCGTGAGGTCGAGCACGACGAACCCGCCGCCGGCCAGCACCGCGGCGGCGGTGGTCTCCTGCGCGCCGCCCGCGACCACGGTCGTCAGCTCGTACTCGGCGGGCTCGAGCGGGACGTCTCCGTCGGCCGTCGTCACGACGACCGTCTCGCCGTCCACGCGCCAGGCGCCCGACCGCGACGCCTGGATGACGGCCTGCACGCCGCGCCCCAGCCGGGGTCCGGCGGCACGCGCGTTGACCGCGAGCCGCTGCGTGATGCCGAAACGCTCGGCCGCACCGGCGTCGGCCGCCTCGAACGCGACCGCCTTGACGTTGAGCTCGGCCGCGAGCAGGTCGGCGTACGGCGCGAGGGCCGACGGGTCGTCGACCGCGACCGTGAGCGTGCGCAACGGCTGGCGCACGCGCACCGAGTACGCCTTGCGCAGGCCGAGCGCGGTCGACGTGACCGCACGGACCTGATCCATGGCGCGCACGAGCGCCTCGTCGGGCGCGAGCACGTCGCCGACCGTCGGCCAGTCGACCAGGTGGACGCTGCGCTCGCCGGTCAGGCCGCGCCAGACCTCCTCGGTCACCAGGGGTGCGAGCGGAGCCATGACGCGCGTGAGGGTCTCGAGCGCGGTCCACAGCGTGTCGAACGCGTCGTCGTCCTCGGCCCAGAAGCGGTCGCGCTGCGTGCGGACGTACCAGTTGGTCAGCACGTCGAGGTGCTCGCGCACGGCCTCGCACGCGGCCGCGATGTCGTACGCGTCCATGTGCGCGGTGACCTCGGTGACGAGGTCGCCCGTGCGGGCCAGCACGTAGCGGTCCATGGGCGCGAGGCCCGCCACACGGTCCGCCGTGACGGGCTTCGCGACGTACCCCGCCCCGTCCGCCGCAGCACCGGCGTAGAGCGTGAAGAAGTAGTACGTCGACCACAGCGGCAGCAGCACCTGGCGCACGCCGTCGCGGATGCCCTCCTCGGTCACGACGAGGTTCCCGCCGCGCAGGATCGAGCTCGACATGAGCGACCAGCGCACGGCGTCCGAGCCGTACTTGTCCCACATGATCACGGGGTCCGGGAAGTTGCGCAGCGACTTGCTGGCCTTGCGGCCGTCGTCGCCGAGCACGATCCCGTGGCACATGACGTTCTTGAACGCGGGGCGGTCGAACAGCGCCGTGGCCAGCACGTGCAGCGTGTAGAACCAGCCGCGGGTCTGGCCGATGTACTCGACGATGAAGTCGCCCGGGTAGTGGTTCTCGAACCACTCGGCGTTCTCGAACGGGTAGTGCACCTGCGCGAACGGCATCGAGCCGGAGTCGAACCACACGTCGAACACGTCCGGGATGCGGCGCATGGTGCTCGCACCGGTCGGGTCGTCCGGGTTCGGGCGCGTCAGGTCGTCGATGAACGGGCGGTGCAGGTCCGGCTCGCCGGCCTCGTTGAGCGGCAGTCGGCCGAAGTCCGCCTCGAGCTCGGCGAGGCTGCCGTACACGTCGACGCGCGGGTGGCTCGGGTCGTCCGAGACCCACACGGGGATGGGCGTGCCCCAGTAACGGTTGCGGCTGATCGACCAGTCCCGCGCGTTGCTCAGCCACTTGCCGAACTGGCCGTCCTTGATGTGCTCGGGCGTCCAGGTGATCTCCTGGTTGAGCTCGACCATGCGGTCGCGGAACTGCGTCACGCGCACGAACCAGCTCGAGACCGCCTTGTAGACCAGCGGGTTCCGGCAGCGCCAGCAGTGCGGGTAGGAGTGCTCGTAGGTCTCGTGCCGCACGACGACCGCGCGCTGCTCGGCCGCGACGCGCGCGAGCGGGCCCGTGCCGGCCTTGAGGTCCGCGATGATCGGCTTGTTCGCGTCGAAGACCTGCTGGCCCACGTAGTCGGGGACCTCGGTGGTGAACCGCGCGCGCGAGTCGACGGGGACCGCGGCCGCGATGCCCGCGGCGTCGCACACCGTCATGTCGTCCTCGCCGAACGCGGGCGCGAGGTGCACGATGCCCGAGCCGTCCTCGGTCGTGACGAAGTCCGCGACGAGCACCTGGTGGGCGTTCTCGCGGCCCGCGAAGTAGTCGAACGGCGGCGTGTACCGGCGGCCGGCCAGGTCGGCGCCGCGCACGGTCGCGACCACCGTCGCCTCGCCGAGCTCGCGCGCGTAGGCCGCGAGCCGGGGCGCGGCGAGCAGCACGCGCTCGCCGGGGTGTGCCTGGCCGAACGGCGAGTCCGGCGCGGGCTCGACCGTCACGTACTCGATGTCCGGGCCGACGGCCACGGCGAGGTTGCTGGGCAGCGTCCACGGGGTCGTCGTCCAGATGAGCGCGAGCTCACCGGTCTCCAGGCGCAGGCCCACGGTCAGCGCGGGGTCCTGGCGGGAGGCGTAGACGTCGTCGTCCATCCTCAGCTCGTGGTTGGACAGCGGGGTCTCGTCGACCCAGCAGTACGGCAGCACGCGGTAACCCTCGTAGGCCAGGCCCTTGTCGTACAGCTGCTTGAACGCCCACAGCGCCGACTCCATGAACGTGGTGTCGAGCGTCTTGTAGTCGTGGTCGAAGTCGACCCAGCGCGCCTGGCGGGTCACGTACTCGCGCCACTCGCCGGTGTACTTCAGGACCGACTCGCGGCAGGCCGCGTTGAACTTGTCGATGCCGAGCTCGTCGATCTGCGACTTCTCGGTGATGCCCAGCACGCGCTGCGCCTCGAGCTCGGCGGGCAGTCCGTGGGTGTCCCAGCCGAACCGGCGCTCGACGCGGTGGCCGCGCATCGTCTGGTAGCGCGGCACGACGTCCTTGGCGTAGCCGGTCAGCAGGTGGCCGTAGTGCGGCAGGCCGTTGGCGAACGGCGGGCCGTCGTAGAAGACGTACTCGTTGGCGCCGTTCTCGCCCGCGTCCCGCTGGTCGATCGACGCCTGGAACGTGCCGTCGGCGTCCCAGTGGGCCAGGACCTCGCGCTCGAGCGCGGGCAGGTCCGGCGATGCGGGGACTGACGAGTCGGTGCGGTGCAGCGGGTAGTTCGTGGCCACCGTGCGGTCTCCTGTGGTCGTTCGCGTGCGGCTACGAGGACGATCGCCCCGGAACGGACCGGGACCACCGCGGTACCACCTCGCTTGCCGGCGTCCGCTGCGCACGGACTGTGCGCTGGGCGTCGACCACTCGTGAGGGCTGTGACGGGCCTACCCGTCCGGTTCTACTGGGGCCCTGCCGGAGCGGCCCGTTCTTCCGGAGGCTCGCCGGTGATGGCCGGGTCGATGCCTGTCCGCCCAGCCTAGCCGACCTCCCCGGCACCGTCCCTCGCGTTTCGCCCGGCCGCGGGCCACGCCAGACTGGTGCGGTGACCGCTCCCCTGCTGCTCCTGGACCTCGACGGCACGCTCACGGACTCCTACCCGGGCATCGCGTCGTCGGTCGCGCACGCGTACACGGCGTCCGGGCTCGCGGTGCCGACGCCCACCGAGCTGCGCTCGATCATCGGGCCGCCGCTGCACGACGCGCTGCTCGAGCAGGGGATGTCCGTCTCGCAGGCGG
Source organism: Cellulomonas rhizosphaerae (assembly GCF_003470205.1). Lineage (GTDB taxonomy): Bacteria > Actinomycetota > Actinomycetes > Actinomycetales > Cellulomonadaceae > Cellulomonas > Cellulomonas rhizosphaerae. Next base: position 12,815 of record NZ_QWKP01000180.1, read on the forward strand.
AGAGCATGGTTGCGCACTACCGCTCGGCGTACGTGGCCGGCGGGATGTTCGACAACTCCGTCTACGCGGGGATCCCCGAGGCGCTCGTCGCGCTCCGTGACGCCGGTGCGGCGCTGCTCGTCGCGACCTCGAAGCCCGAGGTGTACGCGGTGCCGATCTGCGAGCGCCTGGGCATCGCGCCGCTCGTGGACGGGATCTTCGGCGCGTCGCTCGAGCCCGGCAGCGCGACCAAGGCCGGCGTGATCGCGCGCGCGCTGACCGGCCGCGACCCCGACGAGGCCCGCCTGATGGTCGGCGACCGCGAGCACGACGTCGTCGGCGCCCGCGCGCACGGCGTCGACTGCGTGGGCGTCGCGTGGGGCTACGCGCACGACGGCGAGCTCGAGGAGGCCGGCGCGGTGGAGGTCGTGGACTCGCCCGCGGCCCTGGTGGCGACGGCCGTGCGGCGGCTGGGTCTGTAGCCGGATCCCTATCCGAGGACCAGGTCGACGAGCCCGTCCGGCCCGAGGACCGTGCGCAGGATCCCGTGCGCCTCGTCGCGCTCCTCGTCGGGCCGGGCCGGGTCGAGCGCGCGCCGCGCCCAGTCCGAGGCGTCCTCGAGCAGCCGCACGCCGCGCGCGTAGGCGAGCCGGTCGTCGTCGATGTCGACGCGCCCGTAGCCCGTGAAGAACTCGGCGGCGTCCTGCTCGGTGACCGGCCGGGCGCTGTACGTGCCGCCCAGGACGAACATGAGGTCGTGCTCGGCGGGGGCCAGCACGGCCGAGTCCCAGTCGACGAGCGCGACGCTGCCCGGCCCGGTGACGACCACGTTGCCCTGGTGCGGGTCGCCGTGGCACACGACCATCGGCAGGGCCGTGGGCTCGTGCCGCTGCAGCTCGTGCAGGCGGTGCCCGATCCGCTCGGTGTGCTCGCGCACGAGCAGGACGCGCCGCCGCGAGGCGTCCCACGTCTCCAGCACCGCCCGGGCGCGATCGTCGACCGCCGGCACGTCCCGGGCACGCTCCACGGCGTCGAACGTGCCGCGCCACCACCCCGGCGTGAAGTCGACGACGGGGAGGCCCGGCACGACGGCGGGGTCGACCGCGTGCAGGCGCCCGACGAGCCGACCGAGGGCGAACCAGGTGGGCGCCGTCAACGGCTCGGCGATCGCGGTCGGACCGTCGAGCCACGACGTGAGCGTCAGCGTGCCGTCCGCGCAGGCGTAGCCGAGGCTGCCGTCGGTCGCGCGTGCCGGCACGGCCTGGCCGCCACCCGGGCAATCGAGCGCGAACGCCGCGGCCACGTGCTGGCCGACCGGCACGCCGGCCAGGGACCAGCGCGCGGCCCAGGTTCGCCCGTCGTCGGTCCCGACCCGCCAGACGCGCGCCTCGGTGCCTCCGGTCACGGTCTCGACCGCCGTCGCCGTGACCCCGAACCCGGCGAGCAGGTGGCCACCGAGCTCGTCGTCGGGCAGGCGCTGCACGTCGTGCGGCGAGACCTCCAACCGAGCCACGGGCCTCAGCCCGCCGCCACGACGGGTTCCTGGTCCGACCAGGGGAAGGTGATCCAGCGATCGGTCCGGCGCCACACGAAGTCGGGGTCGACGACCGAGTGGGGCTTGGCGTAGAGCACCGCGGTGCGGACCTCGGCGCAGTGCAGGGCCATGAGCTGCCCGACGAGCGCGAGGGTCTCCCCCGTGTCGGCCACGTCGTCCGCGACGAGTGCCCGCACACCCTGCAGCGCCTCGACGTCGAGCAGCGGCGGCAGGACCACCGGGTCCGGCAGGCGCTGGTCGATGCCCGTGTAGAACTCGACGTTCAGGGTGCCGACCGCCTTGGTGCCGAGCGCGTACGCGAGCGCGCCACCCAGCGGCAGACCGCCCCGGGCCACCGCGATCACGAGGTCCGGCACGTAGCCCGCGTCGGCGACGGACTGCGCGAGCTCGCGCACCGCCACGCCGAACCTGTCGTAGGAGAGCACCTCGCGCTCCGGCGGGAGCACCTGACCAGCAGCGGCCTCGGTCGTCGTCACTCCCGCAGGTTAGGCGCCGGTTGTTGCCGCGACGTTGCCGTCGCATCGCGGGCACCTTGCCGCGGTCGATGCGGCGGGCTTGACCTTGACGCGACGTCAAGTTCTACCGTGGTCGGCATGGAGTCATCGATCCAGGAGGTCGCCCGGCTGACGGGGACGACGAGCCGTACGCTGCGTCACTACGACGCGGTCGGGCTGCTCGCGCCCAGCCGCGTCGGGGACAACGGGTACCGCTGGTACGACGAGGACGCGCTGGTCCGGCTGCAGCGGATCCTGCTGCTGCGCGAGCTCGGCCTCGGCCTGGCCGAGATCGGCCGGGCGCTGGACGACGAGCGCGACGACACCGCGGCGCTCCGCCGGCACCTGGCCTGGCTCGAGTCCGAGAAGCACCGCCTCGACCGGCAGATCGCCGCCGTCGAGTCCACGATCAGCACGAGGGAGCAGGGAGGGACGGTCATGGCCGAGAAGATGTTCGACGGGTTCGATCACACGCAGCACGAGGACGAGGTCGTCGAACGCTGGGGACGCACGACGTACGACACGTCGGACGCCTGGTGGCGTGCGATGAACGAGGCCGAGCGGGCCGACTGGAAGTCGCGCACGGCCGCGCTGGCCGACGAGTGGGCCGCTGCGGCCGGCGCCGGGCACGACCCGGCGAGCGAGTTCGCGCAGGACCTCGCGGGCCGGCACGTCGCGTGGCTCGGCTCGATCCCGGGCACGCCCGGGCACGGGTCGGCGCCCGTGCGCGAGTACGTCACGGGTCTCGCCGACATGTACGTGGCCGACCCGCGGTTCGCCCGGAACTACGGCGGCGAGGCGGGCGCGACGTTCGTGCGCGACGCGCTGCACCTGTACGCGGCGCGGCACCTGTAGCACCGCCAGGGCGGTCAGGCCGGCGCCGCCAGCGAGCGCTGCCACTCCTCGTGCAGCCGGGCGAACCGGCCGCCCGCCGCGACGAGCTCGTCGGGCGAGCCGTCCTCCAGGACGCGGCCGTCGTCGACCACGAGCACACGGTCCGAGCCCATCACGGTCGAGAGCCGGTGCGCGATGACGACCGCGGTCCGGCCCGCGAGGAGGGTGCGCAGGCCGCGCTGCACCTGGGCCTCGCCGGGCACGTCGAGCGAGCTCGTGGCCTCGTCGAGCACGAGCACCGCGGGGTCGGCCAGGAACGCCCGCGCGAACGAGACGAGCTGGCGCTGCCCCGCCGACAACCGCACGCCGCGCTTGTCGACGTCGGTGTCGTACCCGTCGGGCATCGCGGCCACGAGCTCGTGCACACCCACCGCGCGCGCGGCCGCCTCGACCTCCGCGGCGGTCGCGCCGGGCCGGCCGATCGCGATGTTCGCCGCGATCGACCCGGAGAACAGGTACGCCTCCTGCGTGACCATGACGACCGCTCGGCGCAGGTCACCCGGCGCGATCTCGCGCACGTCGACGCCGTCCAGGAGCACGGCGCCGTCGCGCACGTCGTAGAACCGGGCCAGCAGCTTGGCGACCGTCGACTTGCCGGCCCCGGTGCGGCCGACGAGCGCGACCGACTGGCCCGCGGGGACGTGCAGATCGAGGTGCGGCAGCACGATCGGGCCGCCCCCGTAGCCGAACGTGACGTCCGCGAACCGCAGGTCGCCGCGCACGCTCGGCAGCGCGACGGGCCTGACCGGGTCGGGGACGGTCGGCTCCTCGGCGAGCAGTGCCGCGACCTTCTCGAGCGCCGCGGTCGCCGACTGGAACGAGTTGTAGAACATCCCGATCTGGCCGAGGGGCGCGAGGAACCGGCGCGTGTAGAGCACCGCGCCGATCAGCACGCCGACCTCGAGGCCCCCGTCGAGCACGCGCAGGCCGCCGACGAGCAGGACGACCGCGACCGTCACGTTGGCGATCAGGGTCAGGCCCGTGTCGAAGACGCCGTTGACGCGGATCGCCTCGGCGCTGTTGGCGCGGTACTCCTCGGCGAGCGCGTCGTACGCGGCCTCGGTCTGCGCCTCGCGGCGGAACGCCTGGACCGCGCGGATGCCGGTCATGGCCTCGACGAACTGCACGACAAGCCGCGCCGCGGAGGTGCGCGACGCCCGGTACTGCGCCTGCGAGCGGACCTGGAACCAGCGCGTCAGGACGATCCCCGGGACCACAGCGGCGACGAGCAGCAGGCCGCTGCGCCAGTCGAGGACCGCGAGCCCGATCGCGGTGAACGCGATGGCCAGCACGCTCGACGCGAGGGTCGTCAGGCCGCCGTCGAGCAGCTCGCGCAGCGCGTCGAGGTCGGAGGTCTGGCGCGAGATGATCCGGCCCGAGGTGTACCGCTCGTGGAACTCGAGGTCGAGGCGCTGGGTGTGCCGGAACACCCGGCGGCGCAGCTCGAGCAGGATCGTCTGGCTCACGCGGGCCGAGGCCCGGACCGTGGCGGCACCGAGCCATCCGCCCGCGAGCGCGGCGACCAGGTAGACGCCGGACGCGAGCACGAGCGGCCCCGAGCGGCCCTCGCGCAGCGCAGGGAGCGCGTTGTCGATGCCGTAGGCGACCAGTGCCGGGCCCGCGACGAGCGCGAGCTGAGCGAGCACGACGAGCACCGCGGCGCCCGCGGCGGGGCGCGCGACGGGCCGGATCATCTCGCGGAGCAGCGCGAGCGACCGCGTGCGGATGGCGCGCTGCTCGTCGGGCGTCGGGGTGCTCACAGCGTCACCACCTGCGGCTCGGCGGCCAGCGCGGTCAGCACGTAGCGGTAGTGCGGGTGGTTCACGAGCAGGTCCGCGTGCGTGCCGACGCCCGTGATCCGGCCGTCCTCGAGCACGGCCACGCGGTCGGCGAGCGCGACGGTCGACGGCCGGTGGGCGACGACGAGCGTGGTCGTGCCCACGAGCACCTCGCGCAGCCGTGCGGTGACGGCCGCCTCGGTGCTCACGTCGAGCGCGGACAGCGGGTCGTCGAGCAGGAGGACGCGGGGCCTCGCCGCGACGGCCCGTGCGAGCGCGATGCGCTGGCGCTGGCCGCCGGACAGGCTGAGGCCCTCCTCGCCGATCACGGTGTCGACGCCTCGGGGCAGGTCGGCGACGAAGTGCGCGCTCGCGACGTCGAGCGCCAGGTGCAGAAGCTCTTCGTCGTCGGGGTCGGCACCGAGCAGCACGTTGTCCCGCACCGACGCCGAGAACAGGATCGGGTCCTCGAACGCGACGGCGACCGCGCCGCGCAGGTCCGAGCGGGCCAGGTCACGCACGTCGACCCCGTCGACCAGCACGGCACCGGCGGTGGCGTCGTACAGGCGCGGGACGAGCTGGAGCAGGGTGGACTTCCCGCTGCCCGTGAGCCCGACGAGGGCCGTCGTCAGCCCGGGCTCGAGCACGAGGTCGACGCCCGTCAGCACCTCGGCGCCCGTCGGGTGCGCGAACGTGACGCCCGCGAGCTCGACGCGCGTCCCGGCCGGACCGGCTGCGGGAAGCGCGACGGGCTCCGCCGGGTCCTGCACCGCCGAGACCGTGTCCATGACCTGCACGTACCGGTCGGTCGCGGCGCGCGCGTCGAGCGTCATCGCGAGGAACTGCCCCAGGCGCTCGACGGGGCGGTTGACGATCGTCGCGGTGGCGAAGAAGGCGACGAGCGCACCCACGCTGATGTGCCCGTGCGCGGCCAGCGGCACGCCGATCGCGAGCGAGACCGCGAGGATCGCCTCGGGGATCGCGCCCAGCGCGAACGTCACGCGCGAGAGGGTCCTGGCCTTGTGCACCTCGGTGTCGCGCAGCGCGTCGGCCTGCCGGGAGAAGTCGTCGAGCGCGTCCTGCGCGCGGCCGAACGCCTTGAGCACGCGGATGCCGTGTACCGACTCCTCGACGGCCGTCGCGAGGTCGCCCGCCTGGTCCCGCGCGCGCCGGGCGACGACCTTGTAGTCCTCGCGGAACCGGAAGCTCAGCCACATCATCGGCACCGCACCGGCCACGTAGACGAGGCCGAGCTGCCAGCTGGTCGCGATCATCAGGGCCACGCCGACGACGACGGTCGCGGCGCTGACCAGCATCATCACCAGCCCGAACACGAGCCAGCGGCGGATCGAGCCGAGGTCGGCCATCGACCGGGACAGGAGCTGCCCTCCCGACCACCGGTCGTGGAACTCGACGGGCAGGTCGAGCACGTGCCGGAACATCGAGACCCGCATGTCCTGCTCGACGTTCGTGCCCGGCGTCGCGATGAACGCCCGGCGGCACCAGACGAGGAACGCCTCGAGCAGCCCGACGACGAGCACGACCGCGGCGGCGCCGACGACCCCGGCGCGCGAGCCGTCCGTCAGCAGCGGGCCGTTGACCAGCCACGCCAGGACCTGCGGCAGGACGAGCGAGAGCAGGCTCGCACCGAGCGCCATCACGCCGCCGATGACGATGCGGCGCTGCGCGGGGCGCGCCCAGTCCCGCAGCCGCAGGAGTGCGGCGGTGGTCGAGGGGGCTCGGGGCGCTGGGGGTGCCGTGGTCGCCGTCACCGGCTCGGTTGCGTGAGGCACCCGGCCACCTTAGGCGCGACGTCCGACAGCCCGCGCGCGGTCATCCCTGCGCGGGCCGGCGCGACGTCTTCGTGTTGCTCGCCTGGGCCCGAGGGCGCACGACGAGCAGGTCGATGTTCACGTGCGCGGGTCGGCTCAGCGTCCACGAGACGGCGTCGGCGATGTCGTCGGCCACGAGCGGGTCGAACCCGTCGTAGACGGCCGCCGCCCGCTCCGCGTCCCCGCCGAACCGCACGAGGGAGAACTCTTCGGTCGCCACCGCTCCGGGCGCGATCTGGATCACGCGGATCGGCTCGTCGACGATCTCCCAGCGCAGCGTCGTCGCGAGCATCCGCTCGGCGTGCTTGGCGCCCGTGTAGCCCGCGCCACCCTCGTACGCACCGTCGGCCGCGGTCGACGTCACGACGACGACGTCTCCCCCGCCGCGCGCGCGCAGCAGCGGCAGCACGGCCTGCGTGAGCCGGAGCGTGCCGAGCACGTTGATCTCGTACATCGCGCGCCACTGCTCGACGTCCGACGTGGCCACAGGGTCCAGCCCGAGCGCGCCGCCCGCGTTGTTGACCACCGCGTCCAGGCCGCCGGTCTGCTCGACGTAGTCGACGAGCGCGGTGACGTCGGCCGCCTGCGTCAGGTCGGCGGCGAAGACCTCGGCGCCGGTCTCCTCGGCGAGCGCGGCGAGCCGGTCCGCGCGGCGGGCCGTCGCGACGACGTCCCAGCCGTCGGCGCGCAGCCTGCGGACGGTCGCGGCGCCGATCCCGGACGAGGCGCCCGTGACGAGGGCGCGGCGGGGCGAGGTCTGCGGGGTGCTCATGGCGTCACGGTAGGCCTCACGCGGCCGCCCGCGTGCACCGGGCGGGGGGCCTCCCAGCATCCGGACGCGGCGTCACGAGGGCGTGCGGCACGCGTCACACCGCCGCGCGCGGCTCGTCGGGCGCACCGGCACTAACCTGACGTCAGGAACCCGGCCGGACGTGGCCGGGGAACCGCCGCCCGGCCTTTGGGTGGCCTCCGGTGGCGCGACGTGCGCCCAGCCCGTGATCGCGCGGATCCAGCCGCGCGCCCCTCACCGCCCGGAGCCGCCGCATGCCCACGTCCCGCCTCGCCCTCGCCTCCGTCGGGGTGGCCGTCGTCCTCGGCCTCGCCGCGTGCTCGTCGGACGCCCCGCCTGCGTCGGCACCGAGCACGACCGCGACCTCGTCGGCCGCCTTCGCGCCCGTGAGCCTTGACAACTGCGGCACGGACGTGAAGGTGACGAGCCCGCCGGAGCGCGTCGTGACGATCAAGTCGTCGACGACCGAGATGATGCTCGCCCTCGGGCTGGGCGACCGGCTCGTCGGCACGGCCTTCGCGGACGGGCCCGTGCCCGACGAGTGGGCCGCGGCCGCCGTCGACGTGCCGGTGCTCTCGCCGCAGGTGCCGGGCCAGGAGGCGCTGCTCGGGCTGGACCCCGACTTCGTCTACGCGGGCTGGGAGTCCAACTTCTCGGCCGACGGTGCGGGCGACCGGGCCGCGCTCGGGAAGCTGGGGATCGGCACGTACGTGTCCCCCGCCGCGTGCAAGGAGCCTGACTACATGCCGGACCCGCTGACGTTCGACGACGTGTTCAGCGAGGTCCACGAGGTCGGCTCGATCTTCGGCGTGACGGACCGGGCCGATGCGGTCGTCGAGCAGATGAAGGCGACGCTCTCGTCGGCCAAGACCCCCGCCGAGCCGACGACCGCGCTCTGGTACTCGTCCGGCACCGACACCCCGTACGTCGGGGCCGGCATCGGCTCGCCGCAGATGATCATGGACGCTGCCGGGCTGACCAACATCTTCGCCGACGTGCACGACACCTGGACCTCCGCCGGCTGGGAGAAGATCGTCGCCGCCGACCCCAGCGTCATCGTGCTCGTCGACGCCTCGTGGAACACCGCGGCGGACAAGATCACGCTCCTCGAGACGAACGCCGCGACGCGCGAGCTGACCGCCGTCCGCGAGAAGCGCTTCCTGACGCTGCCGTTCGCGGCCACCGAGGCCGGCGTGCGCAACGCGGAGTCGGTCGTCTCTCTCGACGAGCAGCTGGCGGCGCTCGACAAGTGACCGCTCCCGTCCCTGTGCGTCGGCGCACGCCGCTCGCTCCCCTCGTCGTCGTCGGGCTGGTGCTGCTCGTCGTGACCGTGCTCGTGGCGGTCGCGATCGGGCCGGCCGGGCTCGGCGTCGGCGAGGTCGCGCGCAGCATCGGCGGGCACCTCGGGCTCGACGTGACGCCCGTGCCTCGGCTGCACGACGCGATCGTCTGGGAGCTGCGGCTCCCGCGCGTCCTGACCGCCGCGGCGGTCGGCGCGGGGCTGGCGCTGTCCGGGGCGGTCATGCAGTCGCTGACGCGCAACCCGCTCGCGGACCCGTACCTACTGGGGTTGTCGTCGGGCGCGTCGCTGGGGGCGGTCGCGGTGCTCGTCGTCGGGGTGTCGCTGCTGCTGCCCGTCGCCGCGTTCGTGGGCGCGCTGCTCGCGCTCGTCGCGACGTTCTCGCTCGCTCGCACCGGCGGGACGCTGACCCCGGGGCGCGCGGTGCTCGCCGGGCTCGCGGTCTCGCAGCTGTGCGCGGCCGGGACGTCGCTGGTCATCTTCTGGACCGCGACCGGCGACTCCTACCGCGAGATCCTGTCGTGGCTCCTGGGGTCGCTGGCCGGCTCCGACTGGCAGTCCGTGGCGATCGCGGGGATCGCGGTGCTGGTAGTCGGCGGCATCGTGCTCGCGCAGGCCGTGCGGCTCGACGCCTTCGCGTTCGGCGACACCGCCGCGGGCGCGCTCGGCATCGACGTCGACCGGACGCGCTGGACGCTCATGACGCTCGTCGCGCTGCTCACGGGCGCGATGGTCGCCGTGAGCGGGGCGATCGGCTTCGTCGGGCTCGTGCTGCCGCACGCCGTCGTCGCACTCACCGGGCCCGCGCACCGGCGGCTCCTGCCCGTCACCGCGCTGGCGGGCGCCGTGTTCCTGATCTGGGCGGACACCCTGGCCCGCACCGTGTTCGACCCGCGCGAGCTGCCCGTCGGGATCGTCACCGCGCTGATCGGCGTGCCCGTGTTCGCCGTGCTGCTGCGCCGACGCCAGGGGGCGGCATGGAGCTGACGATCGCGGGGGTCGGGACGCGGCTCGGTGGGCGCTGGGTGGTCGACGGCGTCGACGCCACACCGCCGGACGGCGCCCTGACCGGGCTGCTCGGACCGAACGGCGCGGGCAAGACGACGCTGCTGCGCCTGGTCGCGGGGCTGCTCGTCCCCGAGTCGGGTGCCGTGCTCGTCGACGACTCCCCCGTGCACGAGCTGCCTCGCCGCACGCGGGCCCGGCAGATCGCGCTCGTCGAGCAGGAGTCGTCGAGCACCGTGCCGTTGACCGTCCGCGAGGTGGTCGCCCTGGGGCGGATCCCGTTCCGCTCGCTGTGGGGTTCCGACGAGGACGAGGGGGCAGTGGACCGGGCCCTCGAGGCCGCGCAGGCCACCGCGCTGGCCTCGCGCTCGTGGGCCACCCTGTCCGGCGGCGAGCGGCAGCGCGTGCACATCGCGCGGGCGCTGGCGCAGCAGCCGAGCCTGCTCCTGCTCGACGAGCCGACGAACCACCTCGACATCAGCGCGCAGCTCTCGCTGCTCGCCTTCGTGCGCGGCCTGCAGATCACGACGGTCGCCGCCCTGCACGACCTCAACCTCGCCGCTGCGTTCTGCGAGCACGTGCTCGTGCTGTCCGCGGGCCGCCTCGTCGCCGCCGGGCACCCCGCCGACGTGCTGCGACCCGACCTCCTGCGCGAGGTCTACGGCGTCGAGGCCGAGGTGCTCACGCACCCGCGCACCGGCCGACCCGTGATCGCCTTCCACGAGACCACCACTCCCCCCTCCCAGGAGTCCTCATGAAGATCACCGTGCTCTCGGGCGGGGTCGGCGGCGCACGCTTCACGCGCGGCCTGCTCGCCCACCTCGGCCCGGAGGCCGACGTCACCGTCATCGCCAACACGGGCGACGACATGTGGCTGCACGGCGTCCGGGTGTGCCCCGACCTCGACACGCTCATGTACACGCTCGGCGGTGGCGTCCACGAGGAGCAGGGCTGGGGCCGGCGCGACGAGTCCCGCCGCACGAGCGACGACCTCGCCGCCTACGGGCTCGGGTGGGAGTGGTTCACGCTCGGCGACCTCGACCTGGCGACGCACCTCGCCCGCACCGAGCTCCTCCGCGCCGGGCTGCCGCTGTCCGAGGTGACCCGGCGGCTGTGCGAGCGCTGGCAGCCGGGCGTGCGGCTCCTGCCGGCGAGCGACGACGAGGTCGAGACGCACGTCGCGACGGCGGACGGGTTCATCCACTTCGAGGAGTGGTGGGTGCGGCACCGCGCGTCCGTGCCTGCGCAGGGCTTCGTGCAGGTCGGCCTCGAGGGGTCCGCGGCGGCTCCCGGTGTCCTCGCCGCCCTGATCGACGCCGACGTCGTCGTCCTGCCTCCGTCCAACCCTGTGGTGTCGATCGGCACGATCTTGTCTCTGCCCGGTGTGCGCGACGCGCTGCGCTCGTGCGCCGGTCCCGTCGTCGGGGTCAGCCCCATCGTCGGCGGCGCACCCGTGCGCGGCATGGCCGACGCGTGCCTCGACGCCATCGGGGTCGAGACGACCGCGCTGGCGGTTGCTGAGCACTACGGCCTGCGCGCCGACGGCGGCATCCTCGACGCGTGGCTGGTCGACACAGCCGATGCCGACGTCGTCGACCCGCTCCGCTCGACGGGTTGGGTCGCGTCGGCGACCGACACCCTCATGGTCGACGTCCCCGCGACCGCCCGTATCGCCGCATCCGCGCTCGAGCTGGTGCGGTCGCGGCTGTAGGCGCGGCGTGAGGTTGAGCTTGACGGCCGCGGGGCGCGAGGACTCAGAAGGGTGGGTCGCCGAGGTCCTGTGGTGGTGGTGTGCGGCGTCGGGTGGGGTCGAACATTCTGGGGCTGACTTCGACGGGTATGGGTGATCGGTAGTACGTGATCCCCAGCGGGCTGGTCCACTCGGTGTTCCCCGTGGCCTTGTCCCGCTTCACGTTCCAGATCTT
>NZ_QWKP01000181.1 GCF_003470205.1 Cellulomonas rhizosphaerae
AAGATCTGGAACGTGAAGCGGGACAAGGCCACGGGGAACACCGAGTGGACCAGCCCGCTGGGGATCACGTACTACCGATCACCGATACCCGTCGAAGTCAGCCCCAGAATGTTCGACCCCACCCGACGCCGCACACCACGGCCACACGACCTCGGCGACCCACCCTTCTGAGGCCGCCTCGGTCCGCTACGGCCCGACGTCTCGACGGCTCGGAGAGCGGTCGCGCCGCGGCACCTGCAGGCGAGCGCACCGTTGCCGGTGTCCGACGTCGACGTCTCAGGTGACCGCGCTGCGGCGGGAGTAGGCCGGATCGAGGTGCTCGTCGGCCTCGAGGACCGCGGCGAGCTCCGTGGCTGCCGCGAGCATGTCGGCGTGGGTGAGGTACGGCGCGGCGACACCGAGTCGGACGATGTCCGGCGTGCGGAAGTCGCCGATCACGCCGCGAGCGATCAGCGCCTGCACCACGCCGTAGGCGTCGGGGTGACGCACGGCCACCTGCGAGCCGCGGCCCTCGTCGTCTGGCGACGCGTACGTCGTGCCCGGCACCAGTGCGTCGATGCAGCGCCGGAGGAAACCGGTGAGCGAGAGCGACCGGGCGCGCACGTCCTGGATCTCGACGCCGTCGAACGCCGTCAGTGCGGCCTCCAGCGCGAGCAGGGACAGCATGGGCGGCGTCCCGATGCGTGCGCGGTCGATGCCGTCGGCGGGTGCGTACTCGCCGCTCATCGCGAATGGCTGGGCGTGCCCGTGCCAGCCAGGGATCACGTTGCTGAAGGCCGCCTGGTGCTCGGTCGCGACGTAGATGAACGCGGGCGCGCCCGGGCCGCCGTTGAGGTACTTGTACCCACATCCCACCGCCAGGTCGACGCCGTGGGCGTCGAGGTCCACCGCGACGGCGCCCGCGGAGTGGCACAGGTCCCAGATCGCCAGCGCACCAGCGTCGTGGGCGGCCCGGGTCACGGCTGGCAGGTCCCAGAGGACGCCCGTGCGGTAGTCGACGTGGGAGTAGACGACGGCGACCACGTCGTCCGTGCCGCGCAGGCGGTCGACGGCCTCATCGGGCGCGACGTGCTCGACCGTCCAACCGAGCTGGCGAGCCACTCCGTCGAGGACGTAGAGGTCAGTGGGGAAGGTGTCGGGGTCGGCGAGCACGACGGTCCGCTCGGGGCGCAGCCCGGCGGCCGCGTGCAGGACCTGGTGCAGGCGGACGCTCGTCGAGTCGCCGACGACGACCTGGCCGGGGGCCGCGCCGACGATGCGGCCGAGCGCGTCGCCCACACGGGCGGGGGCGTCCCACCAGCCGTGCGTGTTCCACGAGGTGATCAGGTCGCGGCCCCACTGCTGCTCGACCGCGTCGCGGACTGCCGCGGGCACGGCGCGGGGCAGCGCGCCGAGCGAGTTGCCGTCCAGGTAGACGACGCCGTCGGGGAGCGCGAAGCGTTCGCGCAGGTCGGTGGCGTGGTGGCGATCGTCGAGCGAGGCGGCTTCGGTGCTCGAGGCGTCGGTGCGCAGGGAGTCAGTGCTCACGACACGCGAGCCTACGTGCCGTACTGGTCGGTAACCTCGGCGTGACCTGGGAGCGATACCGTCGATCGATGGCCACCGTCTCGTCGTCAGCGCCCAGCGCGCGCCTCCCGCTCAGCGGCATCCGCACCCTCATGGAGGTCGCGCTGCGCGACCCGGAGGCGATCCATCTGGAGATCGGCGAGCCGGACGCCCGGCCGGCCGAGCACGTCGTGGCTGCGGCGGCCCGGGCCGCGCAGGACGGGCGCACCGGGTACACCTCCAGCCTCGGGCTGGACGCGCTGCGCGAGGTCGCTGCCGACCGGATCACCCGGCGCAACGGCTTCGCCGCCGACCCGGACCAGGTGGTCGTCACGCACGGCGCGATGCACGGCCTCGCGATGACCATGGCGACGCTCCTGGGCCCCGGCGACGACATCCTCGCGCCAGACCCGATGTTCCCGAACTGGGCGATGGCGGCTGCGGCCGCGGGCGCCGGCGTCGTCGCCTACTCGACGCGCGCCGAGAACGGGTTCATCCCGCGCCTGGATGAGCTCGAGGCCGCGATCACGCCACGCACCCGGGCCGTCATCGTCTGCTCGCCGAACAACCCGACGGGCGCGGTGTATCCCGCGGCGGTCCTCGAGGGGATCGTCGAGATCGCGCGCCGGCACGACCTGTGGGTGCTGTCGGACGAGTGCTACGAGGCCATCACCTTCGGCGTCCCGCACGTGAGCACCGCGACGTTCGACACGGACGGGCGCGTGCTGACGTTCTTCAGCCTGTCCAAGGCGCACGCCATGACGGGATGGCGGATCGGGTACGCCGTGGTCCCGGACCGGGCGGTGGTCGAGCGCATCGGTCACCTCGCCGAGGCGAGCGTCGCGTGCCCGTCCACCCCGAGCCAGTACGGCGCCATCGCCGCACTCACTGGGCCACAGGACCACGTGCACGCCGCGGTCGAGTCGTACTGGGACCGGCGCGACCTCGCGGTCTCGCTGCTGCGCGAGCGCGGCCTGACCCTCGTCGAGCCCGACGGCGCGTTCTACCTCATGGTCGGCGTGGGCGAGGCAGACACCGAGGCGTTCGCGCTGCGCCTGCTCGCGCGCCGGCACGTCGCGGCCGCGCCGGGGTCGACGTTCGGCGAGCGCGGCGCGGGGATGGTCCGCGTGAGCCTGGCAGCACCCCGCGACCTGCTCGTGGAGGGGTTGGGACGCCTGGCCGACGAGGTCGTCGGCTCGTCGTCGGGCGCGTCGTGGTCCGCCGGATCCAGCCTGGGGGCGGCCGCCGCACGCTCGCGCTGAGGCGACCTAGGATGCGCACCGTGACCCCCACCATCGGAGTTCTGGCCCTGCAGGGGGACGTGCGCGAGCACGTCCACGCGCTCGAGTCGGTTGGTGCCACCGCGGTCGGGGTGCGGCGCGCCTCGGAGCTCGACGCGGTGGACGCGCTGGTCATCCCCGGTGGGGAGTCGACCACGATCGACAAGCTGCTGCGCGCGTTCGACCTGTTCGAGCCGATCCGGACGCGCCTGCGCGACGGGATGCCCGCCTACGGGTCCTGCGCCGGGATGATCCTGCTCGCCGACCGCGTGATCGGCGGGATCGAGGGGCAGCAGACGCTCGGCGGGGTCGACGTGACGGTCCGCCGCAACGCCTTCGGGCGGCAGGTTGACTCCTTCGAGACCGACCTCGCGATCGAGGGCGTCGAGGGCTCCCTGCACGCGGTCTTCATCCGCGCACCGTGGGTCGAGGAGGTCGGTCCCGCCGCGCGCGTCGTCGGCCGCGTGGAATCCGGGCCTGCCGCCGGTAGGATCGTCGCGGTCCGTCAGGGGCCCCTGCTCGTGACCTCGTTCCATCCGGAGGTCACCGGGGACACCCGCGTGCACCAGTCGTTCGTGCAGATCGTCCGCGAGAGCCTGTGAGTTCGCGGCCCGTCCGGGCCGTGCATCGGGTTCGTCGGCGGGGAGCAAAGGGGTAGCAGAGGCGATGTCGGGTCACTCCAAGTGGGCCACCACCAAGCACAAGAAGGCCGTGGTCGACGCCAAGCGGAGCAAGCTCTTCGCGAAGCTCATCAAGAACATCGAGGTGGCCGCCCGCACGGGCGGCGGTGACCTCGCGGGCAACCCCACGCTCTTCGACGCGGTCCAGAAGGCCAAGAAGAGCTCGGTCCCGATCGACAACATCAACCGTGCGGTCAAGCGCGGCTCCGGCCAGGAGGCCGGCGGCGCCGACTACTCGACGATCATGTACGAGGGCTACGGCGCGGGCGGCATCGCGGTGCTGGTCGAGTGCCTGACCGACAACCGCAACCGCGCGGCTTCCGACGTGCGCGTCGCGTTCACGCGCAACGGCGGCCAGATGGCCGACCCCGGCTCGGTCTCGTACCTGTTCTCGCGCAAGGGCGTCGTCATCGTCCCCAAGGAGGGCACCGACGAGGACTCCGTGATGGAGGCCGTGCTCGAGGCCGGCGGCGAAGAGGTCAACGACCTCGGCGAGGTGTTCGAGGTGCTGTCCGAGGCCACCGACCTGGTGCCCGTGCGGACCGCCCTGCAGAGCGCCGGCATCGAGTACGACTCCGCCGACGTCGTGTTCTGGCCCGCGATGCAGATCGAGGTGGACGCCGAGGGCGCCCGCAAGATCCTGCGCCTGATCGACGCGCTCGAGGACTCCGACGACGTGCAGAACGTCTACGCGAACTTCGACGCGTCCGACGAGGTCATGGCCGAGCTCGAGGACGACTGACCTCTCCTCTCCTTCACCACCGCGAGTGCGCCCGATCGGCGCCGACTGTGCCCCTCGTTTTCGGGTGCACTCGGCACCGGACGGGCGCACTCGCTGCGTGTGTCGGCGTGTGCTCGCCGGTTGAGTGCCTCGCGGCTGCGACGATGCGGGCGTGCGCGTGCTCGGAGTGGACCCCGGCCTGACCCGCTGCGGCCTGGGTGTCGTCGACGGGCTCCCGAGCCGCCGCGCCGCGCTCGTCGCCGTGGGCGTCGCACGCTCAGACCCCGCGCTGGACATCGACCAGCGGCTGCTCGCGATCGAGTCCCAGATCGAGGAGTGGCTCGAGGCGTACGCGCCCGACACCGTCGCGGTCGAGCGCGTCTTCGCCCAGCACAACGTCTCCACCGTGATGGGGACCGCGCAGGTCGCGGGGATCGCGATGGTCGCCGCCGCCCGGCGTCGGATCCCCGTCGCGCTGCACACGCCGTCCGAGGTCAAGGCCGCCGTCACCGGCACCGGTCGCGCCGACAAGCTGCAGGTCCAGACGATGGTCGCCCGGCTCCTGTCGCTCGACGCCCTGCCCAAGCCGGCCGACGCCGCCGACGCCCTTGCCCTCGCGATCTGCCACCTGTGGCGTCCGGCCGGTGCGCTCGGGGCCCCGCAGCGCGCGCCGGGCTCGATGACCGCCGCGCAGCGCGCCTGGGCCGCGGCCGAGCAGGCAGCCCGCACGCGCGGCTGAGCTGTCGGGACGAGTTGTCCACAGATCTGGCCGAACGCCTGCGGGGGAGCGTCCGGTTTAGGTAGGTTCGCGGCCATGATCCGCGCTGCTCGCTCTGTTCTTGCTCTGGCCCTGGTGGGCGGGGCGCTCGTGGCGTGCACGCCTGACGCGGCTCCGCCTGTGGCGCGGCCAACGAGCCCTTCGCCAACGGCGAGCTCGATGCCGTCTGTGGCGGCCTCGCCGTCGCCGTCGCCTTCGGTGAGTGCGGTGGTGGATGTGACTGTGGCGCCGGAGCGGCCGGATGCGTTAAATGCGGCGCCGTCAGAAGACGGTGCTGTGAAGGTCGGTGAGTACTTCGTTTCTCTCTACCCCTACGTCGCCGGTACGGGCGACTTCAAGGAGTGGGAGCAATTGAGCAACGAGGAGTGCGTCTTCTGCGAGAGCGCGCGCTCTGGGCTGCAAGACCTGTTCTCGGCGGGTGGCCACACCGAGGGCGGGGCAATTGCGATCGACCGATCGAGCGTCCGGACGATTAAGCCTGGAGCTTCCTACACGGTCCGTGTCGACTTCACTGAGGACGCCTCGTACACGGTCGATGCTTCTGGCGACGAGATCGAGTCTTCGCCGGGCCCAAATGAGCTCACTGCGACCCTGGTCGTCCACTGGGACGACGGGAGTTGGAACATCCGCGCGGCGCAGTTCGACCCACAGACGTGAGGCGCCCACTTCTGGTCTTCCTAGTGGCCTCCCTCGCGCTCTTGGTCCCGTCGATGGCTCGTGCCTCGATCGACTCCTGGAATGAGGACGGCGCAACGATGGTCGCTGCGCGCGAAGCAGTGCAGCGGAAGGAGATCGACAACGGAAAGGAGCCCGATCCAGCGAAGCGTTTGACTGATTGGATGCAGTCACCGTCCTGCGCCGGTGACGGCACCTACACGACGGCGTTGAACTTCGACTCGACGTACCCCTGTGAGTTGCTTCCGCCCGAGGATCAGCGCCTGGATTGTGACGGTGACGAGCCGCAGCCGCCCTGGTGGAGCCGTGCACGCACGGCCCCCGAAGCCGAATGGGGAGCCTGGGTGCAGCGGACTGATTGGTACTGCCCGATTGATCTGTTGCCGACGTTGACGCTCGAGGACTTCCGGCGGCTGCCGATCGCGCCGTCGTCGCTGACGATGCAGCCCGACAGGGGTTGGGTGCTGGTCAACAAGGAGACGATCGCGTACTCCGACGACGACGAGCAGACGCTGCGCACCGAGGTGCTCGGTGTCGGGGTGGACGTCGTGGTGAAGCCCGAGTCGTTCACGTGGTCGTTCGGCGGCGGCAAGCCGTTCACGACGAAGGGCCCCGGCCACCCGTACCCGGAGCAGGACGTCGCGCGGGCGTTCACCGACCTGGGCAAGGCGACGATCACGCTGACGACGACGTGGTCGGGTCGCTACCGGGTCGACGGCAACGCCCGCTGGCGCGACGTCGCGGGCACGGCCACGACGACGTCCACCAGCCCGGCGTTCGAGGTCGTGGAACGACGCTCGATCCTCGTCGACGGAGGCTGAGGGGGACCCGAGCGAGGTGCGACGCGGCGTCGTCCACAGGGCCGCGTGTCCCTCGTACAGATGTTCGGACGGATGTGGCACAGTGGTCGCGGCGCGCAGCTCGGGCGCGTGGGGTCGCGAGGACGAGGAGGCGCGTGTGATCGCGTCGGTGCACGGCACGGTGCAGAGGGTGCGGCTCGACGCCGCGGTCATCGAGGTGAACAGCGTCGGCATGCTGGTGCAGGCCACGCCCGCCACGCTCGCGGGGCTGCGGGTCGGGGTGAGCGCCACGCTGCACACCTCTCTCGTGGTCCGCGAGGACTCCCTGACGCTGTTCGGGTTCGCGGAGGACGACGAACGCGAGGTCTTCGAGGTCGTGCAGACGGTCAGTGGGGTCGGCCCGCGGCTCGCGATGGCGATGCTCGCGGTGCACACGCCCGACGGGCTGCGCCGCGCGGTCGTGGACGAGGACCTCAAGGCGCTCGAGCGCGTGCCCGGCATCGGCCGCAAGGGCGCTCAGCGCCTCGTGCTCGAGCTCAAGGACCGCATCGGCGCACCCGCACCCGTCAGCGTCGGGGGAGTGGCGCCGGTGCTCGTGGCTGGGGACCGGCGCGACCAGGTGGTCGAGGCGCTCGTCGGGCTCGGCTGGAGCGCGAAGGTCGCGGACGACGCGGTGACCACGGTCCTCGACGGGGTCGAGGGGCCGGTCGGCGCGGACGAGGTCGCCGGGGTGCTGCGCGCGGCGCTGCGGACGCTGGGCGGCGGGCGTGGCTGAGGACGACGAGCTCGTCACCGAGCGGTTCGCGGCGGAGTCGCTGGTCCGCACGGGCGCCGACGACATCGAGCGGGCCGCCGAGGCGGCGCTGCGCCCGCGCAGGCTCGAGGAGTTCGTCGGCCAGCGCGTCGTGCGCGACCAGCTCTCGCTGGTGCTCGAGGCCGCACGGAACCGCGGGAGGGCGCCCGACCACGTGCTGCTGTCCGGTCCTCCCGGGCTCGGCAAGACGACGCTGGCGATGATCATCGCCGCCGAGCTCGGCGCTTCGCTCCGCATCACGAGCGGCCCGGCGATCCAGCACGCGGGCGACCTGGCCGCGGTGCTGTCCTCCCTCGAGGAGGGCGAGGTGCTCTTCATCGACGAGATCCACCGACTCGCACGACCGGCCGAGGAGCTGCTCTACGTCGCCATGGAGGACTTCCGGGTCGACGTCGTCGTGGGCAAGGGGGCCGGCGCGAGCGCGATCCCGCTGTCGCTGCCGCCGTTCACGGTTGTCGGTGCCACGACGCGGGCCGGGCTGCTGCCTGCACCGCTGCGCGACCGCTTCGGGTTCACGGGCCACCTCGACTTCTACGACGCCGACGAGCTCGAGCGCGTCCTGCTGCGGTCCGCCGGCCTGCTGGGAGTCTCGCTGGCGGGAGAGGCGGCGGCCGAGATCGCGTCACGCTCGCGCGGGACGCCCCGCATCGCGAACCGGTTGCTGCGTCGCGTCCGGGACTGGGCCGAGGTCCGTGGTGACGGCACGCTGAGCATCGAGGCCGCCCGCGCGGCGCTCGCCGTGTTCGAGGTCGACGACCGCGGGCTCGACCGACTCGACCGAGCGGTGCTGACCGCGCTGTGCACGCGGTTCGGCGGCGGCCCGGTCGGGCTGACGACGCTCGCCGTGGCCGTCGGCGAGGAGCCCGAGACCGTGGAGACCGTCGCCGAGCCGTTCCTGTTCCGCGAGGGCTTCGTCGGGCGGACGCCGCGGGGACGCATCGCCATGCCCGCCGCATGGGCGCACCTTGGGCTCGACGTCCCACGAGACCAGGGCGCCCTGTTCGGCTGATCTCGACGGCGCGACAGTTGCGGACGGCTACAGTTCCTTCCGTGGCCCGCGGGGGCCGGGACCATGCGGCCGACGAACGTCTGCCTGCGTCGCCGGGAACCCCCTGCACCGACCGTGCGTTGGAGCGGCGGGCCGCTGCGCCTAGACTGCGGCCGACACGCCCGACCGAAGGAAACCTTGTGACCCACCACGCCGAAGTGATCGCCGCCGGAACGTCCAGCAGCGGAGGCGGCAGCAACTACTCGTTCCTGCTGATCCTCGTGCTCGCCGTCGGTGCCTTCTGGCTCATGTCGCGCCGCACCCGCAAGCAGCAGAAGACGCAGCAGGAGTTCCGCAACACGCTGGCTCCGGGTGACGAGGTCATGACCGGGTCGGGCCTGTTCGGCACCGTCGTCGCCGTCGACGACGAGGCCATCACGCTGGAGTCCGAGCCGGGCGGTGGCCGCACCCGCTGGATCCGCGCCGCGATCGCCAAGAAGATCGAGCCGCCGGTGGACGAGACGAACGAGGAGTGGGCCGACGAGGCCGAGGACGCCGACGCGATCGACGTCCCCGACGACCTGTCGTCGCTCCCGTCGCTGAGCAAGGACAGCAAGGACGGCGACGCCCCGAAGAAGGACGAGCCCGAGACCAAGTAACCGCACGCGCCCGCGGAGGTACCCCGCGGGCCCGGACCCCACCGGCAGCACGAGCAGCCGGTGCGCGCACGAGAGAAGAACTCCGTTGGCTCCTCCCACACGCCGCAACAGGCCTGTCCGCACGCTGATCACCCTCGGGATCATCATCCTGGCGATCTTCGGGGCGATCTTCGCGGGCACCAAGTGGTCCGATGCGACCTGGACGCCGAAGCTTGCGCTCGACCTCGAGGGCGGCACGCAGATCGTGCTGAAGCCGGTCTCGGCGACGACGCCGACGAGCGGCCAGATCAACCAGGCGATCGACGTCATTCGCCAGCGTGTGGACGCCTCGGGCGTCTCCGAGGCCGAGATCACGAGCCAGGGCAGCGGCTCGGGCACGACGATCGTCGTGGGCCTGCCGGGCAAGCCGAGCGAGGACACGCTCAAGCTCGTCCGCACCTCGGCTCAGATGGAGTTCCGTCCGGTGCTCGTGCAGGGCGCTCCGACGCCCACGGCGACCGACGACGCAACCGACGGGGCCACCCCCGCGCCGACGGCCAGCGCCACCGCGGGTGCCCAGCCCACCGCCGGTGCGACGCCCAGCGCCACCCCGGCGCCGAGCGCGGAGCCCACCCCGGCCTCGACCGAGCCGTCGAAGGCCGCTCCGGACAGCGCGAGCGACACGGCGTACTACATCACCCCGGCCGTCCAGCAGGAGTACGACAAGCTCGACTGCACCGACCCCGCGAACCTGCGGGGTGGCGTCAACGGCGACCCCAAGACCGCGTTCGTCACGTGTGAGTCGCAGACGGTCGGCGACCAGGTCGTGGGTGTCGCGAAGTACATCCTCGGCCCGGTCGAGATCGACGGGAATCACATCTCGAGCGCGAGCTCGGGCCTCGAGACCCTGCCCAGCGGCGGCGTCGGCACCGAGTGGATCGTCACCCTGAAGTTCGACTCGACGGGCGCCAAGCAGTTCACCGACGTGACCGAGCGTCTGGCGACGCAGTCGCCGCCCCTCAACCAGTTCGGCATCGTGCTCGACGGCCTCGTCGTCTCGGCTCCGGCCGTGAGCGCGGTCATCCCGAACGGCCAGGCGACCATCTCGGGCTCGTTCACCCGGCAGACGGCCGCGACGCTCGCGCAGCAGCTCAACTTCGGTGCGCTGCCCATGTCGTTCGAGGTGCAGAGCGAGGAGCAGATCTCCGCGACGCTGGGCGCCGACCAGCTGCAGAAGGGCCTCCTGGCCGGCCTCATCGGCCTCGCGCTCGTGGTGCTCTACTCGTTGCTGCAGTACCGGGCCCTCGGCCTGGTCACGGTCGCCTCGCTCATCGTCGCGGCGGTCGTCACGTACGGGATCATCACGCTGATGTCCTGGACGCAGGGGTACCGCTTGTCGCTCCCCGGCGTCGCGGGCCTGATCGTCGCCATCGGTATCACCGCGGACTCGTTCATCGTGTACTTCGAGCGCATCCGTGACGAGCTGCGTGAGGGGCGCACCCTCGGTGTGGCCGTCGAGCGAGGCTGGTCGCGCGCCAAGCGCACCATCCTGGCGTCCGACGCGGTCAACTTCCTCGCCGCCATCGTGCTGTACATCCTCGCGGTGGGTGGCGTGCGTGGCTTCGCGTTCACGCTCGGACTGACGACCCTCGTCGACGTCCTGGTCGTGTTCATGTTCACGCACCCGGTGATGGAGCTGCTGGCCCGCACCAAGTTCTTCTCCGAGGGCCACCGCGCCTCCGGCCTGGACCCGCGTCGCCTCGGCGTCATCGGCTCCACCCGGTACGTGGGCCGCGGCAAGGTCGCGACGGGCCCGCGCCCGGAGGCTGCCGACGACGTGACGCCCGACGTGGTCGAGGAGGAGGCGGAGACGCGCGTGCCCGCCCCGGTCCCCAGCGCCCCGCGTGCGGAGATCACCCCGGAGACCGCCGGCATGACGATCGCCGAGCGCCGCGCGGCGCAGAAGGCGGCGGCCGCGAAGGCCGCCACCACGGACGCAGATGACGCCTCTGGGCGCACCGACGGGAGTGAGCACTGATGGCCGCCGGTTTCGCCCAGTGGGGCAACGACCTCTACACAGGGCGTCGGTCGTACGACATCGTCGGCCGCCGTCGCATCTGGTACACGATCTCGGCCGTCCTGGTCGTGCTCTCGGGGATCTTCCTCATCACGCCGGGTCTCAACCCCGGCATCGAGTTCAAGGGCGGCTCGCAGTTCATCGTGTCGAACGTAGACACGAACGACCAGCAGCTCGCGATCGACACGGTCAGGGCCATCGAGCCCGACGAGTCTCCTCAGGTGACCTCGATCGGCTCGAGCTCGCTGCGCATCCAGACCGCGACCCTCTCCAACGAGGAGGTCGAGAAGGTCAAGGACGCGCTGATGACGGCGTTCGACGTGACCGAGGACGACATCGGCAGCTCGTTCATCGGCCCGTCCTGGGGCAAGGACATCTCCCAGAAGGCCATCACCGGCATCATCGTCTTCCTGATCTTCGTGACGATCGTCATGACGATCTACTTCCGCAACTGGCGCATGGCCGTCGCGGGCCTCGTCGCCCTGTTCCACGACCTGATCATCACGGTCGGCGTCTACGCGGCTATCGGCTGGGAGGTCACGCCGGCGACAGTCATCGGCTTCCTGACGATCCTCGGGTACTCGATCTACGACACCGTCGTGGTGTTCGACAAGGTGCGCGAGAACACGGCTGACGCGCTGGAACAGAAGCGGTTCACGTACGCGGAGAAGGCCAACCTGGCCGTCAACCAGACGCTGGTCCGCTCGATCAACACCTCGGTCGTCGCGCTGCTGCCCGTCGCGGGCATCCTGTTCGTCGGGGCGTTCATCCTCGGCGCCGGGACGCTGCGTGACATCGCTCTCGCGTTGTTCGTCGGCATGCTCATCGGCACGTTCTCGTCGATCTTCCTGGCGACGCCGCTCGAGGTCACGCTGCGCGAGAGGGAGCCGAAGATCCGCGACCACACCAAGGCGGTCCTCGCGGCCCGCGCCGCGGGCAACGGCCCGGACGCGGACCCGTCCGTCCTGGCCGGCTCGGTGCACGCCGCGGGCCAGCTGCGCCCGGGCTCGCACCAGGGCCAGACCGCGCAGCCGAAGAAGCGCAAGCCCACCCGATGAGCGGACGGACCCCCGACCTGGAGGCCGCGGCCCGCAGGGTCGACGACCTGGTCCGGCTCGTGCCGGACTTCCCCGAGCCGGGGGTCCTGTTCCGCGACATCACGCCGCTGCTCGCGGACGCCGATGCCTTCGCGCAGGTGTGCGAGGCGCTGGCGGTCCAGGCCGGCGGCCCGATCGACCTCGTCGCCGGGATGGAGGCGCGCGGGTTCCTGCTCGCGGCCCCCATCGCGGTGCACCTGGGTGCGGGCCTCATCCCGGTCCGCAAGGCGGGCAAGCTGCCCGGGCCGTCGGTGGCCGAGAGCTACTCGCTCGAGTACGGCGACGCGACGATCGAGCTGCACCCCTCGACGGTCCCGGCCGGTGCGCGCGTGCTGATCGTCGACGACGTGCTCGCCACCGGCGGCACGGCCGCGGCGACGATCCGGCTGCTCGAGCACTGCGGCGCGGAGGTCGTCGGCCTCTCGTTCCTCGTCGAGCTCGAGGCACTGGGCGGACGCGCACTCCTCGGCGACCACGCGGTGCACGCACTCGTCGCAGTTCCGTAAGGTGCCCTGAACCACCCGTGACCTGGTCGGCGGGCGAATGCTCGCCCCGGCGGCCGTAGACTCTGCGGATCGGTTCCCCCGCCGGTGCTCGCGCGAGGGGAACGACCCGAGTGCGAGGGGGAGGGTTTGAGCGACGACGTCGACTCGGCTGAGACCGGTGCCCAGGTTGCGCTGACGGATCCCTACGGGACCTCGTCCGGTCGAGTGCGCTCGCGCCTGTCGCGGTTCGGCGGCCGCAGCGGTCCGGCGTTCCCCGCGCTCGAGCCCGTCCTGCAGGCGGCTCGCACCAACCACCCCAAGGCCGACCTGACCGTCGTCGAGCAGGCCTACGTGGTCGCCGAGAAGGCGCACCGCGGACAGCTGCGCAAGAGCGGCGACCCGTACATCACGCACCCGGTCGCCGTCGCGACGATCCTGGCCGAGCTCGGCATGACGCCGTCTACGCTCGTCGCCGCACTGCTGCACGACACCGTGGAGGACACCGACTACTCGCTCGACCAGCTGCGACGCGAGTTCGGGCCCGAGGTCGCGATGCTCGTCGACGGCGTGACCAAGCTGGACAAGGTCACCTACGGCGACGCGGCGCAGGCCGAGACCGTGCGCAAGATGGTCGTCGCGATGTCGCGCGACATCCGCGTCCTGGTCATCAAGCTCGCCGACCGCCTGCACAACGCCCGGACCTGGAAGTTCGTGGCCGCCTCGTCGGCCGAGAAGAAGGCCCGCGAGACCCTCGAGATCTACGCGCCGCTGGCCCACCGCCTCGGCATGAACACGATCAAGTGGGAGCTCGAGGACCTCTCGTTCGCGACGCTGTACCCCAAGGTGTACGACGAGATCGTCCACCTGGTCGCGGAACGCGCGCCGGCGCGCGAGGAGTACCTCGCCGTGGTGCGCGACCAGGTCGGTGCCGACCTGCGGACCGCCAAGATCAAGGCGACGGTCACGGGCAGGCCCAAGCACTACTACTCGATCTACCAGAAGATGATCGTCCGCGGTCGCGACTTCGCCGACATCTACGACCTGGTCGGCGTGCGGGTCCTGGTGGACTCGGTGCGCGACTGCTACGCGGCGCTCGGCTCGCTGCACGCGCGATGGAACCCGGTGCCCGGCCGGTTCAAGGACTACATCGCGATGCCGAAGTTCAACCTCTACCAGTCGCTGCACACCACCGTGATCGGCCCCGGCGGCAAGCCCGTCGAGATCCAGATCCGCACGCACGACATGCACCGTCGCGCGGAGTACGGCGTCGCGGCGCACTGGAAGTACAAGGAGAGCGCCAAGAACCAGGCGCCCGGGACGACGACCGACGCGGCCGGCAACGACATGGCGTGGCTGCGCCAGCTCGTGGACTGGCAGAAGGAGACCGCGGACCCGACGGAGTTCCTCGACTCGCTGCGGTTCGAGATCGCGGGCTCCGAGGTCTACGTCTTCACGCCCAAGGGCGACGTCATGGGCCTGCCGTCCGGCTCGACCCCGGTCGACTTCGCGTACGCGGTGCACACCGAGGTCGGGCACCGCACGATGGGCGCGCGCGTCAACGGCCGCCTCGTACCGCTCGACTCGACGCTGGAGAACGGCGACGTGGTCGACGTCTTCACGTCCAAGTCGGAGACCGCGGGGCCCTCGCGTGACTGGCTCGGATTCGTCAAGAGCCCGCGCGCCCGCAACAAGATCCGCCAGTGGTTCTCCAAGGAGCGCCGCGAGGAGGCGATCGAGCACGGCAAGGACGCCATCGCGAAGGCGATGCGCAAGCAGAACCTGCCGATCCAGCGCCTGCTCTCGCACGAGTCGCTCGTCGCGCTCGCCAACGACATGCGGCACGCGGACGTCTCCGCGCTGTACGCGGCCGTCGGCGAGGGTCAGGTCTCGGCGGCGACGGTCGTCCAGCGGCTCGTGCACTCGATGGGCGGCGAGCCGGCGGCCGAGGAGGACATCGCCGAGGCGACCCGTCCCGGCCAGACCAACCGGCGCCAGCGCGCCGGTGACCCC
This sequence comes from Cellulomonas rhizosphaerae, assembly GCF_003470205.1. Taxonomy (GTDB): domain Bacteria; phylum Actinomycetota; class Actinomycetes; order Actinomycetales; family Cellulomonadaceae; genus Cellulomonas; species Cellulomonas rhizosphaerae. The sequence goes on from NZ_QWKP01000181.1 coordinate 14,589, forward strand.
GGAATCGTGGTCAAGGGCGTCGACGACATCTGGGTCAAGCTCGCCAAGTGCTGCACCCCGGTGCCGGGCGACGAGATCATGGGCTTCGTCACGCGCGGCGCGGGCGTGAGCGTGCACCGCACGGACTGCATCAACGTCGAGCAGCTGCGGTCTCAGCCGGAGCGGATCGTCGACGTGTCGTGGAGCCAGTCGTCGTCGGCGCTGTTCCTCGTGCAGATCCAGGTCGAGGCGCTCGACCGCTCGCGCCTGCTGTCCGACGTGACGCGCGTGCTGTCCGACAGTCACGTCAACATCCTCTCGGCGTCGGTCTCCACGTCGCGGGACCGGGTCGCGCTGTCGCGGTTCGTCTTCGAGATGGCCGAGCCGTCGCACCTCGCGTCCGTGCTCTCGGCGGTCCGCAAGGTGGAGGGCGTGTTCGACGTCTACCGGATCACGGGTGCCAAGGGCGCCGAGGAGCCCTCGATCCGGGTCTGACGCCGGTCATCGCCCGACGAGGGCGAGCGTGTGCTGGGCGGTCCGGACGTGGCGCTGGCCGCGTAGCCCGCCGAGGTCGGTGAGCGCGCGCTCGGGGTCGAACCCGAGCGGGACGAGCGCCGCCACCAGCGGCACGGCGTCGCGGCTCGGTAGCCAGCGCGCGAGGTCGGTGCCCGTGCGCTGGACGGACGTGACGCGGACGCCAGCCACGCGCACGACGTCCTCGGGTGCGAGCTCGGCCTCGGCTGAGACGCGTCGCGGGTGCGGCGCGGTGTGCCGCCCTCGGCGGCCGACGAGCACCTCGACGCGCTCGGGCTCCGGCCGCCCGGCGTGCACCCAGAGCGCCGAGCCGCGCCCGACGACCGCGCGCGCCGGCACGAGCTCGGCCAGTGCCAGCGCGCGGAGCTCTGGGGTCGAGACGACGTCTGCGGCGACCGCGACATCGCCCCAGACGAGCCGCAGCGCGCCGTCGCGCAGCTGCCCGTGCCACGCGCTGGCGGGGACGGCGGAGCGGTGCACGACCAGGGGCGGCACGACGGCGGGGCGCGGGCGGTAGGCGGCGAGGGTCATGCACGCAGGATGCCCCGGCCGGAGTGCTCCGTGCCGAGGGCCCTGTGGACGACGAAGGCCCGCCCCCTGGGGGGACGGGCCTTCGAGGCCGGACGGCGTCAGCCGCGCGCGTCGCTCGCCGCGCGCTGGACCTGCTCGAGCCACGACCGGCGGGCGTCGAGCGCGGCCTGCGCGTCGGCGATCTTCCGCTTGTCGCCGGCGGCCTTGGCCTTCTCGAGGTCGGCCTCGAGGCCGGCGATCGCCTGCTCGAGCTGCGCGGCGGCGCCCTCGGCGCGCGCACGCGTCTCGGGGTTGCTGCGCGTCCACTGTGCCTGCTCGGACTCGCGGATCGTGGTCTCGACCGCACGCAGGCGGGCCTCGACGCGCTGCACGTCGGCACGCGGGACCTTGCCCGCCGACTCCCAGCGGTCCTGGATGCCGCGGATGGCCTGCTTCGCCGCGTTGAGGTCGCTGATCGGCACGAGTGCCTCGGCCTCGACGAGCAGGGCCTCCTTGACCTCCAGGTTGGCTCGGTACTCCTCGTCGGTCGCGGCGTTCTGGGCGTCGCGCGACGCGAAGAAGGCATCCTGCGCGGCACGGAACCGTGCCCACAGGGCGTCGTCGTCCGAGCGGCTCGCGCGGCCGGCCAGCTTCCACTGGGCCATGAGGTCGCGGAACGCGCCCGCCGTGGCGCCCCAGTCGGTGCTGTGCTGCAGGCGCTCGGCGTCCGCGACCAGCTTCTCCTTGGCGACCTTGGCCGAGGAGTTGCGCTGCTCGAGCTCGGCGAAGAAGTGCCGACGCTCACGGTCGAACGTGGTCCGCGCGTGGCTGAACCGCTTCCAGAGCGACTCCTCCGTCGGGCGGTCCAGGCGCGGCCCGTTGCGCTGCGCGTCCTTCCACTGGTCGAGCAGCAGGCGCAGCTGCTCGCCGGCGGGACGCCACTGGATGCGGCTCGGCTCGGTCTCGGCGATCTTCTCCGCGGCCTCGACGATCGCCGTGCGCGACTCGACCGCGACCGCTCGGGCCGCGACGCGCTCGGCCTCGGCGGCGACGCGACGCTCGGCCGCGACAACCCGCAGCGCGTCCAGGCGTGCCCGCAGGCCGTCCAGGTCGCCGACCGCGGCGGGCTCGGCGAGCTCGGTGGTCAGGCGCCCGAGCGTCTGGTCGATCTCCTTGACGGACAGGTCCGTGGCGGTCAGGCGCGCCTCGAACAGCGTCACCTTGGCCTGCAGGTCGAGGTACCGGCGCACGTAGAGCGCGAGTGCCTCCTGCTGTGTGGCGCCCGGGAACTGGCCGACGACGCGCTCGCCCGCGGCCTCGCGGACCGAGACGTTGCCCTCGTCGTCGACGTTGCCGAACGTGGCCGCCAGCGCGGCCTCGGCGGCGTCCGCCGGGGGCGGGACGGGCGCGGAGGCCGTGGTGGGCGCCGGGGTGGCCGGCGGGTGCGGGACCGGGATCGCGCCGCCGGGGCGAGGGCGGGGGATGGGGCGAGGAGCGGGGGTCGGCGCGGCGGGGGCCTCGTCGACCGCGGGCTCGGCAGCGGGCTCGTCGGCGACAGGCTCGGCAGCGGCATCGTCGACCGCGGGCTCGCCGACGACATCGTCGACGACCGGCGCGTCGGCCACCTCAGCGGCAGGTGCCTCAGCGGCGGGCGCCTCGACGGCAGGGGCCTCAGTCACGGGAGCCTCGACCTCGGGAGTCTCGGCCACCTCGTCTGCAGCGGCTTCGGGGGTCGCGGTCTCGGCCACGACAGCCTCGTCGGCCACGGTCGGCTCGTCGGGCGCCTGCCCTGCGGAGCCCTCGTCGGGCACGGTCGGCTGGTCCGGGGTCTGTGTCACTTGACCTTCACTCCCTCGATGATGACGTCGTGCACCGGGGACTCTGTCCCGTCGGTGGTGCCCGCGTCGGCGATGGCCTTCAGCACGTCCTGACCTGACGTGATCTGGCCGAACACGGTGTATCCGCCCGCAGTGTCTGCCGGGATGGTGCTGTCCTTGTAGACAAGGAAGAACTGGCTGCCCATGGAGCTGCCGTCGTTGCCGACGCGCGCCATGGCGATGGTGCCCGCGGGGTAGACGCCGTCGGCGGGGGCGTTCTCGATCGGGCCCCAGGTGTAGCCCGGGCCGTCGGTGCCGGTGCCGTCGGGCGAGCCGCACTGCAGGACGTAGATGCCGCTCGTCGTGAGGCGGTGGCACTTCGTGTCGTCGAAGAAGCCCTTGTCCGCGAGGCTCACGAAGTTCGCGACGGCCTGCGGGGCGGCCAGGCCGTCGAGCGAGATGCCGATGTCGCCCTGCTTGAGCGCGATGTCGCCCGTCCACGTGCGGGCCTCGGCGAGCGCGGGGTCCGGGGTGAGCGGGTCGCGCGTCGCGGAGGGAGCCGGGGTCGGCACCGTGGTGCTCGGTGCCGTGGGCGTCTCGGTGCCGAGAGCGGAGGAGGGGGCGGTGTCGTCCTTCATCCCGTTGATCACGGCGACCACCGCGACGACGAGGACCAGCGCACCGAGCACGGAACCGACGACGATCCGCTGGCGGCGGCGGGCGGCACGGTGCTCCGCCTGGCGCTGCTGCCACTTCTCGTACCGGCGCTGCTCGTACTCGCGCTCGCGCTTGCTGGACACCCCTGCTCCTTGCTGCGTCGTGACCGTGTCGTCGTGGGAACGGCAAAGCACATGCCGCACCGCACGGGGAACCTCGGACAGTCTAGGCAAGCCACGGGCTGCCGCCGCCAGGGGAGGGCGCGTGCAGGTCACAGTCCCGCATCACCTGCAGGTACGGTCGCACCATGGAGGTCCTCTCAGTCGTCTCGTCCGTGTTCGGTGCCCGGTGCACGGTGGTGGTGGCCGACGACCGGTCGTGCGTCGTCGTCGACCCGGGTGTCGGTGTCACCGCCGAGGTCGTCGCCTACGTCCGCGCCAACGGACTGACGCCCGTCGCCGTCCTGGCGACCCACGGCCACGTCGACCACACCTGGGACGCGGCCGAGCTGTGCGCCGCGCTCGACGTCCCCCTGCACGTGCACGCCGCCGACGAGCACCGGCTGCACGACCCGTTCGGGACACTGGGCCCGCTGGGTTCGGCCTCGCACGCCCCCAGCGGCCCGCTCGGCCAGGCGATCGCCGCCGCCGGCCTCGACCCCGCCGCGTACGCCATGCCGGCCGACGTGCGCACGTTCGGCTCGACCGACGGCACCGGCCGCGACGACGACGTCGAGCTGCAGCTCGGCGCCACGCGCATCGTCGCCCGGCACGCTCCGGGGCACACCGAGGGCTCGACGCTGTACCTGCTCGAGATCGACGGCGAGCCTGTCGCGTTCACGGGCGACGTGCTGTTCGCCGGGACGATCGGTCGTACGGACCTGCCCGGCGGCGACGACGCCCGGATGGCTACGACGCTCCAGGAGGTCTGCGGCGCGCTCGACCCGGCGACCGTCGTCGTCCCCGGTCACGGCCCGACGACCGACATCGCGACCGAGCTGGCGCGCAACCCGTACCTCTGACGGACACGAGCGCCGAGCACGCAGCCGCGTCTGGAAGGATCGGCCGCATGGCGCGACCGACCCCCCTGTCCGGATTCCCCGAGTGGCTGCCCGACGGGCGCATCGTCGAGCAGCACGTCCTCGACGTGCTGCGCCGCACCTTCGAGCTGCACGGGTTCGCCGGCATCGAGACGCGCGCGGTCGAGCCGCTCGAGCAGCTGCTGCGCAAGGGCGAGACCTCCAAGGAGGTCTACGTGCTGCGCCGCCTCCAGGAGGATCCGGACGCGCCGCCCGAGCGCGGCGGCCAGCTGGGCCTGCACTTCGACCTGACGGTCCCGTTCGCGCGCTACGTGCTCGAGAACGCCGGCCACCTCGCGTTCCCCTTCCGTCGCTACCAGATCCAGAAGGTGTGGCGCGGCGAACGACCCCAGGACGGGCGGTTCCGCGAGTTCGTGCAGGCAGACATCGACGTCGTCGGCGCGGGTTCGCTGCCCTACCACGTCGAGGTGGAGATCCCGCTCGTGATCGCGGCGGTGTTCCGCGAGCTCCAGGCGATCGGGCTGCCGCCCGTGCGGATCCTCGTGAACAACCGCAAGGTCGCCGAGGGCTTCTACCGCGGGCTCGGCCTCGAGGACGTCGAGGGCGTGCTGCGCTCGATCGACAAGCTCGACAAGATCGGTCCCGCCAAGGTCGCGGCGCTCCTGGTCGCCGAGACGGGCGCGTCCGACGAGCAGGCCGCGGCCTGCCTCGAGCTCGCGTCGATCAGTGGCGCCGACGAGTCGGTGATCGACCGGGTGCGGGACCTGGCCGCCGCGCGCGGCGCCGCCCACGAGCTGCTCGACGAGGGACTGGTCGAGCTGGGCGCGCTGGTCCGTGCCGCCGCCGAGCGGGCGCCCGGCGTGGTCGTGGCCGACCTGAAGATCGCGCGCGGCCTCGACTACTACACAGGATCGGTCTACGAGACGATCCTCGTCGGGCACGAGCAGCTCGGGTCGATCTGCTCGGGCGGTCGCTACGACACGCTCGCGAGCGACGGGGCGAACACCTACCCCGGCGTGGGCCTGTCGGTCGGGGTCTCGCGCCTCGTCTCGCGCCTGCTGAGCGGCGGCCTCGTCCGTGCGACCCGCTCCGTCCCCAGCGCGGTGCTCGTCGCCGTGACCAACGAGGACCAGCGTCACCGCTCCGACGCGATCGCCGACACGTTGCGCGCGCGCGGCATCCCCGTCGAGGTCGCACCGGCGGCCGCCAAGTTCGGCAAGCAGATCCGACACGCTGACCGCCGGGGGATCCCGTTCGTGTGGTTCCCGGGTGAGATCGACCACGACGGCGTCGCCGGCGCGGACCAGGTCAAGGACATCCGCTCCGGCGAGCAGGTCGAGGTAGACGCGCAGGTCTGGGCGCCGGCTGAGGACGACCTGTGGCCGCGGGCGGTCGCCGCGACCCCCTGATCCGGCGCCCCTGCCGATCGGGTGACATGTGCCCGGGACGACGGACTCGGTAGGCGTGTCCGAATGGTGCTGTTTATAGTTCCATCCGATCGCACTGGCCGAAAGGCTTCGAGACGGGGGACTGATGGCGACCGATATCGGCAAGGCATCGCAGCAGGACGGTGTCACCGAGCGTCGTCGGGCGCGCGAGGCCCGGGGGCTCGGCCCTGCGGGCGGAGCCGCCGCGGGGGACAGGCTGCCGAAGGCGCCGCGCGAACGACGACCGCTGCTGGCCGTGCTGGCCGTGCTGCTCATCGTGGGCGGGGCGGCGATCGCCGGGCTCTTCGCCCTGCGCCAGGACTCGCGCGTGCCGATGCTCCAGCTCGCGCACGACGTTGCCGCAGGCTCAGCCATCACCGACGGGGATCTGGTCACCACCCAGGTAGCCGCCGAGGGCACCGCACTCGTTCCTGCCGGCGCCAAGGACCAGGTCGTCGGGAGGTACGCCCGCGTGCCGCTCGTCTCGGGCCAGCTGCTCGACTCGACGATGCTGACCGACACTGCGCCCCTGCAGCCTGGATCGGTCGCGGTCGGTGCGGCTCTGGCCGACGGCCGGATGCCCGCGAGCGGGCTCGAGCCGGGGGACGTCGTCCAGCTGGTACAGGTGGGCGACAGCGAGGGAACGGTTCTGGTGCCGGACGCGCGCGTGAGCTCGGTGCGGACGAGCGACTCGGTGAACGCCGGCGCGACGATCGTCACGCTGATCGTCGACGAGGCGTCGGGGGCGAAGGTCGCTGCGGTCGCTGCCGACGGCGCGCTGGCTGTGACGCTCGTGTCCCGGGGTACGCCGATCGGCGAGGACGGCTGACGTGCTGATCACCCTTGCCTCGGCCAAGGGCGCTCCCGGCGTCACCACGACCGCCCGAGTCCTGGCCTCCGTGTGGCCGTCCGAGGTGGCTCTGGTCGACGCCGATCCCGCGGGCGGCGACGTCGCACTGTGGTCGCCAGCCCCCGACGGCACTCCTCTCGACCCGGACATCGGACTCCTGACGCTCGCCGTCGAGGCTCGACGCGGCGCCGCATCGCTCCAGCCCCACCTCCAGACGATCGACGGGGGGCTGCAGGTCGTGTGCGGCGTGCAGTCGCCCGGTCAGGTCGCAGGGATGGGACCGGTGTGGCCGTCGCTCGGCGGCATCCTGCGCCAGCACCCGGGTACGGTCATCGCCGACGTCGGGCGTCTGCTGCCGGACAGCCCGGCGCTTCCGCTCGTGATGGACTCGGACGCCCTCGTGCTCGTCGTGCGGCCGACCATCGAGGGGTACGCACACCTGCGTGAGCGCCTGCGATGGTTGACGACGTTCGACTCCGGCATGCGTGCGATGCCGGCTCTCGGTGTCATCGCGCTGACCGAGCCTCGCGACACGGCATCTGTGCGGGACCTGGAGCTGCTGCTCGGACATGCCGGCCTGCGCGTCCCTGTGCTGGGTGCCGTCGGCATCGACCAGAAGTCCGCCGATGTCGTGGCCGCACGGATCGCGCGCGGTATCGATCGTTCCCTCCTGGTTCGCTCCGCCCGGCAGCTCGTGCACCCGGTGCAGGCGCTGGGCGAGTCACGCCAGTACGCCCGCGGCAGCGCCCTGACGAAGGAGCTGCGATGAGCCTCGACCAGATGCTCGTGCGGCGTCTGCGCGAGGAGGTCGCCGACGTCCTGGCCCGCCAGCGCCGCGACGACGCAGCCGCGGGGCTGCCCGCGATGTCCGGCGAGGACGAGCGGCAGTTCGCGCGTGCCGTCATCGCCCGCGTGCTCGACGCGCACGCCCGCGGCGAGATGGCCTCGGGACGCACGCCTCCGACGCCGCAGGACGAGGAGGAGATCTCCGCCGGCATCCACGCCGCGCTCTACGGCGTCGGCCGGCTGCAGCCGCTGCTGGACGACCCCGACGTCGAGAACGTCGACATCAACGGGTACGACAACGTGTTCGTGCAGTACGGCGACGGGCGCGAGGAGCGCTGGGGCCCGGTCGCGGAGTCCGACGACGAGCTCGTCGAGCTCGTGCAGATCCTCGGCGCGTACTCGGGCCTGACCAGCCGCCCGTTCGACGCCGCGAACCCGCAGCTCGACCTGCGCCTGCCCGACGGCAGCCGTCTGTCCGCCGTCATGGACGTGTGCGCGCGGCCCTCGATCTCGATCCGCCGCTCGCGCCTGTCGCGCGTGCACCTCGACGACCTCGTGCGCTTCGGCTCGGTCACACCCGACGTCGCGGCGTTCCTGTCCGCGGCGGTCGCGGCCCGCAAGAACATCATGATCGCCGGCGCGACCAATGCCGGGAAGACGACCATGCTCCGCGCGCTGGCCAACGAGATCGCGCCCGAGGAGCGCCTCATCACCGTCGAGCGCGCGCTCGAGCTCGGCCTGGGCCAGTTCCCGGACCTGCACCCGAACGTCGTCTCGTTCGAGGAGCGGCTGCCGAACTCCGAGGGCAACGGCGCGATCATGATGTCCGAGCTCGTGCGCCGCAGCCTGCGCATGAACCCGAGCCGCGTCATCGTCGGTGAGGTTCTGGGCGACGAGATCGTCACGATGCTCAACGCCATGAGCCAGGGCAACGACGGGTCGCTGTCGACGATCCACGCCAACAGCTCGATCGAGGTGTTCAACCGCATCTCGACCTACGCGATCCAGTCGGTCGAGCGTCTGCCCGTCGAGGCCACGATGATGCTCATCGCCGGTGCGATCGACTTCGTGGTCTTCGTCCAGAAGCAGAACGACTACCTCTCGGGCGGACGCCTGCGCCGGTACGTCGCGAGCATCCGCGAGGTCAATGGCGTCGACGGCCGTGTGCTGTCGAGCGAGATCTTCGCCTCGGGCCCGGACGGTGTGGCAGTCGCGGCAGCCCCGATCGCGTCTCTCGACGAGCTTGTCGCCGCTGGTTATCAGCCGTCGTACGCCCTCGGGGGGGCGATGTGATCCCCCTCTCGACGCTGCTGGTGATCCTCGCTGGCGCCGTGGTCGGCGGCGGCGTGATCCTGCTCGTCGTCGCGCTCCTGGGCACCGAGCCCCGCCCGCCGCGCGTGCGGTCGGGCTCGCCCGGCTCCCTCCTGCGAGCCCGTCGACGGCTGGTGATCGCCCTGGTCGTCGGAATCGTCACCCTGGTCGTGACGCGTTGGCCGGTCGCGGCGTTCGGCGCTGCCGCTTTCGCACTCGCCGCGCCCGCCCTGCTGGGCGGCGCCAAGGCCGAGCGTGAGCAGACCGCGCGCCTCGAGGGACTCGCTGCGTGGACCGAGTCGCTGCGCGACACGATCGCCGGTGCCGTGGGGCTCGAGCAGGCCATCCCCGCCACGGTCTACGCCGCGGCACCCGCGATCCAGCCACAGCTGCGCCTCCTCGTCGACCGACTGAGGGTTCGCGTGCCGCTGCCCGTCGCGCTGCGGGGGCTGGCCG
>NZ_QWKP01000182.1 GCF_003470205.1 Cellulomonas rhizosphaerae
GTCCGGGGCCAGGACCAGGCCGGCGATGTTGAGCACCGAGCGACCCTCGCTGTAGGCGACGCCGTACGCGTCGTACCCCTGCAGGACGTGCACGGTGGGGGACGGTTCGCGGACCACGGCGGGACCGGGCACGGACCAGAACGTCGTCCCGCCCACGTCGTGTGCGACCACCGTGTCCCCGAGCAGTGCGATCCCACGCCTGACCTGGGTCAGCGTGAGGCTCGACCACCAGCCGAGGTCCTTGACGGTCGCCGGGCCGTGGCTCGCGAGGTAGCGGCGAGTGAGCTCGGCGACCGCGTCGTCGCCGGTCAGGTCACGCGAGGAGGCGATGCGCTCGTCGGCCAGCGCGTAGGTCTGCTGCTTGCCGCGCTGGACGCCGTTGACCAGCACCGCGTCGAGCTCAGCCCGCATCACGAGGTAGCTCAGGCGCACGCCGGCCGCCTCGATGCCGCCGGTGGCGAGCGCCGCGCCCAGCTCGGGACGCGTGAGGTGGTTCTTGCCGCGCACGGCGTCGGCCATGAGGGCCGTGGCACGGGCGGCGAGCTCGTCGTCGATGCCCGAGCGTGCCTCGTAGTAGCGCGACGCGATCCGGACGCGAGGTCCGGTCAGCGCCTGGATCCAGCGCAGGTCCTCGGGCGCCACGAAGTGCCAGGTCGGCCGCAGCGCGTGGGTCCGGACGATCTCGCCCGCGTCGAGCGCGCGGCGGACCTCGGTGTCGTCGCGCGCGAGCGAGCGCTGCCCCAACGACCAGCGGGCCATCGCGAGCTCCTGCGCCTGCACGGCGCCGAGGTGCCGCACCACGGCGGCCGCGTCGGCGAGCGGCGGTCCGGCGAGGTGCTGGTTGCGCAGGCGCAGGTGGGCGACCTCGAGCGCGTCCATGGACGCAGCCTAGGCAGTGCCGCCCACGAGCACGACGACGGAGCGTGCCCCGATGTCGATCCCGTCCGGACCGACCTCGACCGGCGCGGAGGAGGCCGCCACGTCGAGGGGCCCGTCCAGCGCGACGTGCGCGCGCTGGTCGGTCAGGTTCGCCACGACCCGCGCCGCGCCGCGGTGCAGCACGAGCACCCCGGACCAGGGCCCGTCCGCGTCGTCCGGCCCGTGCCACGTGAGGTCGGTGGCCGCGAGGTCGCCCGACGCGAGGTCCGGCACCGAGCGCCGCAGGCCGACGAGCACGCGGTACCACTCGAGCAGGTCCGCACGCTCGGGGTCGTCGCGCTCGGACCGGTCGAGCACGCTGGCTCGAAAGGTCTCGGGAGCCTGGGGGTCGGGCACCTCGACGTCTCCGCCGTAGACGTCGGTCCAGCCGTGCCCGCCGAACTCGGCGATGCGGCCCGCGGAGACGGCGGCCGCCAGGTCGGTCTCGGGGTGGTCGGTGAAGAACTGCCACGGCGTGCGTGCGCCCCACTCCTCGCCCATGAACAGGAGCGGCGTGAACGGCGAGAGGAGCACGAGCGCGGCCTCGACGGCGAGCAGGCCCACGGGCAGCCGCTGCGCCGGGCGGTCGCCCAGGCCGCGGTTGCCCACCTGGTCGTGGTTCTGCGCGCACACCACGAAGCGGTGCCCGTCGGTGCCCTCCGGGACGGGCGCGCCCCAGTCGGCGCCGCGGAACGTCGAGAACCGGCCGTCGTGGAGGAACGCGCCGCGCATCACGGTGCGCAGCGCGGCCGGCGTGCCGAAGTCGACGTAGTAGCCGTGCCGCTCGCCTGTGACCAGCGCGTGGATCGCGTGGTGGACGTCGTCGGCCCACTGCGCGGTCATGCCCCAGCCGCCCTCGCTGGTCGGCGCGACGCTCGTGGCATCGTTGAGGTCGCACTCGGCGACGAGCGACGTGGGCCGGCCGAGCGCCGCGGAGAGTGTCGCGACCTCGTCGGACAGCTGGGCCAGCACGTGCCGGGGGGAGTCGTCGCGCAGCTCGTGGACGGCGTCGAGGCGTAGGGCGTCGACGCGGAAGTCGGTGAACCAGCGCAGCGCGGAGTCGGCGATCCAGCGCCGGACCTCGTCGGACCCGTCGTCGTCGAGGTTCACGGCGTCGCCCCACGGCGTGTGGTGCTTGCCCGTGAAGTACGGGCCGAAGCCCGCGAGGTAGTTGCCCGACGGGCCCAGGTGGTTGTGCACGACGTCGAGGCAGACCGCGAGCCCGCGCGCGTGGGCCTCGTCGACGAACTCCTGCAGCGCGGCAGGCCCGCCGTAGGGCTCGTGCACCGCGTAGAGCGCGACACCGTCGTAGCCCCAGCCGTGCCGGCCGTTGAACGGTGCGACCGGCATGAGCTCGACGACGTCGACGCCCAGCGAGACGATCTCGTCGAGGTGCTCGACTGCCGCCGCGAGCGTCCCCTCGGGCGTGAAGGTGCCGACGTGCAGCTCGTAGAACACCCGGCCGCGCACGTCCAAGCCGTCCCACGACGAGCGCCACGTGTGCCGGTCGGCGTCGAACACGCGGCTCGGGCCGTGCACGCCTTCGGGCTGCCACGCGCTGCGCGGGTCCGGTCGCGCCGGGCCTCCGTCCACGCTGAGCCGGTAGTCGGTGCCGTGCTGCAGGTCGACCGTGTCGGTCCACCAGCCGCCCGCGCCGGGGGAGAGCGGGCGGGTGACGTCGGCGAGGACGAGGTCGACGCGGGACGCGCGCGGCGCCCAGACCGACGCCCTCATGCCTCGGCCCGCACGAGGAGCGCGACGGGCAGCCGGTCGAGCAGCGCGCCGACCTCGACGACGCCGCCGGTGACCTCGCGGTCGGTCAGCACGTCGTGCCACGACCCCTCGGGCAGCGCGACGCTGTGGTCCGCCCAGCCGCCGAGCCGGTCGAGCGCGGCGCCCAGGCGGGTCGCGACGACCGCGACGCGCGGGATGCCGTCCACCGTGCGCGCGTACGACAGGGCGTTGCCGGCCGAGTGGGCCAGCGGCAGGAAGCCCGCGCCGGTCCCGACGAACGCCTCGGGCACGTCGCGCCGCAGCCGCAGCGCGCGCGAGGTGACCAGCAGCTTCTCGTCGGCGAGGTCGCGCGGGCCCGCGCCGTCGTCGAGCCGGGCCAGGCGTGCGGCCAGGGAGTCGGCGTCCACGGGCCGGCGGTTGTCGGGGTCGACGAGGTCCGCGGTGGGTACCTCGGTGCCCTGGTAGACGTCGGCCACGCCGGGCATCGTCAGCTGCACGAGCTTGGTGCCCAGGGTCGCGGCCCGCACCGCGGTCCGGGTCCGTGCCTCCCACGCGGTGAAGAGCTCGCGCACGGCGGGGTCCTCGAGCGCCTGGCGGGCGGCGTCGAGGACGGCGGCCTCGTAGGCCTCGTCGGGCGCGGTCCACGTGGTGCGGTCCTTCGCCTCGCGCATGGCCTTGGTGAGGTAGGCCGTCAGGCGGTCCGCCTCGATCGGCCCGTGGCCGCACCACGTGCCGGCGATCGTCTGCCACAGCAGGTACTCGGTCCGGCCGTCGACCAGCCCGCTGCGGTAGGGCGCCGAGGCCGCGCGCAGGTCGTGCACGAGGGCCGACCACTCGCGCGGGAGCTCGCTGAGCACGCCGATCCGCGTGCGCGTGTCCTCGCTGCGCTTGGTGTCGTGCGTGGACAGCGTGGTCATGCCGTACGGCGCGGTGTGCTGAGCGCGGGACGCCCAGGCGAGAAGCTCGGTCGGCGTCAGGGCGAACCGCTCGGGCGCCCCGCCCACCTCGCACAGCGCGGTCAGGTGGGTCCAGCGGTAGAACGTGGTGTCCTCCACGCCCTTGGCCATGACGGCCCCGCAGGTCTGCTGGAAGCGCACGACGAGCTCGTCGCGGCGGTGCCCGCGCGTGCGGCCCGCGCTGCCGACCTCGCGGCCGAGCAGCAGGTCGACGAGCACGTCCATCGTCTCGCCGCGCTCGGGGCTCAGGTGCTCGCGGGCCAGGTCGGCGGCCGCCGTGAGCACCTCGATGGCCTCGGGGCCGGGGGTCTCGCCCGGGACGACGTAGGCGCGGTACCGGTCGAAGGCGACGAGCAGCTCGACGAGGCAGTCCTCGAGCGAGCGCCAGGTGTGGTCCCGCAGGCGCAGGTCCTCGCGGCAGATGTCCGCCGCGAGCGAGGTCAGGCGGTGCACCTCGGCGTACAGCGGCCCGTCGACGATCTCGCGCTTGGCCTGCTCGGCCATCGCGGCGAACCCGTCCGAGGGGTCCCCGGTGACCCGGTGCATGAGGCCGGCGAGGTCGGCCGCGCCGCCCGGGTCGACGAACGCCTGCTGGATGCGCCACAGCGCCTCGTAGCCCGTGGTCCCGGCGGTGTCCCAGTCGGCGGGCAGCTCCTCGGCGTCCTCGAGGATCTTCTCGACGACGACCCACGCGCCGTCGCTCGCCTCGCGCAGGCGGCTCAGGTAGCCCGCCGGGTCCGCGAGGCCGTCCGGGTGGTCGATGCGCAGCCCGTCGAGCGTGCCGTCGGCGAGCAGGTCGAGCACCAGGCGGTGCGTCGCGTCGAACACGTCGGGGTCCTCGACACGGATCGCGACGAGCGTGCCCACGTCGAAGAAGCGCCGGTAGTTGAGCTCCTCGTCCGCGACCCGCCAGTACGCGAGCCGGTAGTGCTGCCGCTCGACCATCTCCGCGAGGCCGAGCGACTCCGTCCCCGGCCGGATGGGGAACACGTGGTCGTAGTAGCGCAGCACGGGGGTCAGGCCCAGGCCGGGCAGGTCGACCTCGTCGCGCGTGAGCTCGCCGCGCGCGAGCACGTTGCCGATCCGGTCGCCCAGCACCGGCGCGAGCAGCGCGCCGTCGCCCGCCGACCAGTCGACGTCGAACCAGTGCGCGTACGGCGAGTCCGGCCCCTGCGCCATGACCGACCACAGCGGCCGGTTGTGCCACACGGGCGTCGGGACCGCCATGTGGTTGGGCACGATGTCGAGCACCAGGCCGAGGCCCGCGGCCTTCGCCGCGGCGGACAGCCGACGCAGGCCGCGGATGCCGCCGAGCACGGGGGAGACCTCGTCGTGGTCGACGACGTCGTAGCCGTGCGTCGAGCCCGGCGCCGCGGTGAGGATCGGCGACAGGTACACGTGCGTGATCCCGAGCGAGGCGAGGTACGGCACGCGCGCGGCGACGTCGTCGAACGTCAGGTCCGCGCCGAGCTGCACCCGGTAGGTGCTGGTCGGGACGGGCTTGTCCGCCGCCGGGAGCCGGCGGGCGGGGACGGGGCGCGCGTCGCTCATGCGTTCTTCGGGGTGCGCGGGCGGGGCTTGCGCTTGGGCTTGACCAGCCCCGCCTCCTCGATGACGGAGTGCTCCCGGTTCTGCTTCGCCGCCCGCTCGGACTCGCGCGCGGCCGCGGCCACGGCGCCCGAGGCGTAGGTCGGGACGGGCTCCATCGGGGGCCGCGTGAGCACGACGACCGAGTTGCGCTCGAGTGTGATCGACGCGCGAGCGGACGCCGTCGCCCCCGTCTGCACCTTGCTGTCGGTGTCGAACACGGCGGTCCACGTCGCGCCGTACTCGGCGTCGGGGAGCGTGAACGTCGCCTGGTCCGGCTGACCGTTGAACAGGACCAGGAACGAGTCGTCGGTGATCTCCTCGCCCCGCACGTCGGGTTCGACGATCGCGTCGCCGTTGAGGAAGACCTGCACGGCGCGCGCCTGGCTGTTGTGCCAGGCGTCGTCCTCCATGTGCTGACCCTCGGGGTTGAGCCAGGCGATGTCCTTGAGGTCCGACTCGCCGCCGTGCTCGGGGGACCCGGCGAAGAAGCGGCGACGGCGGAACACCGGGTGGTCGCGCCGCAGGCGGACGACCTCGCGCGTGAACTCGAGCATCGTCGTCTCAGCCTCGCCGAGGTCCCAGTGCATCCACGACAGCTCGCTGTCCTGGCAGTACACGTTGTTGTTGCCCTGCTGGGTGCGCCCGATCTCGTCGCCGTGCGCGATCATCGGGATGCCCTGCGAGAGCAGCAGGGTCGCCATGAAGTTGCGCTGCTGGCGGCCGCGGAGCTTGAGGATCTCGGCGTCGTCGGTCGGGCCCTCCGCGCCGCAGTTCCACGACCGGTTGAAGCTCTCGCCGTCGCGGTTGCCCTCGCCGTTCGCGTCGTTGTGCTTCTCGTTGTAGCTCACGAGGTCGGCCAGGGTGAAGCCGTCGTGCGCCGTGAAGAAGTTGACGCTCGCGATCGGCCGGCGGCCCGTGTGCTCGTAGAGGTCCGACGAGCCCGACAGGCGGCTCGCGAACTCGCCGAGCGTCGACGGCTCGCCGCGCCAGAAGTCGCGGACCGTGTCGCGGTACTTGCCGTTCCACTCCGACCACAGGGGCGGGAACCCGCCCACCTGGTAGCCACCGTCACCGATGTCCCACGGCTCGGCGATGAGCTTGACCTGGCTGACGACCGGGTCCTGGTGCACGAGGTCGAAGAACGCCGAGAGGCGGTCGACCTCGTGGAACTGGCGGGCCAGCGTCGCGGCCAGGTCGAACCGGAACCCGTCGACGTGCATCTCCGTGACCCAGTAGCGCAGCGAGTCCATGATCAGCTGCAGCACGTGCGGCGAGCGCATGAGCAGCGAGTTGCCGGTGCCCGTGGTGTCGAAGTAGTGCGCCTGGTCCTCGTCGACGAGCCGGTAGTAGTTGGCGTTGTCGATGCCGCGGAAGCTCAGCGTCGGGCCCATGTGGTTGCCCTCGGCCGTGTGGTTGTAGACCACGTCGAGGATGACCTCGATGTCCGCGGCGTGCAGCTCCTTGACCATCGCCTTGAACTCCTGCACCTGCTGACCCGGCCCCTTGAAGGCGGAGTAGGCGTTGTGCGGCGCGAAGAAGCCGATCGTGTTGTAGCCCCAGTAGTTGGACAAACCCTGCTCGCGCAGGTGGGTGTCGTCGACGAACTGGTGCACGGGCATGAGCTCGATGGCCGTGACGCCGAGCGCCTTGAGGTGCGCGATCACGGCGGGGTGCGCGATGCCCGCGTAGGTGCCGCGCAGCTCCTCGGGCACCGCGGGGTGCAGCTGCGTCAGGCCCTTGACGTGGGCCTCGTACAGGACCGTCTCGTGGTACTGGTGCTGCGGAGCGCGGTCCTGGCCCCAGTCGAAGAACGGGTTGATGACGACCGACGACATGGTGTGGCCCGCGGAGTCGTCGTCGTTGCGCGCGTCGTTGTCGTCGAACTGGTAGGAGAACAGCGACGGGTCGCCGTCGATCTGGCCGTCGATCGCCTTCGCGTACGGGTCGAGCAGAAGCTTGGCCGGGTTGCACCGGTGGCCCTGCTCGGGCTCGTACGGGCCGTGCACGCGGTAGCCGTAGCGCTGGCCCGGCTGCACGGCCGGCAGGTAGCCGTGCCACACGAAGGCGTCCACCTCGGGCAGGTCCACGCGCGTCTCGGTGCCGTCCTCGGCGATGAGACAGAGCTCGATTCGGTCGGCCACCTCGGAGAACAGCGCGAAGTTGGTCCCGCTGCCGTCGTAGGTGGCGCCGAGGGGGTAGGGGCGTCCTGGCCAGATCAACATGGGCTCAGGGTGCCAGCCATGTGTTTCCGGGGCACGCCCAGTCACGGCCCTGACCGGGTGATCCCCCTCACCCGTCCGTGCGGTTGCGCGATGGCGCCCTGCCTGGTGCGCTGCGAGGAACGGCGCCGTCCGAGGTGTCCCGGCGAGAGGTCCGACCGATGGCGGGACGTGTGGTGGTGGTCGGCGGCGGCCTCGCCGGGGCCAAAACCGTGGAGGCGCTGCGCGACGGTGGCCACGACGACGGCATCCTCCTGCTCAAGCTCGGCACCGACCTGCCCTACGAGCGGCCGCCGCTGTCCAAGGGATACCTGCAGGGCGCCGACGAGCGCTCCTCGGTGTTCGTCCACGACGCGGCATGGTACGCCGAGCACGACGTCGAGGTCCGCCTCGGGGTCCAGGCCACCGCGCTCGACCTGCCCGGGCGCGACGTCATCGACACGTCGGGCCTCCGGCACGGCTACGACCACGTCGTCCTCGCCACGGGCAGCGCGCCGCGCCGGCTCGACGTCCCCGGCGGCGACCTGCGCGGCGTGGTCTACCTGCGCACGCTCGACGACTCCGACCGGCTGCGCGCCGCCCTGGGTGCGACGTCGCGCGTCGTCGTGATCGGCGGCGGCTGGATCGGGCTCGAGGTCGCGGCTGCCGCCCGGGCCGCGGACTGCCAGGTGGCGGTCGTCGTGCGCGACCGCGCGCCCCTGCTCGGCGTGCTGGGGGACCGCCTCGCCGGGGTGTTCGCCGACCTGCACCGGGCCCACGACGTCGACCTGCGCACGTCCGCCGACGTGGTCCGCGTGGTGGCGTCCGGCGACGGCGCGCACGTCGGCGGCGTCGAGCTGGCCGACGGCGAGATCCTGCCCGCCGACCTCGTCGTCGTCGGCATCGGGGCCACGCCGCGCGTCGGGCTCGCGCGCGACGCGGGACTGGCCGTCGAGGACGGCGTGCTCGTCGACGCGCACCTGCGCACCGCCGACCCCCGCGTGCTCGCGGTGGGCGACATCGCCCGTGCCGCGCACCCGTTCTACGGCACCCACGTGCGGGTCGAGCACTGGGCCAACGCCCTCAACCAGCCGACGACGGCCGCGGCGACGATCCTCGGCCGCGACGAGCCGTACGACGAGCTGCCCTACTTCTTCACCGACCAGTACGACCTCGGGATGGAGTACGTCGGCTGGATCGGGCCCGGCGGGTACGACGAGGTCGTCGTGCGGGGTGACCTCGAGGGGCCCGAGCTCGTCGCCTTCTGGCTGCGCGAGGGGCGCGT
Source organism: Cellulomonas rhizosphaerae (assembly GCF_003470205.1). GTDB lineage: Bacteria > Actinomycetota > Actinomycetes > Actinomycetales > Cellulomonadaceae > Cellulomonas > Cellulomonas rhizosphaerae. Next base: position 8,682 of record NZ_QWKP01000182.1, read on the forward strand.
GCTCGCGGGCATGAACGTCAACGTCTGGGACGTGGTCGACGACGTCAGGGCCCTGATCCGTTCCCGCGCCCAGGTGGATACCACCGCGCTCGCGGACACCTCGGTCCCGCTCGCCGACCTCGCCTGACGCCAGCCCCGCGGGTTCGGCGTCAGTGCGGGGCGGTCGTGCGGGCGATCGCGCGGCGGACCACCTCGTCGTCGTCGGCGCCCTCCGCGCGCCAGGCCTGCTGCTGGATCGCACCGTTGCCGCGCCGCAGCACGGTGGCCACGTGGCGCTGCACCCACTCGAGGTCGCCCGCGTCCGCCAGCGCCTTGCCCACGTGGCGCACGAGCTCGGCCACGACGTCCGCGGCAGGAGCGGGCGTGCCCGTCGTCGGCCTGACGAGGTTGCCCGACAACCCGGAGTGCGCCGCGCGCCACGTCGCCGCGCGCAGCAGCTCGGCGCGGGGCTGCGGGAGGTCGCTGTCGCCGCGGACTGCGGTCTCCGCGAGGCCGCGCACCAGTGCGGCCTGCAGCGCGGCGTCGGCGGCGTCGAGGCAGACGTCCGCCACGCGCACCTCGACGGTCGGGTAGCGCGCGGAGAGGCGGGCGTCGAAGTAGACCATCCCGTCGTCGAGGATCGTCTCGGTCGCCAGGAGCTCCTCGATGACCCGGTGGTACCCGGCGGCATCGCCGAACGGCGCGGTCGGGCCCGCGGTCGGCCAGCGGCCCCACACCTGCGAGCGGTAGGACGCGTAGCCCGAGTGGCCGCCCTGCCAGGCGGGGCTGTTCGCGGACAGCGCCAGCAGCACGGGGGTCCAGCGGCGCAGGTGGTCGAGGATGACCACGCCCTCCTCGTCGTCGGCCACCTCGACGTGCACGTGGCAGCCGCACGTGAGCTGGTCCTTGGCGGTCATCGCGAAGCGCGCACGGATCTCCTGGGCGCGCTTGTCCGGGACGACGGTCGACTCCACCTCCTGCGGGGCGGTGCCCAGCGCCGCGATCTCCGCGCCCGCGAGGCGGGCGAACGCCGACGTGCGCTCGCGGCCGGCGCGGATCTCGTCGAGCAGCTCGCCGAGGTCGGTGCGCGGGTGGGTCGAGGTCTCGACCTGCTCGCGCTTGAACTCCTTCTCGAGGTCGCCGCCGGGCTCGTCCGGCGACGTCGGCTCCGCCGAGTCCTCCTGCGCCGCGTGCCACAGCACCGTCGGCGCGACGGCCGTCGGACGGCCCTCTGGCGTGACCAGGAGGTACTCCTCCTCGACTCCCATGGTTCGCATCGCGCCAGTGTGGGGTGCGTCCCGGGCGCGCGCGACCGGACGGGGTCCGGCGCGCCGATCCGGGCAGACCCCCGCGATGCGCCATCATCGGCACATGAGCGACAACGTGACCGTGACCGTCGAGCGGCGCCGGAGCGGGTGGGACATCGCCTTCGGCATCCTCATGGTCGTCGGCGGACTGATCATCCTGGGCGACACGATCGTCGCCACGACCGTCTCGGTCTTCCTCATCGGGTGGACGGCGGTCGCTGCCGGCATCGTGCTGGCCGTGTGGTCGTTCACGCGCATCCGGGCGGGCGGCTTCTGGTGGGCGCTCGTCGGCGGGATCGTGCTCGCCGGCCTGGGGCTCCTGATCATCCAGCACCCCGTGCGCGGGGCGCTGTGGATCACGGTATTCATCGGCGCGGCGTTCGTCGCGGGCGGCATCACGCGCATCGTCGCGGCGTTCACCCTGCCGCGCGGCAAGGCCCTCTTCGTCCTGACCGGGCTGCTCTCGCTGCTGCTGGGGGCGTGGATCCTCGTCTTCCCGGTGGAGGCCACGCTGACCGTGCTGGGGGTGCTGCTCGGCGTCCAGGTGCTGGTCGAGGGCATCACGCTGCTGACGGTCGGCCGGCCCCGGATCACGTCGGGTCCGAATCCTCCGGGGGCTGTCGCCTAGTTGGCGTCGGTCGGCGGAACGAGCCGACGAGCCGCGCGATGAGCGTGGCCAGGAAGACCTGGCCGACGAGCGCCTCGAGTGCGGCCAGCCCGCGGCCGGCGCTGCTCACCGTGACCAGGTCGCCGTAGCCGAGCGTCGTGAGCGTGACGAACGAGAAGTACTGCAGCGACTCCGCGTCGGCCTGCTGCCCGTTCGCGAAGAACGAGCCCTGGAGCCACGCGAGCACGCCGAAGACGCTCGCGAAGAGCATCCCGACCATGAGGTAGGCGGACAGGGCGCCGGCGATGAGCCGCCCGGTGACGTCCTGCGCCGTGATGATCCGGTCGAAGATGCAGATCAGCGCGCTGAGCAGCACGAGCACCAGGACGCAGTCGATCACGCCGGAGGCGTCGTCGTGCGGGAGGAAGAGCGCCGCGCCGACGATGGCCACGGCACCGCCCACGATGACGACGCGCAGGACCTGTCGTAGGCCCGGCCCGGGCTGGGAGGCGCGTACCGCGTAGACCAGGGCACCGACGTACAGCGCGCCCACGATCACGCGCGACAGGTTCGAGCTGCTCAGCACCGACAGCACGTAGGCGACGACCAGCATCAGCAGCACGATGCCGAAATGGTCCGGCTCGGGCCGCAGCTTGGTGCTGCCGCGGAGGTGCTCGCTCGTTCTCATCGCTGCTCCGGTCGTCGTCCTGGCGCCGCGCGAACGTATCAGGCGCGGCGCCAGGACGGGAGCACTCAGATCTCGTAGTCCCCGACCGGGTGGTAGTTCCGGTCCAGGTAGACGAGCGGACCCGCGGACTCGCTCGTGCCGTGCTCGAGCGCCCGGATCGTCACGAGGTAGCTGTCGCCCACGGGCAGGCGCTGCAGGATGCGGCCCCGGACCCAGGCGCCGGCGTCCTCGATCACGGGCTCGCCCGTGTCCAGCGCGCGCCAGCCGCCGTCGGCGAAGCGGTCGATGCCGCTCGTCGCGAACCGCGCCGAGATGTCGCCCTGGTTCGAGGTGAGCAGGCTGATCGCGAGCGTCTCCGCGCGGGAGATCGCGGGCCAGGACGAGGAGGTCGCGGCCAGCGAGAACGCGAGGATCGGGGGAGCGGCGGACACCGAGATGACCGAGGTGGCCGTGAAGCCGACCGGACGCTCACCGTCGCGCAGCGCGACGACGGCGACGCCCGCCGCGTGCCGACGGAAGACGGCCTTGTACTCCTCGGGCGTCAGCTGCGCCTCGTCCTGCTCGTGCAAGAGCCGCTCCAGGGGTCGCAACGCTTCGGCGGTCATCGGGCGGACCCGATGGCCACGGGGGTGGCGAGCGCGTCGGCCGCACCGCCTGCCAGCCAACGGTCCACCGCGTCGTCGAGGTCGGCCAGCTGGGAGTCCAGGACGGTCAGCGAGCGGGCCGGGACGACCGCGCCGAGCTCGACGAGCAGCGGCCGCAGGTGCACCTCGCCGGCGAGGGCGTGCGCGGGGTTGCCGGACACGACGAGCGGGACCGCGACGACCCCGGCGAGCCCGTTGGGGCCGTAGCGGTCGAGGAACGACTTGAGCAGCCCCGTGTAGGAGGCCTTGTAGACGGGCGTCGCGACGACGACGAGGCGCGCGGCCTGGACCGCGGCGAGGGCCTCGTCGACCGCGGCGTGCTCCGGAGCGAAGATCTGGCCCGCGAGACCGGCGAGGTCGATCGTGCGGACGTCCGCCGGGTCGGCGGCCAGCCGCTCGGCGACGTGCGTGGCGGCGCCCGTGGTGCGCGAACCGACGCGCGGGTTGCCCGACAGGGCGATGACCGGGTGTGGCATGACGTTCTCCTCTCACGCTTGCCCCGTGACGTCCACGGGGCCAGGTCATCTCCCGGAGCACCCCGGTGAGGGGGGTTGCTGACCAGCGAGCCGGGGCTTGGCACTGGTGCTCGTGACCTTGGGCGGAGGTATAACAACCTTCCCGCGCGTTACCAGTGGGTGGGGAGGAAAGTCTCAGTCGGTGGACGTCAGGACGTGAGGGCCATGACGATCAGCAGCTGGGTGACCAGGAAGCCCATGACGAGGTTGAGCCACAGGAACCGGCGCCAGCCGCGGTTGGCGTCCTCGCAGCGCTCGTCGGTGAGGTTGCGGAACGGGGCGACCGAGACGAGGTAGACGGCCGGCACGAGCGCCGCCAGGTTGCCCGGCCACCCGGCACCCAGCATGAGAACCGCCGCCGCGGCGTAGCCCGCCATCGCGAGCCGCACCGTCCGCCGGGCACCGAACGCGGTCGCGATCGAGCCGATGCCCGCGCCGCGGTCGGCCGTGATGTCCTGCACCGCACCGAACGCCTGCGAGGCCGCGCCCCACAGGAAGTACGCGGCGAGCACGGCCAGCACCGGGCCGGTGAACGACCCGCCCGCGAGGGTCACGCCGAACACGGCGGGGCTGACGAAGTGCGTGCTCGACGTGAGCGAGTCCAGGACCGGTCGCTCCTTGAAGCGCAGCCCGGGCGCGGAGTACGCGACCACGGCGAAGACGCTGATCGCGAGCACGAGGTCGGACCACCCGGTGCCGAGCCAGACGAGGGCGACCAGGAACGGGACGTTGCTGAGCACCGCGGCCCACAGCGTCGTGCGGTGCCACCGGTCGGACAGCACCACGCCCTCGACGCCGCCCTTGCGCGGGTTGCGCAGGTCGGACTCGTAGTCGAAGACGTCGTTGATGCCGTACATCAGCACGTTGTAGGGGATGAGGAAGTAGACCGTGCCCACGACGAGCGCCACGACGTGGTCGCCGCCCGCGAGCAGGAACGCCGCCGCGAACGGGTAGGCCGTGTTGATCCACGACAACGGGCGCGACGAGCCGATGACCTGCGCGAACCCGGCGCGCACGGGGTGGGTGTCAACGGACACGGTCGACCTCCCGCGCCTCGTCGGCCGGGCGGTGCGACGGGCCGAGCAGCACCCACACCGAGGGGAGCAGCAGGGCGGCGGCGATCGGCCACGCGAGGTCCTCGACCGGTGTGAGCCAGATCCGCACGCCGACCAGGTTCGCCTCGTCGTAGCGGAACAGGTCGGAGGCAACCATGAGGCTGTCGAACACGACGGTCAGGACCAGCAGCACGACCGCCGTGAGGGCGATCGACGACCAGAAGTGCGGCTCGCGCCGCCGCAGGCCCGTGACGACCGCGACGACCAGGCACGCCGCGACGAAGAGCAGCCCGAGACCGAGATACGTCATCGGGCGTCCCTGGCCTCACGTGCGGCCAGCGTCCGACGGACCAGGGCGAGCACCACCATCGTCACGTAGGACAGGAAGGTCACGAACACGAGCTCCTCGACGGGCAGGTGCGGCGCGACCTCGACGCCGAGCATCGCGTCGCTCTCGCCGCGGCCGTAGAACCCCGCCGCGATGGCCACCAGGTCCCAGCCGACGAACAGCACGATGCCCGTCGCGAGCACCAGGGCCGCCCGCCGCGCGTCGGCCCAGAAGTAGAGCCGGAGCCGGGCGTCGACGGCGACGATGCACGCGAGCGACACGAGCTCCGCCGCGAGGTACGTGCCCCTCATCGGGCACCGCTGCGGGCAGGCTCGGGCAGGGGGCCGGACGAGCGGTCGTCGCGCAGTCGCTTGACGACGTTCTCGGCGCTGATCAGGCACATCGGCAGGCCGATCCCGGGCAGCGTCGAGCCGCCCGCGTAGAGCAGCCCGGAGACCTTGGTCGAGGCGTTGCGGCCGCGGAGCATCGCCGACTGCCGCAGCGTGTGCGCCGGGCCGAGGGCACCGCCGGACCACGACGAGTACTCCCGTGCGAAGTCGGCCGGCCCGACCGTGCGGCGCACGACGACGCGCTCGGCGAGGTCCGGCACGCCCGCCCACTGCGCGATCCGCGCGATCGCGGCGTCGGCGGCCCGCTCGACGAGCTCGTCGCCGGCCCCGTCCACGCCGCCGGTCCCGATCGAGACGTCGGCCGGCACCGGGACGAGCACGAAGACGTTCTCCATGCCCGCCGGCGCGACCGAGGGGTCGGTCCGCGACGGGGTGCAGACGTACATCGAGGCGTCGGTCGGCACGTGCCGGTCGGCGCCGAAGACGGCGTCGAAGTTCGCGTGCCAGTCGGCCGAGAAGAACAGCGAGTGGTGCGCGAGCTGCGGCAGGTGCCCCCGGATCCCCAGGTAGACGAGCACGGCGCCCGGCCCGGGGTCGCGCGAGCGCCACCAGCGCTCGGGGTAGGTCTGCAGGTGCGGGGGCAGCAGGTTCGTCTCGAGGTCGTGCAGATCACCGGCGCCGACGACGACGTCCGCGGCGACCGTGCTCGCGGTGCCGTCGGTCGCCACGCAGGTCACCCCGCGTGCGGCACTCGCGTCGTCGACCTCGACGCCGGTCACGCGCACCCCGGTGCGGATCCGCACGCCGGCGCCCTCCGCGACGCGGCGGATCGCGTCGATCAGCGTGCCGAAGCCGCCCATCGGGTAGCGCACGCCGTCGGTCAGGTCGCAGTGGCTCATGAGGTGGTAGAGGCTCGGCGCGCGCTCGGGGGACGTGCCGAGGAACACGGCCGGGTAGCCGAGCACCTGCCGGAGCCGACGGTCGGTGAACCGTCGCGCGACGTGCTTCTCGAGCGAGGTCGTCAGCAGCCGCGCGAGCCGGGGCGCCCTGCGGACCACGGAGCCGGTCGCGAGCCTGCTCGGGGACGAGAACGTCGTGTAGAGGAACTCCCGCAGCGACAGGTCGTACGCCTCACGGGCCGAGTCCAGGTACTCCTCGAGTCGCGCTCCGGCGCCGGGCTCGATCGCCTCGAACTGCGCGGGTGCGCGCCCCGTGGACAGGTCGAGCGGAGCCTCGTCGCCGAAGAACACCCGGTAGGCCGGGTCGAGCGTGACGAGGTCGAGCTCGGCCTGCGTCGACGTGCCGAACAGCGCGAAGAAGTGGTCGAAGACCTCGGGCATGAGGTACCAGGACGGACCCGTGTCGAACGTGAACCCGTCCACGCGCCAGGTGCCCGCGCGACCCCCGACCTCGTCGCGCTGCTCGAGCACCTCGACGTCGTAGCCGTCGCGCGCCAGGAGCGCCGCGGTGGCCAGGCCGGCTATCCCTGCCCCGATGACGACCGCCCGGCGTGCCGGAGCGTTCACCGCGCGCCGCTCAGCATCGCGCGCAGCACGATCCGCGCCTTGGCCGGCGTGCTCACGCGGACCCGACGCGTGCCGATCTCGCCGGCCGGGGTCGCCCGGAGCCGGTGGGACAGGGCGGCGAACAGGTCGTGCGCGCACCGCACCGCGCGCCGCGACGAGGCCGGCAGCGCGGCGATCGCCTGCGCAGCCGCGGCCAGGTCGGCGTCGATGTCGTCGAGGAGCACGTCCCGCTGGCTCTCGGTGAGCTCGGCGGGGACGACGCCGGGGAAGTACGTCCGCCCGAGGGTGTCGTGGTCGGCGGCGATGTCGCGCAGGAAGTTGACCTTCTGGAACGCGGCCCCCAGGCGCCGCGCGCCGGGGAGGAGCTCGGCGTAGCGGGCGTCGCCCGTGGACGCGTCCTCCTCGGCGAGGAACGCGCGCAGGCACATCAGCCCGACGACCTCGGCCGAGCCGTAGACGTAGGTGTCGAGCGAGCCCGCGTCGTGCTCGGTGCGCTCGAGGTCGGTGCGCATCGAGGCGAAGAACGGGGTGACCAGCGTGGCGTCGATGCCGCACTGGCGCGCGGTGCGGGCGAAGGAGTGCACGACGAGGTTCGTCGAGAACCCGCGCGCCATGGCGTGCGCGGTCTCGGCCTCGAGGTCGCTCAGCTGCGTCGCGCGCTCGGCGGGGGTGAGGTCCAGGCTGTCGGCGTCGACGATCTCGTCGGCCAGGCGGACCAGGCCGTAGATGCTGCGCACGTGGGTGCGCACCGGCTCGGCGAGCAGGCGGCACGCGCGGCTGAACGACGTGGAGTAGTCCTCGACGATCTGCGCCGTGGCGTGGTCGGCGGCGGAGTCGTACAGGCTCGGGGCGTCGTGCCGTGTGCCCGTCCTCATGCGGCCCTCCCCGGATCGCTCGCCGCCAGCGCGGTGACGCGGTCGACGACCGCCTCGAGCCCCACCGTATGCGCCAGGGCGCGCGCGGCGTGGAGGTGCTCGTCGACGAGTCCCTCGACGAAGGCCCGGGCGCCGCAGGCCTCGAGCCGCGCGCGCAGCGTCGCCGCGCCCGCCGCCGTCAGCGCCGGGTCCCCGAGGTGGGGCTCGATAGAAGGCCACGCGGTCGTCTGAGCGGCGTAGGCGACCAGCGCGGTCAGCTTGCCCTCGCGCAGGTCGGACAGGGTGCTCTTGCCCGTCACGTCCTCGTCGCCGAAGACCCCGAGCAGGTCGTCGCAGAGCTGGAAGGCGATGCCGAGCTGCCGCCCGAGGTCGGCCAGGCGTGCCAGATCCTCGTCGCTCGCGCCGGCCAGCAGCGCGCCGGCCTGCAGCGGGAGCGCGAAGGAGTAGGCCGCGGTCTTGTGCTCGGCCACCGCGACGGCCTCGTCGACCGTGGCGGTGCGCGTGCCGAGCCCGAGGTGCACGTCCTCCAGCTCGCCCGCGGCGGTCACGCGGACCGCGTCGTGCACGAGCGTCATGAGGCGGATGCGCGTCCGGTCGTCCGCAGGGATCGTCGCGAGGGCCGCGAACGCGCCGACGAGCGCGAGATCGCCTGCCAGGATCCCCGCGGCCTGGCCGTACCCGACGGCCGCCTCGGGCGCGGCGCCCGCGTCCTGCGCGCGGGCGAGGAACTCGCCGTTGACGTTCGGACGGCCGCGGCGGCGCAGGTCGTGGTCGATGACGTCGTCGTGGATGACAAAGGCGGTGTGCAGCAGCTCGATCGCGTCGCCGACCCGGTTGGCGAGCGGGTCGTCGGTACCGCCGAAGGCGCGGTACGCGTTGCTCACCAGGCCGGGCCGGACGCGTCGGCCGCCGTTGCTGGCGACGCGCATCGCGGACCACAGTGCGACGTACTCGGGGCCTAGGGCGCGCGCGTGCTCGTCGGCCGCGTCGAAGAACTCGTCCACGTCAGCCGACCAGGGCCACGTCGTCGTCCGACGCCCCGGGAGCGCCCGGGACGAGGTCCGCGAGCTGGACCACCTGGGAGACCATCCACGGGCTGAAGGCCCAGGGTGCCGCCGACGTCGCGCGGCCGAGGTCAGCGGTGCTGATCCAGGCCAGGTCCATCGCCTCGTCGGGGTTCGGCGCGATCTCGTCAGCGGTGGTCGCGAACCAGACCGGGCAGACCTCGTTCTCGACGATCCCGTCCGCATCGGTCGCGGTGTAGCGGAAGTCCGGGAGGAGGACCTCCAGCCGCTCGACCGTGATGCCGAGCTCGTGGCGGGCGTGCCGGCGGATCGCGTCCTGCATCGTCTCGCCCGGGCGCGGGTGCCCGCAGAACGCGTTGGTCCAGACGCCCGGCCACGTGCGCTTGGACAGCGCGCGCCGGGTCACCAGCACGCGGCCGTCGGCGTCGAACAGGTAGCAGGAGAAGGCGAGGTGCAGGGGAGTGGACTCGTCGTGGACGGTCGCACGGGGCGCGACGCCCGACGGGCGGCCGTCCTCGTCGAGCAGGACGACGAGGTCGTCCGGGGCTGTCCGCATCGAGTGATCTCCTCGCGGTCGTCGGTATCGCTAGCCAGGCTAGATGTTTCTGTGGCTAGTATCCAACCATGACCGACGCGTCGCACTTCTGGTACGCCGACGATCCGTCGATCGCCGCGCTGCTGGAGTCCGTGCGCCGTTTTCGCCGCGCGGACGCCGACATGCGCCGGCGCGTGAGTGCCGGGATGGCGATGAACGTCACCGACATGCAGGCGCTCCAGTACGTGATCGCGACCGAGCAGCGCGGCGGCCACGCCCTTCCCCGGGACATCGCCGCGTATCTCGCCATCTCGACGGCCTCGACCACCAAGCTGCTCGACCGACTGACGGCCTCAGGCCACCTCGAGCGCTCGACGCACCCGACGGACCGTCGCTCGGTCGTCGTCACGAGCACGCCCCACGCGCACGACGAGATCCACGCGCGGCTCAGCCGGATGCACCAGGCGATGGCGGAGATCGCCGCCGCGGTGCCCGACGAGGCCCGGCCGGCCCTGACCGCGTTCCTCGACGCGATGTCTGCGCACCTCGACTCGGAGACCGGCGTCGAGCCGCTCACGCCCGCCTGAGCCGTCCTGGCGCGCGCCGTCGCTGCTCAGCCTGCACAATCGCCCGCATGCAGCGTGACGTGTTCTCCCGCCTCGAGCTCGACGTGTCGAGCCCCGCGACCCTCGTCCTGTCGATCGCGGTGACCGGTGCTGCGGCCGCCGAGACCCTGTCGATCACGTCGGACGGCGTGCCCGTGCAGCCGCGCGAGCTCGCGGGCGACCACGGCGCGCGGCTGCACGTGGTGGACGCCCAGCCGGGCCGGCTGTTCGTGCAGTACGACGCGCGCGTCGTCGGGCACAGCCCGATCGACGAGGACGACGAGGCCGACCGGCTGCGCTACCTGCGCCCGAGCCGGTACTGCGAGTCCGACTCGCTGAGCCCCACCGCGCGCGCCGAGTTCGCGGGCCTCACAGGCTCCGACCTGCTGGGTGCCGTGGCCTCGTGGGTCGGGACCCGGCTCGCCTACGTCCCGGGATCCTCGCTGCCGACCGACGGTGCCGTGCGGACGCTGCTCGCACGCCAGGGCGTCTGCCGGGACTACGCGCACCTGGTGGTCGCGCTGCTCCGGGCACTCGACGTGCCCGCGCGCCTCGTGGCCGTGTACGCGCCCGGTCTCGACCCGATGGACTTCCACGCCGTGGCCGAGGCGTGGGTGGACGGCGCCTGGCACGTCGTGGACGCGACGACGCTCGCGCCGCGGTCGACGCTCGTGCGCATCTCGACCGGGCGCGACGCCTCCGACACGGCCTTCCTCAGCGTGTACGGCGGGTTCGCGTCGCTCGTCGACGTGCAGGTCGGGGCCGTCGTGGACGTCCTGCCCGACGACGACATGTTTCGGCTCGCGCGCATCGGCTGATCCGTCGGGGCGCTCCCGAGGTGCCGGTCGCGCCGGGAGGAGGTACACACGGCACATGGGATCTCTCACTCGCTCGTTCGCCCTCGGGCTCGCAGCCGGCGGCCGCTCGTCGGTGGCGATCACCGTGCCCGTCGCGGTGGCCACCAGGGATCGGCACGGGTTCGCCGCCGTCGCGCTGCGCACGGTCGGCCGGCTCGCCGTGCTCGGCGAGCTGATCGGCGACAAGCTGCCGACCACGCCGAGCCGGCTCGACCGTCCCGTGCTGCTCGCCCGGGTCCTGGCGGGTGCCGTGGGCGGCGTCGGGCTCGCGCTCGCCGAGCACCGGTCGGTGCCGTCGGTCCTGCTCGCCGCGCCGGCCGGGGCAAGCGGTGCCTATGTCGGCTCGTTCGCGGGCGCGACGTGGCGCCGCTGGGCCGCCGAGGAGGGACCGTCATGGGTGCAGCCGGACACGCGCGCGGCGCTCATCGAGGACGGCCTGGTCCTCGCGACGAGCACCCGGCTCATCCGGTCCGCACCGCGAGGGGAGGGCTGATCGTGGACGCGCGCGCCGTCCTCGTCGAGTCGTTCGGCCGCGTCGGCCCGACCGTCCACCGCATCGTCGACGGGCTCGACGAGGCGACGCTGACCTGGCGAGCCGACCCCGAGGCGAACACCATCGCGTGGCTGACCTGGCACATCGCCCGGGTCCAGGATGCGCAGCTCGCTCCGCTGGCCGAGACCGAGGAGGTCTGGACCGCGGGTGGCTGGGCCGAGCGGTTCGACCTGCCGTTCGACGACTCGGCGAGCGGGTACGGCCAGAGCGCGGACGACGTGGCCGCCGTCCGGGTGCCGGCCGACCTGCTGCTGGGCTACCTCGACGCGGTGACCGCCGCGACGTCCGCGTACCTCGCGACGATCGCGGGCGACGACCTCGACCGCGTCGTCGACCACCGGTGGGACCCGCCGGTCACGCTCGCCGCTCGGCTCGTGAGCATCCTCGCCGACGACCTGCAGCACGTCGGCCAGGCCGCCTACGTGCGCGGACTGGCCGAGCGCGCGCGGTAGCCGCTCAGGACGTGAGCGTCTCCGCGCGGTGCTGCGGGACGCGCTGCGTCGGCACGGTCGGCGTGAGCGGCGGCGCCGCGCGCACGACCTCGGCCAGCACTATCTGCCACGACCGCGCCGCCCGGCGCAGCTCGTGCGCGACGACGTCCGGGGCGACGTGCCCGGAGACGTGCTCGCCGCCTGCCTCGTCGAGGGCGTCGAGGCCGTCCTCGACCGCGCGACGCGCCGAGCGATAGCTGGACGCCTCCCGCTCGGACGGCGGCGTGATGACGTCGAGCGTCGCGGCGACCTCGAGGAACTGGTGGCGCACGCGGGCCAGGGCAGCCGGACGCTCGAACATCGTGAGGCGACCGGCCGCGTCAGCCACGGCATCCGCGACGGACGACTCCGCGAGCGTCTTGACGGTGCCGTTCAGGGCACGCGAGTCGAGCTGCACGCGCAGCAGCAGCGCGACGGTCCGCCCGAGGATCGACTCGGAGCGCTCGCGTGCGACCCGGCGGGCCGCCTCGGCTGCGCGGGCCTTCTCCTTCTCGCGGAGGGCAGCGGCATAGGCGTCGCGCTCGCGCCGCTCCATCTCGGCCTTGAGCTCGTTGGCGTGCCGGGAGACCTGGGCGATCTCGGTCAGCACCTTGCGCTCGCTGTCCGCGTGCGCACGCTCCATGAGATCGCGCGCGGCCTGGTTGACCGGTGCGGCGTACCCGTCGTCGGTGTACGCGAACAGCGCCACAGCGTGGCGATCGGCCCAGAGCAGGGCCGTCTTGGCGTACCCGGAGCGCGAGTAGAACGCGGCCGTGCGGGCGCCCGCGGAGATCCGCAGGCGCTCGAGCGGGGTCGTGTCGACGGGGGCGCGGCTGCGGTCGACCATGGCGGCGAAGTCGTCGCCCAACAGGTCGACGGGGCTGCCGTCGTCGGGCGTCACCCGCACGTCGACCAGCGCGAGGACCATGCGGGCGTGCCGCTCGGCGAAGCGCTCCGCCTCACGCCACTGCGGGTCCCTCCCCGCTGCACTCACGTCCGTCTCCTCGGGTCCTCACCTGCAGCTTCGCGCTGCGCGAGTCCGACGCTACGGCGTCCGGCGGTTCCGCCGGAACCTCCACCGGGTGACGTTCGTGCGGGCGTTGGGCCGAATGGGTGGTCCGTCTCGGGCGAATGCGACGGACCGCCCGCGGCCCTCACCAGCCGGAGCGGACGTAGTCCTTGAGGAAGCAGCCGAACAGGGGCTCGCCGGCCTCGCCGCGCACGATCGGGTCGTACACGCGGGCGGCGCCGTCGACGAGGTCGAGCGGGGCGTGGAAGCCCTCCTCGGCGAGCCGCACCTTGGTGGTGTGCGGGCGCTCGTCGGTGATCCAGCCCGTGTCGACGCTCGTCATGAGGATGCCGTCCTCGGCGAGCTCGGTGGCGCTCGTGCGGGTCAGCATGTTGAGCGCGGCCTTGGACATGTTCGTGTGCGGGTGGCCCGGGCCCTTGTAGCCGCGCGAGAACACGCCCTCCATCGCCGAGACGTTGACGACGTAGGAGTGGCGGTCGCCGCTCTGGCGCATGACCGGGCGCAGTCGGCTGACGAGGATGAACGGGGCCGTCTGGTTGCACAGCTGGACCTCGAGGAGCTCCATCGGGTCGACCTGGTCGACCGTCGCGACCCAGCTGTTCGTGTCGACCTCGTCGGGCACGAGCCCGCCCGCGTCGATGCCGGTGCCCGCGAGCAGGCGCTCGAGCGAGGCCGCCTCGGCCGTGAGCGCGAGCTCCGCGACGCCCGCCTGCTGCGCCAACGGCAGCAGCGGGCTGGTCAGCTCAGTCACGGCACCGGCCAGCTGCTGGGGGTGCGCGCTGCTCGTGCGGCCGAACGTGACGAGCTCGGGCAGCGGACCGGTCGGGAGCGGCTCGAGCTCGGCGTCGACCAGTCGGCTGTACGAGCCGGGGGAACGGCGCACGGTCTGGGCGGCGTTGTTGATGAGGATGTCGAGCGGACCGCGGGCCGCGACGTCGTCGGCGAGGGCGACGACCTGGGCGGGGTCGCGCAGGTCGATCCCGACGATCGTCAGGCGGTCGAGCCAGTCGGCGCTGTCGTCCATCGCCGCGAACCGGCGGGCGGCGTCGCGCGGGAAGCGGGTCGTGATCGTTGTGCGGGCGCCGTCACGCAGCAGCCGCAGCGCGATGTACATGCCGATCTTGGCGCGGCCGCCCGTGAGCAGCGCGCTGCGACCCGTGAGGTCGGTGCGGGCGTCACGTTTGGCGTGGTTGAGCTCCGCGCAGCTCGGGCAGAGCTGGTGGTAGAAGGCGTCGACCTGGGTGTACGCCTCCTTGCAGATGTAGCAGGGGCGCGCGCGCAGCAGCGTGCCGGCGGTCGCCCCGCGGGCGCTGGAGACCAGCGGGATGCCCCGCGTCTCGTCGTCGATGCGGCCCGGGCTGCCGGTCGCCGTCGCCGCGACGACCGCGGCGTCGGCCGTGCTGATCGCGTCGCGCTTCTCGGCGCGGCGCTGCTTCTTGGCCGCCTTGAACAGCGCGCTCGTCGCGCGGCGGGCCACCGCGAGCTGCGGGTGGTCCGAGGGGAGGCGGCTGATCGTCTCGCAGACCCGGAGGAAGACCTCGAGCTCGTCGTCGCCGACGCCGTCGATCGCGGGATCGGTGAGGGTGGGTGCAGTCATGGTTCCGCCTACTGAGGTCGTCCGGGGGATTGGCCGACGAGCCGAGGAGCGCGATAGCCGGGGGCCGCAGGATCACGCGGCAACCACTCATGATCCCATGCCCGCACCTCCGCACGGAGTGGCGTGAGGGGACTCACCTGTGGCGGTCGCCACCCGACGTGCGTGCCCGTGGGCTGAGCTCGTCGGCGAGCCGGCCGATGGCGTCGCACGTCAGCTCCATCTCCTGCGGACCGCCGTGGCCCTCCGACTCGACGACGACCAGCTCGCTGCCCGGCCACGCCTGGTGCAGCAGCCACGGGGTGATCGCGGGTCCGCTGACGTCGTGCCTGCCGTGGATCAGGACGCCGGGCACGCCCGCGAGTTCGGCGATCCGGTCCCGGATGCGGGCTGGTCCCCGCAGGAAGCAGTCGTTGGCCCAGTAGTGGGTGACTAGCGTGGCGAAGTTCTGCCGTTCGAGGTCGTCGTCGAACATCGAGCCCGGGACCCAGCCCGGGTCGAGGGAGACGTGGGTCGACTCCCACTCCTCCCAGGCACGTGCCGCAGCGGACCGCACCGCGGGGTCAGCGTCGCGCAAAAGCCGGGCGTACGCGTCGACGACGCGCTCCTCGCCGGGGGCTCCGGCCCGGAACCGTGCCCATGCCTCGGGGAAGATCGCGCCCACACCCTGCGTGATCCAGTCGATCTCCTCGCGACTGCCCGACGTGACGGCCGTCAGGACGATGCCCGTAACGCGGTCGGGGTGGTCCAGCGCGTAGGCCAGAGCGAGTGTCGAACCCCACGAGACGCCGTGGAGCAGCCAGGCCTCGATGCCGAGCTGGTCGCGCAGCGCCTCGAGGTCGGCGAGGAGCGCTTGGGTGGTGTTGGCGTCCAGGGTCTCGAGGCTCTCGGACGCGAGCGGGGTGCTCCTGCCGCACCCGCGCTGGTCGATCCCGATGATCCGGTACCGCGCCGGGTCGAATCGGCGCCGGTAGCCGCCGCGCCCGAGCCCGCTTCCGGGACCGCCGTGGAGGTAGATCGCGGCAAGACCGTCCGGGTTGCCTGACGCCTCCCAGTACACCCGGGCACCATCCGGCCGCGCCAACCACCCGTGGTCGTGGGGCTCGATCGGATCGTGCACCATCGCATCGTAGGAGCACCCCGTGGCGCTGGTGTCGGCAGCGTCAGTGCAGCTGGCTGCGCCAGTCGTCGGGAACGCGGTCGACCGGCCCGGGCGCCGACTGGTCCAGGGGTCGGTGCTGCGGGTCCGCGAGCTCGGGCCCCGTGGCCGCCGCAGCGGCGTCGAAGTCCCACCACCAGTCCTCGCCGGGCTCGTAGGAACGCATCAGCGCGTGTCCGGTCTCGCGCCAGTGCGCGGTCGCGTGCTGAGACGGGCTCGAGTCGCAGCAGCCGATGTGCCCGCACTCGCCGCAGCGGCGGAGGTGGAACCACCAGCCGCCGTCGCGTTCACACTCGAGGCAGCCGGGTCCGCTGGGCGCGGCGGTGGGATCGATGCTCATGAGACGCGACGGTACGCCGCGCGCGTCGGGCACGCGCGAGGACGAGCACAAGCACGAGACGTGGTGCGGGCGTGAGGAGGGCGAGAACCCGGCGCCGGCGTCATGGCGCGCACGGAGTCTCGGGCTCGGGCTCGGGCTCGGGCTCGGGCTCAGAAGGGTGGGTCGCCGAGGTCGTGGGGTGGTGGTGTGCGGCGTCGGGTGGGGTCGAACATTCTGGGGCTGACTTCGACGGGTATGGGTGATCGGTAGTACGTGATTCCCAGGGGGCTGGTCCATTCGGTGTTGCCGGTGGCTTTGTCCCGCTTCACGTTCCAGATCTTCTGGGTCTTGGCTTGGTGGTGTCTCTTGCACAGGGCGTGGAGGTTGGCCTCGGTGGTCTGTTCCTCGGCGGGCCGGGTGGGGTCGTAGGGGATGACGTGGTCGAGCTCGGTGCGGATGGCGGGTTGTCGGCAGCCGGGGTAGGTGCAGGTCACGTCCCGGGTC
>NZ_QWKP01000183.1 GCF_003470205.1 Cellulomonas rhizosphaerae
GCCGCAGGACGTCTCGGTCGCCGGGTTCGACGGCATCGACCTGCCGTGGCTGGGTGCCGACGTGCTGACCACCGTGGTCCAGCCGCTCACCGAGAAGGGTGAGGCCGTGGGGCACCTCGTCGAGGACCTGCTGGCCGGCGCGGAGCCGGACCACCGCGAGCTGCCCGTGTCGCTGCGCGTGGGGACGACGACGGGGCCCGTTCCGGCGTAGTTCCCAGGCGGCCGACGCACGTCGGCTGCGATGATGACGTATGGCCAGGATCGTGGTTCGTCGTCGGGTGACACGCATCGAGCTCGGGACGCCGGAGCGGCGCGCGGAGGACCACCTCGCCGCGGAGGAGCCCCTGGAGATCCGCGTCGGTGGCCGGTCGCTGGTCGTCACCATGCGGACGCCGGGGCACGACGTCGAGCTGGCCACCGGGTTCCTGCTCTCGGAGGGTGTCGTGACGGCGGCCGAGCACGTGGTCGCCGCGCGGTACTGCGCCGGGACGGACGACGAGGGCCGCAACACCTACAACGTCCTCGACGTCACGCTCGATCCGTCGGTGCCCGCGCCGGACCCCAGCCTCGAGCGCTCCTTCGCCACGACCTCCGCGTGCGGGGTGTGCGGCAAGTCCAGCATCGACGCGGTCCGCACCCGCTCGTCCTGGACGGTGACCGAGGACGAGCTCGTGGTCCCGGCGGACCTGCTCGCCACGTTCCCCCACCGGCTGCGCGAGCACCAGGCGGTGTTCGACCGCACGGGCGGCCTGCACGCCGCGGGCCTGTTCGACGGCCGCACGGGCGAGCTGCTGGTGCTGCGCGAGGACGTCGGTCGCCACAACGCCGTCGACAAGGTGCTCGGCTGGGCGCTGACCCAGGGCCGCCTGCCGCTGCGCGGGACGGTGCTGGTGGTCTCTGGGCGCTCGTCGTTCGAGCTGACGCAGAAGGCGCTGATGGCGGGCATCCCGTTCCTCGCCTCGGTCTCGGCGCCGTCGTCGCTGGCCGCGGAGCTCGCGGACGAGTCAGGCCTGACGCTCGTCGGGTTCCTGCGGGGGCCGTCGATGGTGGTCTACGCGCGGCCCGACCGGGTGGGCCCGCCGTCGTCGGCCGGGGCCATCGCGCCGGGCGAGCGGGCGGTCACGGTCTGATGGCCCGCACCCGACGCGTCACCGAGCCGACGCCCGACCAGCTGACCGTAAACCCGCCCCAGACGCACTCGGTCGGGCTGCCTGCGGTCGCGAACGCGATGACGTACGCGCTCGAGGGCATGGGGCCGGCGCGCGCCCTGAAGGTCCTGAGCCACCTGAACCAGAAGGACGGGCTCGACTGCATGAGCTGCGCGTGGCCCGACCCGGGGCACACCGGCCGGGCCGAGTTCTGCGAGAACGGCGCCCGCGCGGTGACCTGGGAGGCGAACCCGCTGACGGTCCCGACGACGTTCTGGGCCGAGCACTCCGTGACCGACCTGCTGGGACGGTCCGAGTACTGGCTGGGCCAGCAGGGCCGGCTCGTCGCGCCCGTGCACAAGCCGGCGGGCAGCGACCACTACGTCCCCGTGAGCTGGGCCGAGGCGTTCGCGCTGGTGGCCGACCGGCTCCGCGGGCTCGACTCGCCGGACCAGGCCGCGTTCTACACGAGCGGCCGCACGGCCAACGAGACGGCGTTCGTCTACCAGCTGTTCGTGCGAGCCTTCGGCACCAACAACCTGCCCGACTGCTCGAACATGTGCCACGAGTCGACGGGTGTCGCGATGGGCGAGACGCTCGGCATCGGGAAGTCGACGATCGCCTACGACGACTTCGCGCAGGCCGACCTCGTCATCGTGATGGGCCAGAACCCGGGCACCAATCACCCCCGTATGCTGACCGCGCTCGAGGGCGCGAAGCGGCAGGGCGCCGCCATCGTCGCCGTGAACCCGCTGCCGGAGGCCGGGCTGCGGCGCTACAAGAACCCGCAGACCGTGCGCGGGACGGTGGGCCGCGGCACCGAGCTGGCCGACCAGTTCCTGCAGATCCGCAGCGGCGGCGACATGGCGCTGCTGCAGTGGGTCTCGAAGCGCGTCCTCGAGGCCGAGCAGCGCCGCCCGGGCACGGTGCTGGACCACGAGTTCCTGGCGCAGCACACCGCGGGTCTCGACGAGCTGCGCGCGCACCTGGCGGCGCTCGACGAGCAGGAGGTGCTGGCCGCGACCGGCCTCACCGTGGCCGAGATGGACGAGCTGGCCGACAGGTACCTGGCCGCCGAGCGCGTGATCATCACGTGGGCGATGGGCATCACGCAGCACCGCAAGGGCGTCGACACCATCAAGGAGATCGTCAACCTGCTCCTGCTGCGCGGGAACATCGGCAAGCCCGGCGCAGGCGCCTCCCCCATCCGCGGCCACAGCAACGTGCAGGGCGACCGGACGATGGGGATCTGGGAGCGGATGCCCGACCGTTTCCTGGACGCGCTCGCGGCGGAGTTCTCGTTCTCGCCGCCGCGCGCCCACGGGCTCGACTCGGTCCAGTCGATCCAGGCGATGCAGCGCGGCGAGATCAAGGTCTGGTTCGCGCTCGGCGGCAACCTCGTCGCCGCCATCTCCGACACCGCCGCGGCCGAGGCCGCGATGCGCGGCACCGACCTGACCGTGCAGGTCTCCACCAAGCTCAACCGCTCGCACGCGGTCACGGGCGCCGAGGCCCTCATCCTCCCGACGCTCGGCCGCACGGACGTGGACCTGCAGGCCAGTGGGCCGCAGTTCGTCTCGGTCGAGAACACCGTGTGCGCGGTGCACGCGACGCACGGCCCGCTCGCACCGCCGTCGGACGCACTGCTCTCCGAGATCTCGATCGTCACGCGCCTGGCCCGCGCCGTCCTCGGCGACGACGGGCCCATCGACTGGGCCGGGTTCGAGAGCGACTACGACACGATCCGCTCCTCGATCTCGCGCGTCGTGCCCGGGTTCGAGGACTTCAACGAGCGGATCCGGGTCAAGGGCGGGTTCGTGCTGCCCAACGGTCCCCGGGACTCGCGCACGTTCCCGACGGCCACCGGCAAGGCGATGCTCACCGTCAACGAGCTCGTCCCGGTCGAGTGCCCGCCGGGTCGGCTGATCCTGCAGACGATCCGGTCGCACGACCAGTTCAACACCACGATGTACAGCCTCAACGACCGCTACCGCGGCATCAGGCACGGCCGCGACGTCGTCTTCGTCAACCCCGACGACCTGCGCGACCTCGGTCTCGCCGACGGCGACCGGGTGGACGTGTTCAGCGAGTGGCGCGACGAGCCCGACCGCGAGCTGCGCGACCTGCGGGTGGTCTCCTACCCGACCTCGCGGGGATGCGCCGCGGCGTACTTCCCAGAGGCGAACGCGCTGGTGCCGCTGGACAGCACCGCGATCGGCAGCAACACGCCCGTGTCCAAGGCCGTGATCGTGCGGCTGGAGAGGCGCGGCTGACTCAGTGCGTGTGCGCGACGCCCAGCTCGTGCATCCGCTCGTGCTCCTCGCGCTCCGCGATGCGCCGGGCGATGCGCTCCTGCACCTCGGCGCGCCGCAGCGGCGGTACCGTCGTGGGCGGCACCCGGCGCTCGGGCAGGTCATCGAGCACGCTCACCGTCGCGGCCGTGACCGCGGCGACCGCGGCCTCGAACGCCTCACGGGTGGCGTCGGTGAGCTTCTGCACGCCCGTCACCTTGCGCACGTACTGGCGCGCGGCAGCCTCGACCTCCTCGTCGGTCGCCGGTGGCTCGAGCCCTCGCAGGGTGGTGATGTTGCGGCACATGCTACGACGGTAAGTCGGCCACGAGCCCTCGCGCCAGACGTTCAGGACAGGCGGACGACCGCCTGCGCCTTGCCGAGCACGCGCGTCGCCTCGACGGACACCGTCAGGTCGATGCGGGCGGTGCCCGCCTCCTCGTCGAGCGCACCGATCACGGCGACGACCTCGACCGTGGCCGAGCCCGGGTCCGGCACGGGCACCGGGCGCGTGAAGCGCACCTGGTAGTCGACGATCGCGCCCGGGTCGCCGGCCCACTCCGCGACCGGTCCCGCGGCGGCACCCATCGTCCACATGCCGTGCGCGATGACGCCCGGCAGGCCGACGGCCGTCGCCACGCGCTCGTTCCAGTGGATCGGGTTGAAGTCGCCGGACGCGCCCGCATAGCGGACCAGGCGTGCGCGGTCGACGACGACCTCGGCGCGGGCGACCTCCTGGCCGACCATGAGCTCGGCGAGCGTGGGGGCCATCAGGACTCCTCGGGGCGGACGGCCAGGGTGGACCGGACGGTCGCGACCGGGTCGCCGTCCTCGCTCGCGATCTCCGCACGCGTCGAGATCATCGCCAGGCCGGCCCGCTCGACGATCGAGTCGACGTGCAGCACGGTCACCAGGCGGTCACCGGCGCGGATCGGGCGGTGGTGCGTGAAGCGCTCGTCGGCGTGCACCACGCGGCTGAAGTCGATGCCGGCCGCCTCGTCCTCGAACAGCTGGGCCTCGGCGCGCTGGGCCACCACGACGGCGAACGTCGGCGGCGCGATGACGTCCGCGTGGCCGAGCGCCTGCGCGGCGGCGGGGTCGGTGTGCGCGGGGTGGGTCGCACCCACCGCGCTCGCGAACTCCGCGAGCTTGACGCGGCTCACCTCGTAGACGGCGTTGGGCGGGTACTCGCGCCCCGCATAGCTCGTGTCGACCGGCATGGTGCGCTCTCCAACGTCCTGTGACTGGCCCTGTGGATGGTCCCTGATACGACACAGGCACGCCTGCCGACCTGAAGCCGGGGCGTGCCTGATGTCATAGCGCTGAGATCAGCGGGTCTCGCGGTGCACCGTGTGGCGGTTGTCGCGGGGGCAGAACTTCTTCATCTCAAGACGGTCGGGGTCGTTCCGACGGTTCTTCTTGGTGATGTAGTTCCGCTCCTTGCACTCCGTGCACGCGAGCGTGATCTTCGGACGGACGTCCGAGCTCTTGCTGGCCATGGTCTTGCCACCTCTCGCGCCGAGGCGCTCGCTTCTGCTTCTCGCAGCGCGCCGGCCGACGCACTGCCTTCGTTCCTGGTTGGTAGCGGGAGCGGGACTCGAACCCGCGACACCACGATTATGAGCCGTGTGCTCTAACCACCTGAGCTACCCCGCCACGGGAGCCTCCGACCCCGCGCCTGACGACGCGGGACCGGACACACCACAGAGCCCCGAAAGGGAATCGAACCCTTGACCTTCTCCTTACCATGGAGACGCTCTGCCGACTGAGCTATCGGGGCAGCGCGGATTAGGTTACACGGCCACCGGGGTGGACGCGAAATCGGCCGCCGCCCGGCCCCTGGACCGTGTCCGGCGTCACCCGTGCATCGCGGCCGACGCTCTCGACGCGAACCGCTGGTGACGCAGAAGAGGCGCCCTCCTGGTGGAGAGCGCCTCTTCGACAACGTGGCGGGTGAGGGATTCGAACCCCCGTAGGCGTTGCCAGCTGATTTACAGTCAGCCCCCTTTGGCCACTCGGGTAACCCGCCGGGGATGCCGCTCGGAGGACCGTCCGGTTCGGACGGCACTGCCGTGGCGTGCCGTGGAAGGATAGCAACACCGGGGCGCCCAGAGCGAAACGGTCATCCACTCCACTGCCCGGGACGGGCGGTGGCGCCGACGAGCACCAGCCCGCGCACGGGCGAAGGAGGACAGTCATGGCGAGCGAAGCGTCGTTCGACGTCGTCAGCAAGGTCGAGCACCAGGAGGTGGACAACGCGCTGAACCAGGCCTCGAAGGAGATCGCCCAGCGGTACGACTTCAAGGGCGTCGGCGCGTCGATCGCCTGGAGCGGCGAGAAGATCCTGATGATCGCCAACTCCTCCGAGCGCGTGCTCGCGGTGCTGGACGTCTTCCAGACCAAGCTCATCAAGCGCGGCATCTCGCTCAAGTCGCTCGACACCGGCGAGGACGGCCCCGAGCCCAAGCCGTCGGGCAAGGAGTACCGCCTCGAGGCCCTCATCAAGGAGGGTCTGAGCAGCGAGACCGCCAAGAAGGTGGCGAAGATCATCCGCGACGAGGGCCCCAAGGGCATCAAGACGCAGATCCAGGGCGACGAGCTGCGCGTCACGGGCAAGAGCCGCGACGACCTGCAGGCCGTGATCGCGCTCCTCAAGGGCTCGGACGTCGACGCCGACCTGCAGTTCACGAACTACCGCTGACGTGCGCGTCTTCCAGATCGGCGCGGCCGGCGGCGTGGGCCGCCGGCTCGCCGCGCTGCTGACGGCCCGCGGCGACGAGGTGACCGGCATGCACCGGCGCCCGGAGCAGGCCGACACGATCGCGGCGAGCGGCGCGACGCCCGTCGTCGGCGATCTGATCGCGGACTCGGTGCAGGACCTGGCAGACGCGTTCGCCGGGCACGACGCGGTCGTGTTCTCCGCGGGCGCGCACGGCACGGGCGCCGAGCAGACCACGCTGATCGACGGCGTGGGCCTGCAGAAGGCCGCCGACGCGGCGGCGCTCGCGGGCGTGCAGCGCTTCGTGCTCGTGTCGGTGTTCCCCGAGGCCGGGCGCGGAGCCGGGGCGGGCGAGGGCTTCGAGCACTACATGCGGGTCAAGAAGGAGGCCGACGTCTACCTCGTGGCCACCGACCTCGACTGGGTGATCGTGCGTCCGGGAACCCTGGTCGACGAGCCCGGCAACGGGCGGGTCACAGCGGGACCGGCGATCGGCTACGGCGACGTCCACCGGGACGACGTCGCGGCGTTCATCGCCGAGGCCCTGCACGAGCCCAGGCTGTCACGCGCGATCGTCGAGCTCACGGACGGCCCGACCGCCGTGGACGAGGCGGTCCGAGTGCTCGTGCGCTGATCGGCCTCAGGTCAGTGCCAGCACCGCTGGGACGAGGACGGCCGCGCCCCACGCGACTCCGCCGACCACGGACACCGACAGTCGCCGGCGACCTGGGGCCGCGCCCCGTCGCCTGGTGTGATCGATCGTCTGGGGCAGGACGGCCACCGCCCACATGCGCGCGTCCTCGAGCAGCCTGAGCGCCTCGTCGGGTGCACGGGTGCCTGCGACCAGTGCCGGGCCCGTCCCGTCTGCGCGGACCGGGAGCAGCAGCGCGTCGTCGACGAGCCGCACGACGAGCGCGTCGTCGTCGGCGACCGTGCGGACAACGCGCGACCAGGGCACGTGCTCGTCGAGCAGCCCGCCGGTCTGCCACAGCCCGTCGGGCACGACGCGCAGCAGCGGTCGTGTGCTCTGGGTCCACGTCGACCCGAGGTTGAACGCACCGACCGTCGCCAGGAACGCTCCCCACCAGTCTGCTCCGTCCGGGCCGAACAGCCACGACGCGACCGGGACCACCGCGACCCACGCGAGCAGGGGCAAGGCTGTGGGGACGCGCTGGTTGAGTCGGCGCAACCCCCCACCGGCCTCACGTCCCGCGGCCGGCACTGCTGAGCGGCGCACGCCGCCCGACCCGCGCCGGACTCGCTCCCCGCCGACAGCGACCGGTGTGTCGCTCGGGGCGGGCCGGCCGCGCCACTGCCGGAGCCCGCGGTCGTCCCGGGCCGGGAGGTCGCTCGACCACCACTGGCCGTCGACGTGCACGAACGGCAGGTCGCCGTAGGCGTGCAGACCGACGACGAGGGCCGTCGTGTCCGCAGGGACGGCTGGGCCGACCTCGAGCCGCGGTTCCTCGACGAGTGCTGCCGCCGCGCGCAGGAGCTCGTCATCGGGCAGGGTTTTGATGTCGGGCTCGTCGTCCTCTTCCTGCCACACCTCCTCCGGCTCGCCGTCCGGACCGAGCCCTCCCGGGTCGGCTTTCGAGATCCGCAGACGTGCGACGACGGGTTCGGTCCGGTCCTTCGTGTCGACGGGAACGGCCAGCAGTGCAGTCGCCGAGCGCGGCGAGATCGCCACTGTCACGGCGACGCCGCCGTGCACGAGCAGGCGGCGCACGGCGCGGCGCCTGCCCGCCTCGACGAGGGCGACCCCGGCGCCCAGCGCCGACGCGAGGCCGAGCAGGACGATCGCACCAGTGGGGTCGAACACCTGGTCGGTGAGCTCTGCGCGGTCGCCGTGGCGCGCGAACCGCACCTCGACCGCGTCACCGACTTCAGGGGCCGCGAGCTCGGTGTCGACACGGTGTCGCGTCTGGCCCACCTCGACGTCGGCCCAGAAACCGTCGTCCTCGACCGCGACGACGGTCCCGACTGCAACCTCCGAGTCGGCGCGGAACGCCGCTGCCGACGAGGCGTCGTGGTGCCAGAGCACGGCGGCGAAGACCGCGACGGCCGCCGCGGCCGTCACCGCGGCCAGCGCGGGCCAGCGCCATCGGCTGGCCCGCACACGGGTGGCGTCGTCGAGGTCTGGCACGACCGTGGGCCCCCACGCCCTCGCGACCACCCGCTGCCGTGCTCCGGCGGCGGCGTCGACGACGCTGAGGACGGCGAACGCGACCGCGACCACCCAGAGCCACCCGCGGACGGTGGCGGTCTCCGGCACCGATGCGGCCGCGCACGCGAGGGCCGCACCGAGCCAGGCACCCAGGTCCGGGCGCCAGGCAGCGATCACCAGGCCGCCGACGACCAGCCCTTGCACTGCTGCGAGGACCCCGTACGACCGGGCTGCGAGGTCCGCGACCGTGACTGTCGTGTCGGCGATCGAGCCGCCGATCGCGAGTCCTGCGAGCACGACGAACGGCACGAGGACCAGCACGCGGTACAGCGAGCGCGGCAGGCGCGATCCCCACGCGGCCGCGTCGGCAGTCGTCAGCAGGTGCGCATCCACGGAGCGCACCCTAGTGGTCGATCGTCAGCCGACGGTGACGTCGAGCTCGACCTCGATGTTGCCGCGGGTCGCGTTCGAGTAGGGGCACATCACGTGAGCCTTCGCGACGAGATCGTCGGCGACGTCCGCCGCGAGGCCCGGAAGCTCGATCCGCAGCACGACGCCCAGCCCGAAGCCCTCGCCCGAGCGGCCCAGGGCCACCTCGGCGGTGACCGAGTCGTCGGCCAGCGTCACGGACGCCTGGCGGGCGACCCCGCGCAGCGCCGAATGGAAGCAGGCCGCGTACCCGGCGGCGAACAGCTGCTCGGGGTTGAGCGCGCCGCCCGCGCCGCCCATCTCCTTCGGGATCGCCAGGTCGACGTCCAGCGTGCCGTCCGACGTGCGGACGTGGCCGTTGCGGCCGTCGCCGGTCGAGAGGGCGGAAGCGGTGTAGATGGTGTCCACGAGCGGGGCTCCTAGCGAGGTGCGGTCGGTACCTCGGCCCCAACCGTTCGCGCGGCTCCGATGTTCCGGGCAACTATCGGC
Organism: Cellulomonas rhizosphaerae; assembly: GCF_003470205.1. Taxonomy (GTDB): domain Bacteria; phylum Actinomycetota; class Actinomycetes; order Actinomycetales; family Cellulomonadaceae; genus Cellulomonas; species Cellulomonas rhizosphaerae. The sequence goes on from NZ_QWKP01000183.1 coordinate 9,244, forward strand.
GGCTGATGTTCCTGCGGGAGACGAGCAGCACGACGAGGCCGCCGACGACCAGTGCGAGCGCCCACGCCAGCGGCGTGGCGGCGTCGGCGCCCGTGGTCGCGAGGCCGTCGTCGTCGGTGGGCGACGGGGTCGGGGTCGGCGTGGACGTCGCGGTCGGCGACGGCGTGGGCTCCGGTGCGGCGAGGACCTGCGTGCTCGCGGTGGCCGAGTCGTCCGCGGTGCCCGCGTCGGTGCAGGCCGCGCACGGTGTGACGGTCGCGGTGTTCGACAGCGTGCCGACGGTCGTGGCGGTCCCGGAGACGACGATCGTCGCGGTCCCGCCCGCGGGGACGTCCGCGCTCACGTCAGTCACGTCGCCCGAGCCCGAACCCGGGGTGCACGACGAGCCGTCGGAGATTTCGCAGGTCCAGGTCGCGTCGCCCAGCCCGGCGGGCAGCGCGTCGTCGACCGTCGTCGCCGGGGCGACCGTCGGCCCCGCGTTGGTCACGACGAGGGTGTACGTCAGGCCGTCGCCGACCGTCACGCTCGCCGCCGAGGCGGACTTGGTGATCGCGAGGTCGACCGGCACCGTGCAGGGCACGTCGACGGAGTCCACGTCGTTGTCCGGGTCGGCGTCCGTGATCGACGTCGAGGTCGTCGCGGTGAACGTCGAGTCCCCCGCGGTGCAGGCGTCGACGTCGTCGGCGAGGGTGCCCGCGAAGGAAAGCGTCGTGGTCCCGCCCGCGGCGAGCGGGCCGAGGCTGCAAAGGAAGCCCGCCGGCGAGGGCGTGCAACCGGCGGGCGGCGTCAGGCTCGACCGGTCGACGACCGGCGGGACCGTCACGGACACCGCCGCGTCGGGCGCGTCACCGTCGTCCGCGGCCAGGTTCTCCACGTCGACCGTCCAGGCGACCGGGCCGCCGAGGACCAGCGGATCCTGCGCGACGGCGACCGTCGGCGCGAGGTCGGGCAGTGCGCGGACGCGCGTGGTCCAGGTGTCCTCGTTGTCCGCGGGAGTGAGCTCGGTGCGGCTGTCGGCCGTGATCTCCGCGGTGTTGGAGACCGACGAGCCCGCGAGCGCGTCCGTCGCCGTGCCGGTGACCGTGATGGTCGCGGCCTCGTCGCGCAGCAGGCGCAGCGGCACCGTGATGGCGCCGCCCGCCGCGGCACCGGTCGGCGGGTCGGGGCAGGCCTGCGGTGCCGCTGACGTGCACTCCCAGGTGGCGTCCGCGATGCCCGCCGGGACCGTGTCCGTCACGACGGCGTCCTCGACCGGGTTGGTGTCGTCGTTCGTCGCCTCGATCTGCCAGGACACCTCCCGGCCGGGGTAGACCGTCGTCGGGCCGGTCTTGGCCACCGCCAGGTCGACGTCGGCCGTGGCCGTAAAGTCGCTGACCTCGTAGGTGTTCGTCGCGCCGCCCGTCGCCGCGGAGAACCCGATCCGGAACTGCGCGGGACGGATCGGCTGCCCGCGGCCCAGACCGCGCACGTCGACGCGGTCGTAGACCGTGGTCAGGGGGCCGCCCGAGACGGCGGCGACCCGGACGGTGACGAAGTTCCCGTCGGCGCCGTTCGGCTCGACGAGGATCTGGACGTGCCGGGGCGATCCCGCGGTGGTCTGCACGGTCCCGCCCGGGATGGGGGTGTCGGCCAGCACGGGCCACGGGTCGGGTGCGGCCGCGGAGGCGCCCCGGAGCGTGACCGTGTTCGGGGTGTTCGGGAAGACGTTGTCGGCGCCGAAGTTGCCGGCGTTGTCGAGGCCGATGGCCAGGTAGGCGCCCTGCATCCCGAAGTAGCCTGCCGAGCCGCCGCTGCCGCCGAGCTCCGGCGGCTGGGCCCCGTTCATGAGGAACACCGTCATCGCGTCGCCCGGGTTGCCTCCGCCGTACGCGCCGTAGTCGAAGTCCATCGTGAACGCGACGTCGGAGCGGAAGGCGTCGTCGAGCGTCGCGTTGGCGACCTGGAACCCCGGCGAGGGCGTGGTCAGGCGCAGTGCACCCGGTGTCAGGGTCGCCGCGTTCTCCGCGCCGCCGGGCAGCACCCACGCCGGGTCGGCGAACGTCCCGGCGAACGGCTCGTCGACCGGCAGGGGGTCAGCGAATCCGGGGCTCGCCAGGACAGCGACGAGCGCCAGCGCTCCGCCCGCAGCGAGCAGGCGGCGGAGCGGGCGCGTCATCACGGCCTCATCATCACCCGACGCGCCCGAATCTGGCCATATGTCCAGTTCGGGCGCGGCGGGTGATTCTCAGGCCTCGTCGCGTCGGCGCGTCCGGACCGCGACCGCACCCAGCACGAGAAGCAGCACGGCGAGCAGGGCGAGCCTGCCGATGCCGTCGGCGCCCGTCGACGAGAGAGCGGGCGGCGGGTCGGCCGTGGGGTCCGTGGCGGGCGGGTTGTCGACCTTCGGCGGGTCGGCCTTCGGCACCGTGACGGTCGCGTCGTCGGTGTCGGTCGACGTGACGTCGCCGCCCGCGTCGGGGTCGGTCCACGTGACCGTGGCGCTGTTCACGACGTCACCCGCCGCGGTCGCCAGCACACGTGCCGAGACCGTGATCGTGGGCGCGCTCTGGTCGCGACCGAGCCAGCCGCCCAGGACGCACCGGACCAGGCCGCCGCCCCCGTCGTCGGCGCGGTCGGTGACCTCGCACGTCCACGGCGGGGTCGTGTCGTCGGCCGGCTTCGCGCCCTTGACGGACAGGACCTTCAGCGTCGCGGGCATCCGGTCGGTCACGACCACGTCGTTCGTCGCACCGAGGCCCGTGTTGCGCACGTCGAGCGCGTAGGAGATCCGGTCACCGCGGTCGGCCGTGGCGACCGACGCCGTCTTGGTGATCTCCAGGTCAGGCGTCCGGGCCACCTCGCACAGCGGCGTGTCGTCCGGGAACGTCTGCTGCACCGTCAGGGTCGGGTTGACGTCGATCCGCACCAGGGCGCCGGCACGCAGCCCGTACTCCGGCAGCGTCTCGTCGACGATCTGGTTCTCCCACGTGGGCGTCTCCCCGACGCGCACCTGGCGCCAGCCCGGCCACGCGATGCCGATGCCGTCCGCGTCCACGGCGGCACCGGGCCACAGCATCTTGCCGGTCAGCGCGCCGCCGGCGGGGATGGTGTCGACGCGGATCGCGTCCCCGTCGGGAACGCCGTCGTGGTCGGCGTCCGCGAACCAGCTGATGGTCACGGGGTGCGTCGACATGTCGACGTTCCGCGGGTCGATGTCGTAGCTCAGCCACGGCGCGTCGGCCACGCACGCGGAGCTGACGGCCGCGTCGATCCACTTGACCAGGACCGTCGCGTCGTCGTCGTCCTCACGGACCGGCGGGTCGTCCTGCGGCGAGCCGGTGTCCGTCCAGCGCACGCTCGCGTCGTTGACGATCTCGTCGACCGCGACGTCGTCCGCCACGCGAGCGTGCACCGCGACCACGGGGGCCGAGGTCCCGGGCTCGAGCGACGATCCGGCCGCGTACACGCAGTCGACCACGTCGCGGTCCGCCGGCTTCGTCGTGGTGCACTCCCACGGCGCGGGGGCGTCCACGCTCACGAGGCCGATCGCGGCGGGCAGCTCGTCGTGCAGCCGCACGTCCGAGGTCGCCGCCGGGCCGGTGTTCGCGACCGTGAGCGTGTAGTCCACGTCGTCGCCGCCCTGGACGGTCGCCTGCGCGACGTCCTTGGTCAGCTCGAGCGCCGAGAAGGCGTTCTCGACCGTGAGCGTCTCGCCGTCGGCGGGCACGGTGACGGTCCCGTCGGAGCCGAGGACGGTCGAGGTGCCGACGCGGTAGCCGACGAGGGCGCCGTGCGTGCCGGTCTCGGTGACCTCGCACTCCGTGCCGATCGGGAGGTCCTCGACCGTGCGCGAGCCGTTCGCGAGAAGGTCGAACGCGGCGTCAGCCGAGTCCACCGCGAGCGGCTTGCCGTCGTAGCTGCACGCGAGCGTGAAGGAGTAGACGAGGTCGTCCGCGACCTTCGACGAGGCGTCGACGACCTTGCGGATCGTCAGCGCCGCGGCGTCGTACGCGTTGCGGATCGCCAGCAGGTCGCTGCCGTCGCCGACCTCGACGTCCACCGGGGTGGCCGACGCGTCGGAGTCGTCGCCCGTGCCGTAGCTGACGCTCGTCGCGCCCGTGCCGCCGGCCTCGGAGACCGAGCACATCGAGCCGAGCGGGACGTCGTCGATCACGGTCTCGTCACCGTCGGTCAGCACGACCGCGCCGCCGTCCGGCAGCGCGACGTCCGCGCCGTGCCAGGAGCAGGTCACGGTCGCGTCGAACGTCGCGGGTGCGAGGTCGGACCGGACGCCGGTGACGTCCTTGCGGACGGCGATCTGGCCGTTCTCGAACGTGTTCGTCACGACGACCTCGACCGTGTCGGCCTCGTCGATCGTCACGACACCGTCGGCGGGATCGAGCGCGTGCGACTGCGCGTGACCGAGACCCGTCTCGGTCACGGTGCACTGCGCACCCGAGGGCAGGCCGGAGTAGGTCGCCGAGCCGGCGCCCGTGATGGTGCGCGTCGCGCCACCGGGGACAGTGATCGCCTTCTCGGTGCCGTCGACGTCACGCGTGCACGCGAGCGAGACGGTGTAGGTGTCCGTGGTCGCGGGTGTGAGCGACGCGGCGGGCTCGCCCGCCAGCTCCTTGGTGACCCGCAGGCTTCCGGTGCCGAACGTGTTCGTCACCGTGACCGGCGTCGGGTCGCTCTCGTCGTCGCCGACGACGAACGTGCCCGGATCGACCTCGTGCTCGGTCGCCGCGCCGAACGCGGTCTCGGTGACCGTGCACGACGCACCCGAGGCGAGGTTCTCGACCGTCCAGGACGGCGACGCCTTGCTCAGGGCGTGCGTGGCGTGGAAGACGGTCGCGGGCGAGGCACCGGCGAGCGTGCACTCGAGCTCGACCTCGAACTGCTCGTTGCCCCAGTCGTCCGAGCCGAGCCCGTCGACGACCTTGGTGATCGCGACCGCACCCACCGCGAAGGTGTTGGTGACGGCGACCTGCGTGGTCGCCGTGCCGTCGGCGTCGTCGGCCGTGAGCGTGAAGGACGCGGTCGGCCCGGCGCTCGGGAACCCGTCGACGCCACCCTGCGTGACGACCGAGGACGCGTTCGCGCCCGTCGGCACGCTCGTCTCGGTCACCGGGCAGGTGGATCCCGCCGGCAGGGCGGTGAACTCCTGGGGGTCGTCGCCCGGTGCGAGCGTGAAGGTCGCGTCCAGGACGTCGTGGCCCAGGAACGAGCACGTCGCGACGAACCCGTACGGCCCGGGGTAGGCGATCGCGTCGCCGTCCGCGTCCTGCGCGCCGCTCGCGTCGACGAGCTTGCGCACCGAGAAGCCGGCCTCCGCGTACGTGTTCGTCGCGGTGATCCGCCCGATCGTCGCGGCGCCCGCCGAACCGTCCGTCGCGGCGGGGTCCGCCACGTCGGTGCGGGTCGCGAAGTCGCGGTGCGCGACGACGGACGACGGGCTGTAGGAGACCTCGGCGCCCTGGGACGGGTCCTCGGTCGCCGAGCACGTCGCGTAGGCGGGCAGGTTGACCGCCGACCAGGCGTTGTGGCCGGTCGCGCCGTCCACGATGCCGTTGTTGTACGCGATCACGGTGCCGTCGGCCGGCACCGTCACCTTGCTCAGGTCCGGGATGGTCGAGCCGACCGGGACACCGCGCAGCGGGACGTCCTGGCCGAGCGAGGTGCAGGTCAGCGTGAACGCGTAGCTCGAGGGCAGCAGCGCGGAGAACGAGTCCCCGCCCTCGACGAGCTTGCGCAGGTCGAGCCTTCCGGTCGCCATCGCGATGCCGGTCTTGCGCACCTCGGTCACGGGCGTGACGATCTTCGACCCGTCCGTGGCGACGCCCTGCGCGCCCGCGGCCACCGAGTTCCAGGCGATCGAGTCGCGGTCGGCGGTCTCCGCACGGGACGGGAAGGCAGCCGTCGTGGAGCGGTACGTGACGGCGAGCGTCTGGCCGGGGAGCAGGCCCTTGACCCGCGTCGGCTGGGAGTAGGTCAGGACGTACTTGAGCGCCTTGATCTTCGCCTTGTCCGCGGCGGACATGCTCTCGTCGTAGACGTGCCACGTCCGGGCGTTGACGTCGTTCGCGCCGCCGGCCAGGCAGGCCGAGGTCTCGCCCGGGAAGCTGGTCGGGTTGAGGTCGGCGGCCGTCGCACCGCCTGGGCGGGTCGTGTTGAGGATGTCGATCCGGTTGCACACCGTGACCGGGACCGCCGTCGAGTACTGCACGACGAGCGAGACGCCGTCGGCCGCGTCGTACGTCAGCGGCGCGCCGTTGACGTCCGTGAACGTGGCGGCCACGTGGCCAGTGAAGACCGGCGCCCAGCGCGAGCTGCGCGCCTGGTCGATGATCACGCCGCGGTCGTCGACCGCCGGCAGCACGTCGATCGCCGAGGCGACCGTGCCGGGCACGTTGCCGGTGTTCGTTAGCCACGTCTTCCACTGCTCCGTGCCGCCCGGCCGCGTGATCGGGATGCACGGGGTGCGGTAGTAGCCCTCGAACGCGGTGTTCGGGTTCTCGCAGTACGCGGTGCTCGGGGCGCCGGAGTAGGCGAGCACGCCGAGGTCGTCGTAGTTCGCGTCACCGGGTGCGGCGGTCGGCAGGCCGGCCCCGACGCCCTTGACGCCCTTGACGACGCGCACGGGCGAGGCCGGCAGCGTGTAGACCGAGGTCGTCGAGGTGCAGGTGGTCACCGCGGTCGTGGACGGCCGCGTCGCCATGTTGGCGGTGAACGTGCACGTGTCGAAGATGCGGTCGCTCGTCACGGACGCCGAGTTCGCGATCGTGAAGCCCGAGGGCAGGTCCGCGCGCACCTCGAGGTTGGCGGTGATCGTCAGCGTGTAGCCGACCGGGAGCGCGTAGGCCGCCGGGAGCGAGAACCCGATGGTCCCGTCGTCCTCGTAGGTGCTCGTGTCGACGGTGACCGCGGGGGCCGTCTGCGTGGCGCCAGCCGCGTTCGTCAGCACGAACGTGAAGATCGGCGTCGTGTCGAGCGGCTCGCGGACCGGGATGGTCAGCAGCGGCCCGTCGGCGTCCTGCTCGACGACGTCGGTCGCGTGCACGCCCGTCATCGCCCAGCTGCCCGCGTTGCGGATGGCGATCTGGTACGGGACGTCACCACCCGGCGACACCGCGCCCGTGGGGCTCTTGGTGATCGCCACGGCGTTGGTGGTGTGCGTGACCTTGATCGTGTCGGTCGCGGTGGCCGAGCTCGTCCACGGGGCCGCGCCGTCGTTCCACGCGCCGGTCGCGTCGACCGTGACCGTGTTCGTCGTGACGCCGAGCTGCGACTCCCCCGGCGCCTTGCGGAACGAGGGACGCGTCGATGGCACCGGTCCGCCCGTGAGGAGCGTGGCCCGGCGGGTCGCGGTGAACGTGACCGTCTGGTTCGGGTTGTTCGGGCGCTGCCAGGCGGCGCCGTTCTTGTCGAGCGCGTACCGCAGGCCGCGCACCTGAGCGGCGGTCACGCCGGTCGGCAGGACCGCGGTGGTCGCGACGCCGGGGGTCGCGGTCGTCCACGTGCCGGTGCGCCAGCACGCGGTCAGGTCGACGTCGCCCGCGCAGGTCACGCTGATCGCGTGCGTGTCGGGGTCCACCGCGTAGTCCACGCCGACGAGCGCGTCGACCCGGAACCGGGAGACGGGCGAGACCAGCGTGACCCTCGACAGCGACGTGAAGCCGTAGGCGTTCCAGAAGGTCGGCGAGATGTCGGTGTAGACCATCTGCCGGGTCCGCACCGAGGACAGCGCCGTGAGCTGCCCCCCGAGCGTCACCGTGGCCACCTTGGTCCCGGTGTCCTCGTTGGTCGTGTCGGGCGTGATCGTCTTGCTCGCCGTCACGGCGTAGCTCGGGGCGACGATCGCGATGTCCGCGGCGGCGTCGTCGGTCGCGGACCCGCTCTGCGAGGCCAGGCCGCCCGCGTCGAGCACGGTGGCCAGCACCGTGTTGGTCGCGAGGCGCGAGGCGCCGACCGCGGGCGTCGGCAGGGCCGCACCGGTGTACCGGTCCGACGAACGCAGCTGGTACGCGAGCGTGAGGGTCGTCGTCGCGTTCGCGTCGATCCGGCCGGGGTGACGGACCTCGATGCCGACCGCGTTGCGCAGCTGGGTGGGCGTCAGCGCCTTCGCCGCGGCGATCGTGTAGCTCTCGGTGGTCACGGCGGTCGTGGCCGGGTCGCGGTACCGCACCCGGACGGTCGACGCGCCGGCAGTCGTCCCGGCGGGCACCGTGACGTTCGTGATCTCGTACAGGTCGAGGTAGGTGAACGGGTCGGCGGTCGCGGCCGTCGGGTCGGGGTCGGCGACGACGAGCTCGTCGACGCGGCTCACCGTCTGGTTCGTCGCGATGATGGTGGCCACGGCGATCGGGTAGAGCTCGGGGTCGGTGCCGGTCTGCGGCACGCCGAGCGGGCCGTACGCCCACGCCTTGGTGACGTTCACGTTCAGCGGGCTGTCGGAGACCGTGATGGAGGCGCCGTCGGTCGCGTCGAACGTCCCGCCGCCGGGCAGGGTGCCGACGACGCGCACGTCGTTGGAGACGACGCCCTTCTCGCCGCTGTTGTACGTCAGCGGGTGGGTCGAGCCGAGGACGGCCTGGCTCGGGTCCGAGCGCAGGGTGTCGCGGACGCGGAACTCGAGGTCGATCGGACGACGACCCGTCGTGGCGGCCACGCCCGTGCCGACGGCCGGGTCGAGCGCGCCGGTCGCGCGGGCCGCACGCGTCGGGCTCTCGACGAAGACCAGCCGGACGGCCAGGGTGTCGAGCTGCTCCGCCGCGCTGAGCGTGTAGCCGCCGAAGACGCCGTCGCAGCCGGCGGCGCAGGCGGCGGTCGTGATGTTCACCCAGGCCTGGGTCGCGGCGCTGTAGCGCCAGACCTCGCTGACCTTGTCGAACGTCATCCGCGCGTCGGTCGCGGAGGTGATCGGGGCGATCCGGACCAGGTCGAACGCGTCGTAGACCGTTCCCGTGGTCACTCCCGGGGTCGCGGTGGCCGGGTCGGCGACGCTCACCTGCGCGAAGGACAGGCCGGCCGTGCTCCAGGCGAGCCGCGCGGTGGCGGTGTCGCCCGAGCGGGCGACCACCTGGGCGCCGGTCTGGACGTAGGCGCCGGTGCTGTCGCGCCAGAGCTTGTCGACGAGGTCCGGGCCGGGCGAGCCCGCCGACGGCCGCAGGGTCACGACGGCGTCGTCGACCGCGGTCCCGGTCGCCGGGGAGGCGTTGGTGTTCGTCGCGGTGGTCCGCGCGGTGTTCGTCACGTCGGTGTCGGCGGTCACCGTGGTCGCGCCGCCGTCGCGGGCCGTGCCGCGCAGCGCGACGCCCAGCGCTGGCACCACGGTGTAGCCGGGCTGCAGGAGGGCTGCGGCCGTGGTCGGGGTGAATGTGAAGCGGATGCCCTCGACGTCCGGGCGGACCCCGGCGGGCACGGTGTAGGACCAGCGCGTGGGCCCCTGGACCCCGACGCCGGCCGCGGCGCCCGCACCGAACGTGTGCCAGGCGGTGCCGTCCCAGTACTCGACCGTGAGCGACGAGCCGGCCGGGACGTCGGTCGGGGCGATGGAGCGCAGGTCGTACACGTTCCAGAACGCGTCCGGCGTCGCCGTCGGGTCCTGCGGGTCGGAGACGACGAGGGACTGCGCGCCGACCGTCGAGCCGGAGCCGACGGGCTGGTCACGCTTGACGGTCGACTCGAGCTGGACGACGGTGCCGGTGCCCGGCACGTCGTACGTCGTGGCCGGGGAGAACGTCTTGGTCAACGTGGTCGCGACCCGCAGCGCGCGGCGCGTCAGGTCCGCGGAGTCCTCGTCGGAGCCGATCTGGCCGGTGCTCGTCTCGACCGTGCCCGCGGCCCAGTTGGTCTCGGTCACGTCCCCCGAGTCGGCCGCCTGGGCGGTGACCGTGAAGGGCACCACGGCGTACTCGTCGGCCGCCATCGGGCCCGTGAAGGTCACGTCGAAGCCGGCGACCGTGCGCCCCGCGGCGGGCGCGGGGAGCGTGTCCCGCGCCGACGTGCCGGCCGTCGTCGGGGCGCCGGTGTCGTAGGCGTAGGTGATCGACGCGTGCGTCGCTCCGACGGGCCACTCCACGTCCGCGGCGACGAAGCCGGCGAACGTGAGGCCCTGCTCGGCAAGGTCTCGGTGCCCGGCCTGCGGCTCGGCCAACCTCATCGTGGTGATCGGGTAGTCCCCGTTGCTCACCTTGACGGTGGCCACGGTCGACGCGCCGGCCAGCAGCGACGGCACGCCGAAGGCCTTCTGGACGACCGGGCCGAGGTTGGCCGGGACCAGCAGCAGGTTCGCCGGCTTGGTGACGTCGGGGCTCGTCGTCGCGCCGACGACGACGTGCGAGCCGGCGGTGTTCGTCACGGTCGTGTTGTGCGTGACGTCGCCGGCCGTGGCGTTGGTCGTCGTCGCGAGGACGATCGACGCCGGGCTCGCCGAGACCGGGAGCATGCCACCCTGGACGGAGAACGTGAACCGCGTGCCCTTGACCGCCGACGCGGTGATCCCCGTGAGCAGCGCGTTCGGGTTCGACGGGATCGCGACCGGCGACCCGGTGTGCCACGTGCCCGCGGCGTCGAGCCAGTCGAGCTGGACACGGTTCGCGCCGGTTGGGGGCGTCAGGGTCGTGATGCCGGTCAGCGCGACGTACGCGAAGGCGGTGGGCGTGACACCCGTCGCGGGGTCCTGGATGACCAGCGTGTCGACCGAGCGGTTCGAGGAGTTCGCTCCGCCCAGCGTGTAGGTGACGGCGGAGTCGCGCACCGCGGGCAGCTGCGTCGGGGACACGGACTTGGTCACGGTCGACGCCAGCGTCGTCGGGATGGTCGGGATGACCGTCGCTGTGTCGGTCACCGGGGAGATGAGCGCGTTGGTCGCCGTCAGGCTCGCTGTGTTGACGAGCGACGCGTTGTCGTCGTCCGCCAGGGTGCCCGCGGGCAGCGTCGCGGAGTACCGGATCGTGTACTGCGCGCCGTCCTCCATGCCGACCTTGCCGCCCAGGGCCGGCTTGACGAACTTCACGGTCAGGGCGTTCCCGCTCGTCGTGACCTGGTAGGTGCTGCTCGCCCCGCCGGTCACCTGGACCGAGCCCGGGTTGAGCACGAGCGGCGCGGGGACGGTGTCCTTGAGGGTCGCGTCCGTGCAGACGTCGGTCAGGCTCGAGCACGACAGCACCAGCGCGTAGCTGACGGTCGTCCCGGCGGTGACGCGCACCGACTTCACGTCGTTGACCGTCTTGGCGACCGTGATCGTCGAGGAGTCCGCGTCGTCCGCGGCGACCGCCGTCCCGACCGGCGCGACGGTCAGGACGAGCACGGCCGCTGTCAGCGCGGCCACCCCCCGCCCGGCTGCTCGCATCCAGGTGGAGAAGAACGTCGCGCTTCGCATGAGAGATCCGTCGTTCGGGGGCAGGCGGCAGCCCCATTAACCCAGGCAACTGTCCCGCTGCCGAGGCCGACCCTGGGTGCATGCACCCCCGCGACGGGGTGACTTCTCGCAGGTCAGAGGGCACTTTGTCCCGATGTGCCCGCGGCGGGCGAATTGCCCCCGGTGCGCGACCGGTCAGTACCGGGTGATGCCGCCCTGCCCGCCGGCCTGCGCCTCGAGGCGCGCGATGCGCTCGGCCATCGGCGGGTGGGTCGAGAACAGCTTGGCCATCCCCTCGGCCTTGAACGGGTTGGCGATCATCAGGTGCGAGACGTCGACGAGCTCGCGGTCCTGCGGCAGCGGCCGGGACCTGGTCCCGGACTCGAGCTTGCGCAGCGCGGACGCCAGCGCGAGCGGGTCGCCCGTGAGGCGCGCGCCGTCCTCGTCGGCGTCGAACTCGCGCGTGCGGCTGATCCCGAGCTGGATGATCGTGGCCGCGATCGGCGCGAGGATGACGAGCAGCAGTCCGCCGAGCGGGTTGCCGCGGTCGCGGTCGCCGCCGAACCAGAAGGCGATCTGGGCGAGCGAGGTGATGACGCCCGCGATCGCGGCGGCGACGGACGACGTGAGGATGTCGCGGTTGTAGACGTGCATGAGCTCGTGGCCCAGGACGCCGCGCAGCTCGCGCTCGTCGAGGATCGCCAGGATCCCCTCGGTGCAGCACACGGCCGCCTTGGCCGGGCTGCGGCCCGTGGCGAACGCGTTGGGAGCGGCCGTCGGGGAGACGTACAGGCGGGGCATGGGCTGGCGGGCGGCCGTCGAGAGCTCGCGCACGATGCGGTACATCGCGGGCTGCTCGGCCTCGCTCACCGGGCGGGCGCGCATCGCCTTGATCGCGATCGTGTCCGACTTCCAGAAGCTCACCGCGGTCATGACGAGCCCGATGCCCGCGAACAGCAGGACGTAGCGCGCGCTGCCGCCGCCGACGAGCCAGCCGATGCCGAGCACGACGGCCCACATGACGCCGAAGAGCGCGGCCGTCTTCAGACCGTTGAAGTGCTGGTGACCCATGGACCTACCTTCTGTGAGAACGCCGCACCGGTGCAACGTGTGCGCCGGCTCGGCGGTTCCACAAGGCGGCGGTTCCACAAGGCGGCGGTTCCCTCACAGAGTCCCGCGGGGCGGAGTCAGGCGACCGGGCGCCCCAGGGCCACGGCGACCATCTCGTCGCGCGGGACGACCTTGATGCGCTCGCGACCGTGCGGCTCGCCCAGGCCGCGCTCGTAGGCGTCCAGCAGGGACCAGCCGGTCCACTCGACCACGTCGACGCCGCGCGAGGCGAGGAACTCGGTCACCGCACCGGGCTCGCGCTCGGTTGCCGTGTAGAACGACTCCCCCGCCGCCGCGACGTCCTCGCCGAGGTGACGGATCGTCTCCGACGCGTCCGACTTGGTGTGGCCGATGAGGCCGACCGGGCCGCGCTTGATCCAGCCGGTCGCGTACACGCCGGGCAGGTGCTCGCCGTCGACGTCGGTGACGCGACCCTCGCGGTTGGGGATCACGCCCGCGACGTCGTCGAACGGGATGTCGACGAGCGGCGAGCCGAAGTAGCCGATCGCGCGGTAGACGGCCTGGACGTCCCAGTCCTCCGTCTGGCCCGTGCCCGTGACGTTGCCGTCGCCGTTGAGCGCGGTGCGCTCGGTGCGCAGGCCGACGACGCGGCCCTCCTCGCCGAGGATCTCGACCGGCTTGTGCAGGAAGTGCAGGTGCAGGCGGCGGCTGGCCGAGTTCTCCTCGGGGTCCTTCAGGGTCCAGTCCGTGAGGGTCTTGACGACCTGCTTGGTCTGGTTCGAGGAGTGGATCGCGGCCATCGAGCCCTCGTCGAACTCGAAGTCCTCGGGGTAGACGATGACGTCGACGTCGGGCACGTGGCCGAGCTCGCGCAGCTCGAGCGGCGAGAACTTGACCTGCGCGGGACCGCGGCGCGCGAACACGTGCACGTCGGTGACCGGCGAGGTCTTGAGGCCGTCGTACACATTAGCCGGGACGTCGGTGGGCAGCAGGTCGTCCGCGTGCTTGGCCAGGATGCGCGCGACGTCGAGCGCGACGTTGCCCGCGCCCAGCACCGCGACCTGCGTGGCCTCGAGCGGCCAGGTCCGCGAGACGTCCGGGTGCCCGTCGTACCAGGACACGAAGTCGGCCGCGCCGTAGGAGCCCTCGAGGTCGACGCCCGGCACCGGCAGCGCGGCGTCGCGGATCGAGCCGGTCGAGAAGATCACCGCGTCGTAGAACGTGCGCAGGTCGTCGAGCTTGAGGTCGGTGCCGTAGTCGACGTTCGCGAGCAGGCGGATGTCACCGCGCTCGAGGACCTTGTGCAGCGCGACGATGATCTGCTTGATGCGCGGGTGGTCGGGCGCGACGCCATAGCGGACCAGGCCGAACGGGGCGGGCAGGCGCTCGAACAGGTCGATGCTGACGTCGAGACCGCTCTTGGAGAGGATGTCCGAGGCGTAGATGCCGGCGGGGCCGGCGCCGACGACGGCGACGCGCAGGGTCGGGGTGCTCACGAGAACCGGATGCCTTCCAATCGGGGAGCCCTGCCGGGATACGTCACGGAGCAGGGCTGTGCTGGGCCCAGTCTAGGACGCGGGCACAGGGTCGCCTCACCTGGCAGCCAGGATGCGGACAAAGCCGGACGCGCGTGGACAGCGGCCCCGGGGGTCCACTATCGGACCAGGGGTGGCGCCCACACCTCCACGCGTCGGCGCCACCCCGTCCGGTGACCGGGCCGTCAGGGGCCCGGCCGGTTCAGCTGCGCCAGGAGTCGGTGACCGTGAGCACCCCGCTCGCCGGCACCGTCACGCTGCGGTTCGCGCCGGACTCCCAGGTCACGGCACCGCTCGCCTCCTTGCGCACGTACTTGTACTGCACGGTCGACCCCGCGGGCAGGGTCACGGCCGCGCGCCAGACCGGGTACGCCGACGACGACAGCGCGATCGCCTTGGCGGGGTCCCAGCCGCCCAGCTCGGCGGAGGAGCCGACGACGAAGACGTTCTGGCCCACCACGGTCGTGGCCTGCACGCCGAACGAGACCTGCGCGGCCGCGCCCGTCGAGCTGGGGGTCGGCGAAGGGGTCGGCGTCGGGGTCGTCCCGCACGGGGTCGTCGACCCGACCACGCCGTCCTTCACCGAGACCACGGCGCCGGTCAGCGTGTAGTTGCCCGACCCGTTGTTGTCCCACTGCCCGTTGCCGTCGGTGAACGCCGCGGTCACGGCTGCCCCGCCCGACGCCACCTGGCGCGACACCCACCCGGTGCACGCGGCTGCCATGGCCTCGCCCGGCACGGTCGTCCACGAGCCGCTGCCGACGCGGTAGTGGATCCGGTAGCCGGACCAGCCCTTGGTCGTGGCGTAGTAGACGGTCGTCCCGGTCCCCGTGGTCGGGCTCGTCGTGCTGCCGACTCGCGCGCCGACGTGCAGCGCGACCGAGCCGTTCGCGGGCACCGTGAAGGTGGCCGTGCCCGACGACGAGACGTCGACCGCCGTGCCGGAGCAGCCCGAGCCGCTCACCCCGCCGCTGATCACGTCGCAGTACCGACCGGCGGGCAGCGACGTGGTGAACGTGCGGGTCAGCGCCGACCCGGCGCGGTTGAGCGCCATGTACCCGCGATCGCCGCGACCGAAGGCGATCTGGTTGCCGCCGTTGTCCCACCACTGCGTCAGTGACGTCCCGGCCACCGCGTTGCGGAAGCCGACCATGTGCGCCGTCTCGTTCCAGCGGTGCGCGCACGTCCAGGTGCCCTGCCCGCACGCCGCGTCGTCGACCTTGCCGCTGCCCTGCTGCGGCGCGCCCGCATCGTTGTTGCTGAAGGCGTAGCCCGAGTAGACCGTGGGCGTGCCGTACGGGTAGGCGAGCATGAAGACGTTGGCGAGCCGGTAGGTCGAGCCGTCCTTGTAGCTGAGCGTCTCGCCGTTGCGCTCGGTGTCGTGGTTGTCGACGAAGACGCCCGCGCGGTCCGACGGCAGCAGCCAGGACGCGCTCGCGATCCCCTGCAGCGACGCGAGGTTGCCCCCGTTGAGCACCGACTTGAGGTTGCGCGCGTAGGTGAACTCGTGGACGTCGCCGATCCCCGTGTACTCGCTCGGCTGCACGGGTTCGCCCGAGGCGCCGATGACCTCCTGGACGATGTAGACGCTCTGGTCGGCGACCTTGGCCTTGATCGCGGCCAGGTCGGTCGCGGCGATGTGCTTGGCGGCGTCGACGCGGAAGCCGCGCACCCCCAGCGAGACCAGGTCGTTGAGGTAGTCGGCGATCTCCTGGCGCACGTACGCGCTGCCCGTGTCGAGGTCCTGCAGCCCGACGAGGCGGCAGTTCTGCACCTGGTAGCGGTCGCCGTAGTTGGCGATGTTGGTCCGGCAGCTGTGGAAGTCCTGCGGCCCGTACCCGCCCGCGGGGCCGGGGTAGCTCTCCTCGCTGAACGCGGTCCCGGCCCAGCCGGTGCCGCTGCCGGTCTGCCCGCTCATGTGGTTGATCACCACGTCGGTGCTCACCGAGACGCCCGCCGCCCGGCAGGTGTCGATCATCGCCTTGTACTCGGCGCGCGTGCCGAGCTTGGACTCGATCGTGTAGCTGACCGGCTGGTAGGAGGTCCACCACTGCCCCGCGAGCCGCACGTGCTCGTTGGGGGGCGAGGTCTGCACCCAGCCGTAGCCGGCCGGCCCGATGGTGTCCGTGCACTCCCGGGCGATCGCGTTCCAGGTCCACTGGAAGAGGTTCACCGCGGTGGTGCGCGGGCCGCTCGGGGCGGCGACGGCGGGGTTGGCGGATCCGAGCGCGGTCAGCCCGGCGAGCGCGAGCAGCGCGGCCAGCAGGGCACCGAGCGCGCTGCGGCGCGCTCCGGCGGATCGGGGGGTCGTGGGCACGACGGCATCTCCTCGAGGTCGGGCCCGACGACGTCGTCGGGCCTGTCCCGGCCGTCGCCTCGTCGCGACGACCGTTGCTGCGACGCGTGCTCACGCACGCGCTGGGACCGGCGGACCGGGCCCGG
>NZ_QWKP01000184.1 GCF_003470205.1 Cellulomonas rhizosphaerae
ACATCTCGCTCACGGGCATCTTCGACCCGGCGGACAAGCGGTACTCCGAGGCGGAGGAGTTCCGCCAGGTGCACGCCGCTGATCCGGACGCGCAGCGCGTGGTCGAGCTGGCGAAGGGCATCGAGGGGCTGAAGCGCCAGTGGGGCGTGCACGCCGCAGGCGTCATCATGTCGAGCGACCCGCTGATCGACATCATCCCGATCATGCGCCGCCCGCAGGACGGCGCGGTCATCACGCAGTTCGACTACCCGACGTCCGAGGGCCTCGGCCTGATCAAGATGGACTTCCTCGGGCTGCGCAACCTGACGATCCTCGACGACGCGCTCGAGAACATCGTGATGAACGGCAAGGAGCCGGTGGTCCTCGAGGACCTCGAGCTCACCGACCGCGCCACCTACGAGCTGCTCGGCCGCGGCGACACCCTGGGCGTGTTCCAGCTCGACGGCGGCGGCATGCGCTCGCTGCTGCGGCTCATGCGGCCCGACAACTTCGAGGACATCTCGGCCGTCGGCGCGCTCTACCGCCCGGGCCCGATGGGCGCGAACTCGCACACCAACTACGCGCTGCGCAAGACGGGCGCGCAGCAGGTCACGCCGATCCACCCCGAGCTCGAGGAGCCGCTCGCGGAGATCCTGGGCACGACGTACGGCCTGATCGTCTACCAGGAGCAGGTCATGGCGATCGCCCAGCGCGTCGCCGGGTACTCGCTCGGCCAGGCAGACATCCTGCGGCGCGCGATGGGCAAGAAGAAGAAGTCCGAGCTGGACAAGCAGTTCGAGGGCTTCTCGGGCGGCATGATCGAGCGCGGCTTCTCGATGGCCGCCGTCCAGACGCTGTGGGACATCCTGCTGCCGTTCTCCGACTACGCCTTCAACAAGGCGCACTCGGCCGCGTACGGCGTCATCTCGTACTGGACCGCCTACCTCAAGGCCAACTACCCGACCGAGTACATGGCGGCGCTGCTGACCAGCGTGCGCGACGACAAGGACAAGTCGGCGCTGTACCTCGGCGAGTGCCGGCACATGGGGATCACGGTCCTGCCGCCCGACGTGAACTCGTCGGCCGCCAACTTTACGGCCGTCGGCACCGACATCCGGTTCGGCCTGACCGCCGTGCGCAACGTCGGCGCGAACGTCGTCGACGCGATCGTGCGCTCGCGCGAGGAGAAGGGCGAGTTCGCCTCGTTCACCGACTTCCTCGACAAGGTGCCCGCGGTCGTCTGCAACAAGCGGACCATCGAGTCCCTCATCAAGGCGGGGGCGTTCGACTCGCTCGGCCACCCGCGCCGTGCGCTCCTGCTCGTGCACGAGCAGGCGGTCGACGCCGTGATCGGCGTCAAGCGCAAGGAGGCCGAGGGCCAGTTCGACCTGTTCGCGGACGTGTTCGGCGGCGACGACGACCCCGGCTTCGCGGTCGCCATCCCGGACCTGCCGGACTGGGACAAGAAGCAGCGGCTGGCGTTCGAGCGCGAGATGCTCGGCCTGTACGTCTCCGACCACCCGCTGTCCGGCATCGAGCACGTGCTCGCGGCGGCCGCGGACGTCTCGATCGCGACGCTCATGGCCGACGAGCACCGGCCCGACGGCTCGACGGTCGTGATCGCGGGCCTGATCACGTCGCTGCAGCGCAAGATGTCCAAGCAGGGCAATCCGTGGGCCGCCGTGACCATCGAGGACATGGAGGGCGCGGTCGAGATCATGTTCTTCGGCGAGACCTACCTGGCCTACTCCACGGTGCTCGCGGAGGACGCGGTGGTCGTCGTGCGCGGTCGCGTCCGCCGCCGCGACGAGACGATGCAGCTGCAGGCCATGGAGGTCTCGCTGCCGGACGTGTCGGTCACCGCCGACTCGCCCGTGGTCGTCTCGATGGCGGTCGCGCGCTGCACGCCGCCGCTCGTCGAGCGGCTGCGCGAGGTCCTGTCGACCCACCCGGGCGTCACCGAGGTCCACCTGCGGCTGACGCAACCGGGCCGCGCAACGGTCATGCGGCTCGACGACGGGCTGCGCGTCGAGCGCTCGCCGTCGCTGTTCGGGGACCTCAAGGCGTTGCTCGGCCCGAGCTGCCTCGCTTCCTAACCCTTGCGTTATATAACCTGACGTGCAATCGTCGGGTCATGCACCCGATGGACACGCTGGGGGACCCGGTTCGGCGACGGCTGGTCGAGCTGCTGGCCGACGGCCGGCGACCCGCGGGCGAGCTCGCTGCGGCTGTCGGCGCGGAGTTCGGCATCAGCCAGCCGGCCACCTCGCGGCACCTGCGCGTGCTGCGCGAGGCCGGTGTCGTCGAGGCCGAGGTGCGCGGGCCGGTGCGGCTGTACGCCGTCCGGCCCGAGCCGCTCGACGAGATCGCGACGTGGGTGGACGACGTGCGGCGGTTCTGGTCCACGCGCCTCGACGCGCTCGACACCGAGATCGCCCGCGGCCGCCGGGCCGCGGGCGGCCGACCCGTGGGGAAGGACCCGAGATGACGAACGACGTCCGCGCGACCCTCAGCACGTTCAGGGACGGGACCGCCGTGCTGTTCGAGCGGAGGTACGCCACGACCGCCGACGACCTGTGGGAGGCCGTCACCTCGCCCGAGCGGCTCGCCCGGTGGTTGGGCCCCGTCTACGGTGACCTCCGGGCCGGCGGCACCTACGAGCTGCGCATGGGGGAGGATCTGGCGGGTGCGGCCGAGAACGCCGTCGGTGAGATCCGGGACTGCGACGCCCCGCAGATGTTCTCGGTCACGTGGCGCTTTCCCGGTGAGGGCGAGACGTTCGTCATCGTGAGCGTCCGACCGGAGGACGACGGGGCCTTGCTCGAGCTCCAGCACTACGGGCTCACGCCGGCCGGCGCACGTGGGTACGCCGGCGGGTGGCACGCGAGCCTCGACCAGCTCGCCGACCACGTGGCCGACGTGCCGGTGCGCTCCTGGCAGGAGGCGTTCGACGCGGCGCTGCCGCTCTACCGGGACCAGGCGGGCGGCGAGACGGGCGGCGGTCAGCCGACCGTCGCCTCCTCGTAGCCGCCGGGCAGGTCGACCTCGACGACGTCGCCCTTGACCAGCTGTCGGCCGCGCCGGGTCTCGTCCTCGCCGTTGACGGTCACCGCGCCGTCGTCGAGCAGGGCGCGCGCGTGCGCACCCGACTCGGCGAGGTTCGCGAGCTTGAGGAACTGACCGAGGCGGATGGAGTCGTCCGCGATGGGCACCGTGATCATGCGCACAGTCTGCCCGTCATGCGGCCCTGCCGGGCCCTGGTCCAGTTCAGCGGCATACACTCGGCCGGTGATCTCCCGCATCGACCTGCGCGGTCGCGCCCTGTCGCGCCGCGAGCTCCTCGCCGAGCTCCCGCGCGCCGAGGTCGATGTCGAGCACGCCGGCGAGGTCGTCGCGCCGCTGCTGGACGACGTCCGCCGACGCGGCGCCGCCGCGCTGCGCGACCTGGCCGAGCGGTTCGACGGGGTCCGCCCCACGCACCTGCGCGTGCCGGCCGAGACCGTCGCCGCCGCCGTCGGCGCGCTGGACCCCGACGTGCGGGCTGCGCTCGACGAGACCATCCGCCGCGTCCGCGAGGTCCACGCCGCCCAGGTGCCGGCCGGCTTCACCGTGCAGGTCGCGCCGGGTGCCCAGGTGCGCCAGCGCTGGATCCCCGTGCGCCGCGTGGGGCTCTACGTGCCCGGCGGCCTGGCCGTCTACCCGTCTTCGGTGATCATGAACGTCGTCGCGGCGCAGGCCGCGGGCGTCGGCTCGCTCGCCGTGGCGTCGCCGCCGCAGAAGGACCACGACGGCCTTCCGGACGCGGTCGTGCTCGCCACGTGCGCGCTGCTCGGCGTCGACGAGGTCTACGCGGTCGGCGGCGCGCAGGCGGTCGCGATGTTCGCGTACGGCGCGGACGGCACCGACGAGGTCGACGGCGCGACGCTGTGCGAGCCGGTCGACGTCGTCACCGGACCGGGCAACGTCTACGTCGCCGCGGCCAAGCGGCTCGTGCGCGGCGTGGTGGGCATCGACTCCGAGGCTGGCCCCACCGAGATCGCGATCCTCGCGGACGGCACCGCCGACGCCGGGCACGTGGCCGCGGACCTCGTCTCGCAGGCCGAGCACGACCCGCTGGCCGCCGCGGTCCTCGTGACGCCCAGCGCCGAGCTCGCGGGCGCGGTCGAGGCCAAGCTGGTCGACCGGACCGATGCGACGTTCCACCGCGGCCGGGTCGCGCAGGCGCTGGACGGCTCGCAGTCCGCGATCGTGCTGGTCGACGACCTCGAGGCGGGCCTGGCGGTCGTCAACGCCTACGGCGCCGAGCACCTCGAGATCCAGACCGTCGACGCCGCCGCGCTCGCCGAGCGCGTGACGAGCGCGGGCGCGATCTTCGTCGGCCCGTACTCGCCCGTCTCGCTCGGCGACTACATGGCCGGCTCGAACCACGTGCTCCCCACCGGGGGCTGCGCACACTTCACCAGCGGCCTCGGTGTCCACTCGTTCCTGCGCGCCGTGCAGGTCATCGAGTACGACGCCGATGCGCTGGGCGAGGTGGCGGACCGGATCGTCGCGCTGGCGGAGGCCGAAGGCCTCCCCGCTCACGGCGAGGCGGTACGCGCGCGCTTCTGACGGTGCGGGCCTTTGGCCTGCACCGTCGCCCCGGGAGTAGCACAGTAGGAGCAGGACGAACGCGCCCGTGCAGCGCGAGGGAAGTGGGCGCATCCAGTGACCGGTAATGCCATGTTCGAGCACCGAGACGTCGCGCTGCTGGCGGTGACCGCCGTCGAGGCGCCCGTCGTGATGCCCTCGCAGCGATTCGACGAGCAGCTCGCGAGCACCCTCAAGCGCCTGCGGCTGCCCAAGGGGCTGCTGCGCCGCGTCGCCGGCGTGACCGAGCGTCGCTGGTGGGACGACGGGACCACGTTCGACGACGCCGCGACGCAGGCCGCCGCCAAGGCGCTCGCCGAGTCGGGCGTCGACCCCGGCGAGGTCGGCCTGCTGATCAACACGTCGGTGACCCGCACGCACCTCGAGCCCTCGGTCGCCTCGCGCATCCACGACGGCCTCGGCCTGCCGTCGAGCGCGCTGAACTTCGACATCACGAACGCGTGCCTCGGCTTCGTCAACGGCCTCACGCTCGCCGCGCAGCTCATCGACGCGGGCCAGATCCGCTACGCCGTGATCGTCGACGGCGAGGACCCCCGCCCGACGCAGGAGGCGACCATCCGGCGCCTCTCGCACGAGGACTCCACGCGCGACGACTTCCTGCGGGAGTTCGCGACGCTGACGCTCGGTGCCGGCGCGGCGGCCGCCGTGCTCGGCCCGGCGAGCCTGCACCCTGGGGCCCACCGCGTGCTCGGCGGCGTCTCGCGCGCCGCGACGCAGCACCACACGCTGTGCGTCGGTGGACCGGACGGCATGTCGACCGACCCTCAGGGCCTGCTCGACGGCGGGCTCGAGCTCGTCGTCGACGCGTGGAACGAGGCCGAGCCGCGCTGGAACTGGAACGCCGCGGACCGGTTCATCACGCACCAGGTCTCCACGGTCCACACCACCTCGATCGTCGACGCCCTGGGCCTCGACCGCCGTCTGGTGCCGACGACGTACCCGCGGTGGGGCAACGTCGGGCCCGCGTCCCTGCCCATGACGCTGGCCGCCGAGGCGGACTCGCTGAGCGCGGGGGACCGCGTCGTCTGCATGGGCGTGGGTTCGGGCCTGAACACCGCGATGACGGAGATCGTCTGGTGATCGCCCCGACGACGGTGGCCACGCTCGCACCGAGCGGGCTGCCGGGGCTCGACCCTGCCTGGTCCCGCGTGGTGCGGACCCCCTCGGGCGCGTGGCACGTGCTCGACAACGCCGCGCAGCTCACGGCTGAGCCGGTCGGGACGTTGCTGTGCGTGCACGGCAACCCGACGTGGTCCTACCTGTGGCGCACGTTCGTCGCGGCCGCGACCGCTGCTGACCGCCCGTGGCGCGTCATCGCGGTCGACCAGCTCGACATGGGCTTCTCGCAGCGCACGGGGGACACCCACCTGCTCGCCGACCGCGTGCGCGAGCTCGGCGAGCTGACCGACACCCTCGGCCTGACCGAGCCGGTCGTCACGGCGGGCCACGACTGGGGCGGCTCGATCAGCCTCGGCTGGGCCGTCGACCACCCCGAGCTGCTCGCGGGCGTCGTGCTGCTCAACACCGCCGTCTTCCAGCCGCTGGCCGAGCGCGCCCCCGCGGCGCTGCGCCCCGTGATGGTCCCGGGCGTCCGGCAGGCCGCCACGGTGACGACCACAGGGTTCATCGACACCACGCTCGCGCTCGCCCACCCGCGCCTGGACGGCGCCGTGCGCAACGCGTTCCGCGCGCCGTACCGGACGGCCGCCCGCCGCGCCGCGGTCGGCGACTTCGTGGCGGACATCCCGGCGGTCGCCGAGCACGTCAGCCGTCCCGAGCTCGAGCGGATCGCCGCGGGCGTCAGCGAGCTCGACGTCCCGGCGCTGCTGGCCTGGGGCGCGCGCGACCCCGTGTTCTCCGACCGGTTCCTGCGCGACCTGCTCGACCGGCTGCCGCACGCCGACGTGCACCGGTACCCGACCGCGGGCCACCTCGTCGCGGAGGACGAGGACGTCGCGACCGGCGTGCTGCGCTGGCTCGACACCCGCGTCGCCGCACCGGCCGCACCGGTGACCACCCCCGAGCGCCCTCCCGTCCGGCTCCTCGGCGCGACGCTCACCGAGCGGGCCGCCGACAACGGTCCCGCGCTGGTCGAGCTGCACGGCGACACCTCCCGCACCGTGTCCTGGCGCGCGCTGGCCCGCCGCACCGAGGAGATCGCGCGCGGCCTGGCCGTCATCGGCGTCCGGCCGGGGGACCGGGTCGCGGTGCTCGTGCCGCCCGGCGCGGACCTCACCGCGGTGCTCTACGCGTGCCTGCGCCTCGGGGCGGTCGTCGTGGTCGCGGACGCCGGGCTGGGCGTCGGCGCGCTCTCGCGCGCAGTCAAGGCCTCCGAGCCCGTGGCCGTGATCGGCATCGAGCGCGCGCTGCTGGCCGCGAAGGCGTTCCGCTGGGCGCCCACGCTCGTCGCCGCCGGCCCGATCAACCGCCGCGT
Source organism: Cellulomonas rhizosphaerae (assembly GCF_003470205.1). Taxonomy (GTDB): domain Bacteria; phylum Actinomycetota; class Actinomycetes; order Actinomycetales; family Cellulomonadaceae; genus Cellulomonas; species Cellulomonas rhizosphaerae. The sequence continues at coordinate 7,064 of NZ_QWKP01000184.1, forward strand.
CAGGTCCGCCCTGGGCGTCGAGGCGACGCTCGTCGAGCTGTCCGACCTGGGTGCGGTGTCCGACGCGGAGCTCGCATGGCCGGACGCCGACGACGAGGCCGCGGTGCTGTTCACCTCCGGCTCGACCGGCCCGGCCAAGGGCGTGGTCTACACGCACCGCGGCCTGGCCGGCATGCGCGACGCCGTCGCGAGCACCTACGGCATCTCCGCGGAGTGCTCGTTCGTCGCCGCGTTCGCCCCGTTCGCGCTGCTCGGTCCCGCCCTGGGTGCGACGAGCGTGAGCCCGGACATGGACGTGACCGCGCCGCGCACGCTCACCGCCGCGGCGCTGGCCGCTGCCGTGCGCGCGGTCGACGGCGCGGTCGTGTTCGCCTCGCCCGCGGCGCTCGCGGGCATCCTCGCGACGCAGGACGACGCGAGCGACGACGACCGCGCGGCGCTGGCGGGCGTCGAGACGCTGCTCTCGGCCGGGGCACCCGTGCCCGCCGACCTGTTGCTCGCGGTGCGCGGCCTGCTCCCCGGTGCCCACCTGCACACGCCGTACGGCATGACCGAGATGCTGCCCGTCACCGACGTCGAGCTCGACGAGATCCTCGCGGCCGGCGACGGCCCCGGAGTGTGCGTCGGTCGCCCGGTCCAGGGAGCGCGCGTGACGATCAGTGCGCTGGCCGACGAGGGGACGGCCGTCGGCCTCCCGAGCGACGAGCCTGACGTGCTCGGCGAGATCCTCGTGACCGGCCCGCACCTCAAGGACCGCTACGACCGGCTCTGGTTCACGCAGGACGCCTCGGCGCGCGACGCGGGCTGGCACCGCACCGGCGACGTCGGGCGCCTCGACGCCGACGGCCGGCTGTGGGTCGAGGGCCGGCTCGCGCACGTCGTGGCGACCGACCACGGCGTCGTGACGCCCGTGGCGCCCGAGCGGCGCGTGGACGCCCTCGACGGCGTCGCCCGCGCGGCCGTCGTCGGCGTAGGGCCGCGCGGTACGCAGCAGATCGTGGTGGTCGTCGAGCCCGACGAGCCCGCGGGCGCCGGTCTGGCCGAGCCCGACCTCGCGGCGCGCGTCCGCGACGCGCTCGTCGGGCTGCCCGTGCCGGTCGCCGCGGTCCTCGTCGTCCCGGGCCTGCCCACGGACCTGCGGCACAACTCCAAGATCGACCGCACGCGCCTGGCCGGCTGGGCCTCCGCGGTGCTCGCGGGACGGCGGGCGCGCCTGTGAGGACGGTGCAGCTGTGAGAACCGTGCTGGTCACGGGCGCGAGCGGCATGCTCGGCGGCGCCGTCGCGGCGCGGCTCGTCGCCGACGGCTGGGACGTCCGCACGCTGCAGCGCCGCCCCTCGGGCGTCGCCGGGGTGCACGACGAGCTCGGCTCGGTCACCGACGCCGAGGCGGTCTCGCGCGCGGTGGCCGGGGCCGAGGCCGTGGTGCACCTGGCCGCGAAGGTCGACATCGTCGGGCCCGAGGCCGAGTACCGGGCCGTGAACGTCGAGGGCACCCGCACGGTGCTCGACGCGGCACGCGCGGCCGGCGTCTCCCGGATGGTCTTCGTCTCCTCGCCGTCCGTCGCGCACACGGGCGACTCACTCGTCGGTGCGGGAGCCGGTCCCGCCGAGCCGTCGCGCGCCCGCGGGCCGTACGCCCGGACGAAGGCCGCCGCCGAGCAGCTCGCGCTCGCCACCGACCAGCCCGGCTTCCGCGTCCTCGCGGTGCGGCCGCACGTGGTGTGGGGGCCGGGGGACACCCAGCTCGTCGGGCGCATCGTCGCCCGCGCCCGCGCAGGCCGGCTGCCGATCCTCGGCTCGGGAGCGCCGCTCATCGACACGACCTACGTCGACAACGCCGTGGACGCGCTCGTCGCGGCCCTCACGGCCCCGACGGACTCCTACGGCCAGGCGTACGTCGTCACCAACGGCGAGCCGCGTCCGGTGCGTGAGCTGATCGACGCGATCTGCGCCGCGAGCGGCGTCCCCGTCCCGCACCGCCGGGTCCCCGCCGCGCTCGCGCGCGCCGCGGGCGCGGGCCTCGACGCCGCGTGGGCGCACCTGCCGCTGCCCGGCGAGCCGCCGCTGACCCGGTTCGTGGCCGAGCAGCTGTCGACCGCGCACTGGTTCGACCAGCGGCGCACGCGTGAGGCGCTCCGCTGGGAGCCGCGCGTCAGCGTCGACGAGGGCATCGCACGGCTCGCGGCGCACACGCGCGCGGCTGTGGACGCCTGACCGGCGCGCGGGCGCACGTCCCTAGACTCGGACCCGTGACTGCCGACATCGCTCGTCCCGCGCTGCCGCTGCGGCCGGAGCTCGTCGGGCTCGAGCCCTACGGGGCGCCGCAGCTCGACGTCCCGCACCTGCTCAACGTCAACGAGAACCCGTACGCGCCCTCGGAGCAGGTCGTCGCGGACATCGCCGCTGCGGTCGCCGACGCGGCTCGCGGGCTCAACCGCTACCCGGACCGCGACTTCGAGGCCCTGCGGGCCGACCTGGCGGACTACCTGGCGGCCGAGTCTGGCGTCCGGCTCGACGTCGCGCAGCTGTGGGCCGCCAACGGCTCGAACGAGATCATGCTGCACGTCCTGCAGGCGTTCGGCGGCCCGGGGCGCACCGCGCTGTCGTTCGCGCCCACCTACTCGATGTACCCCGAGTACGCGCGCGACACCTCGACCGCCTGGGTCGCGGGGCGGCGCGAGGAGGACTTCAGCCTCGACCCGGACGCCGCCCGCGCGGCGATCGCCGAGCACACGCCGTCGGTCGTCCTGCTCGCGAGCCCCAACAACCCGACCGGCACGGCGCTGCCGGCCTCGACCGTCCTGGCCGTGCTCGCCGCCGCCGCGGACGTGCCCGGCGGCTGCGTCGTCGTGGTCGACGAGGCCTACGGCGAGTTCCGCCGCCGCGGCGTCCCCAGCGCGCTCGAGCTGCTCGCCGACCACCCGCACCTGGCCGTGAGCCGCACGATGTCCAAGGCGTTCGGGCTGGCCGGCGCGCGCGTCGGTTACCTCGCCGCGGCGAGCGACCTCGTGGACGCGCTGCGCGTCGTGCGCCTGCCGTACCACCTGTCGGGGGTCACGCAGGCGGTGGCCCGCGCGGCGCTCGCACACAGCGCCGAGCTCATGGCGCAGGTCGGGTCGCTGCGCGACGAGCGAGACGCGCTGGTGGTGTGGTTGCGGGGCAAGGGACTGACCGTCGCCGAGTCCGACGCGAACTTCGTGCTGTTCGGGATGTTCGACGACCGGCACGCGATCTGGCAGGGTCTGCTCGACCGCGGGGTCCTGATCCGCGAGGTCGGTCCGGACGGATGGTTGCGGGTGTCAGTCGGCACACGTGAGGAGACGGCGGCGTTCAAGGACGCCCTGGTGGAGGTCGCATCACTATGAGCCCGACGAAGAGGCGCGTCGCCCGCATCGAGCGCGCGACGAGCGAGTCGAGCGTGCTGGTCGAGCTGGACCTGGACGGCACGGGCCGCACCGACATCTCGACGACGGTGCCGTTCTACGACCACATGCTGACGGCGCTGGGCAAGCACTCGCTCATCGACCTCACGGTCAAGGCGACCGGCGACACGCACATCGACGCGCACCACACGGTCGAGGACGTCGCCATCGTCATCGGCGAGGCGCTGCGCGAGGCGCTGGGGGACAAGCGCGGGATCTCGCGGTTCGGCGACGCCACCGTGCCGCTCGACGAGGCGCTCGCCCAGGCGGTCGTCGACGTGTCCGGTCGGCCCTACCTGGTGCACACGGGCGAGCCCATCGGCCAGGAGTACCACCTCATCGGTGGTCACTTCACGGGCGCCCTGACGCGGCACGTGCTCGAGTCGATCGCGCACCACGCGGCGTTCAGCATCCACGTCCGCGTGCTGGCCGGGCGCGACCCGCACCACATCGTCGAGGCCCAGTTCAAGGCGCTCGCCCGCGCGCTGCGGTTCGCGGTGGCGCTCGACCCCCGCGTGGACGGCATCCCGTCCACGAAGGGCGCGCTCTGATGGCCGACGACGACGAGCTCGTCGTCCCCGACGACCTGTCGTCGCTGTTCGCCCCGGTCGACGAGGACCCGTCGGTCGCGCTCGTCGTGACACCCGTGGCGATCGCCGCGCCCCTGGCCGCCGCGTGCGCGCTCGCGGGCGTGGACGTCGACGTCGTGCCGTCGTCGTCGGGCGCGATCGCCGTGCTCCGCGAGCCTGCGAACGCGACCGACGGCGCCGCCGCCGTCTCCAAGCTGCTGCGCGCGACGCCCGTCGTGCTGCTCGAGCGCCGCGAGGGCAACGTGCGCGCGGTCCGGTGGGCCGGCGGCGAGGCGGGCGAGGAGGTCCCGTCGGGCCTGCTGCTGGCCAACGGGCCGGGCGTGCTCGAGGACCTGCTGCTGGGCTCGGTCGAGCCGTCCGAGCTCGAGGGCGTGGTCACGAGCGTGGGCATGTCCCGCTGGAAGGCGACGCGGCTGCTGGCTGCCTCTGCTCGCAAGCGCTGACGCCCTGCCCGCCTTCACAGCGCGTTCACAGAACTTCCCCCTTGCGGCCACGGCTCGCCGCCCGGGATGATGGGCCTTCCGACGCCCGCACTGGCCCCCTGGTGCGGGCGTCGTCCTGTCTGCCGGGTGCCTACATGGCCTCGAGGAACGGCCGCAGCGCGGCGACGCTGGTGTCGTACAGCGCGAGCCGCGCCTCGGCGACCTGCGCGCGGTAGCGGTCCTGCGCGCCGAGCACGTCCGTGGACAGCTCGAGGAGCCGCGCGCCGAGGTGCCGCTCCGCGACGTCGACGCCCCACTCCGGCCGGCCGACGTCCTCGAGGAAGTAGCGCAGCTTGGGGTGCGAGACGAGGCTGAGGATCGGCGTGCCGAGCCCGAACGGGATCATGCCGGCGTGCCCGCGCATCCCGACCACGAGAGCGGCCTCGCGGTAGAGCCGCGTGGTCTCCTCGATGCCGAGCCGGAAGAAGCTGTCCACCCCGACGCGCGTGCCGTGCTCGCGGTACAGGTCGACCGCGATGCGCTCGTCGGGGATCGTGTGCGCCCCGATCCGCACCTGCGCGACGCCCGCGAGACCGCGCACGAACGCGTCGATCTGCGCGAGGAACGCGGGGTACTCGTCCTTGAACCGCAGCGCGGAACGGTCGTAGGCCACGTTGAGGTACACGACGTCGCGCGTCGCGGTGTCGTCGACGGGGTCCGGGTCCGTGTACGCCGTGCCGGGCACCAGCCCGAGGATCGTCGTCGGGCACGGCAGGTAGGTCACGCGGTCGGCGAGGTCCGCGGGCAGCAGCGCGCGCACGCGCTCGATCGAGCCGCGGTTGCGCAGCCCGACGAGCTCCGCGCGCTCCACGATGCGGGTCAGCGACTCGCGGAACCGCGAGCCGAGGAACTCCTGGCCCGGGAACAGGTTGTAGCCCACGGCGACCAGCCCGAGCGGAACCCGCAGCCGGTCGAGGCTCGCGTCGGGCACGTTCCACTGCCAGCCGGAGTTCCCGTTCGGCGAGGTGTCCGGCAGGAACAGGCCGCCGCCGCCGACGAGCAGCCCGCGGGTCTCGTTCACGGCCTCGACCGCGGCCTCGTCGAACAGTTGGTGGACGTGCACGCCGTGCCACTCGGCGACGCCGCGCACGTGCGTGGCGACCTCGCGGACCGCGGCGGGCAGCAGCACGTCGCCGTAGTTGCCGAGCGGGTCGACGTAGAACGCGGCGTGCGACAGCGTGATGCCGTCGGGGTCCCTGCTCGCGACGACCTCGGCGTCCGGCGTCTCGCGCACGGCGCGGGCGTGCACCAGGCGCGCCTTGTGCCGCAGCGGCTCGAGCGCGAGCGCCGAGCGTGCGTGCTCGCGCGCCCCGTCCAGGTCGCCGACGATCCACGCGACCTCGGCGAGCGCGACGTGCGCCTCGCCCGCGCGGCTCGAGGCCAGCGCGGTCGAGGCGAGGACGGCCGCGTCCTCGTAGCGCGAGACCGCCCGGTAGGAGGCCGCGAGGTCGAGCGCGTAGCCCGTGTCGAGCTGCCCGGCCTCGAGGGCGTGCGACTCGAGCAGGGCCACGGCACCGGCGAAGTCGCCCGCGGCGCGCAGGCGCGTGGCCTCGCGCTGCGCGGCGACCGGCCCGCGTGCGTCGGACTCGGGCACGCCCGCGCCCCGCGCCTTGTAGGCGGTGGCCGCGGTCGGGTCCGCGATCAGCCCCTGCTCGGCGAGCCGCGCGCACGCGGCGAGGAACGCCGCGTCGCTCACGTCGTACTGGTGCCAGAGCGCCTCGAGCCGCGCGTAGCCGTGCTCGCCGCCGTCCCAGGGCTTGAACTTGCCCGTGAAGTGCAGGATCGCCGTGTCCTGCGGCGGCACCCCGCCGCGTCGCGTCGCGCGCTTGACCCAGTTGTACCGGCGCGGCAGGTGCAGGTAGTCGCCGTCGAGCGCCGCGGTGATGACGCCCTGGTCGTGCCGCTCGAGCTCGTACTGCCCGCTCTCGCCGATCGCGTCCAGCCGCGCCGCGAACGTGCCGTCGGTGTAGGTCTGGTCGAACACCAGCAGCCCGCTGTTGAGCTTGCGGCCGCCGTCGGAGTCGAAGAACTGCGGGACCGCGGCGAACGGGGCGTCGAGGGCGAACAGGTCGTCGATGCGGTCGAGCACCACCATGTCGGTGTCGAGCGTGACGATCGTGCGGTACCCCGTGAGCCGGAACGCGTCGAGGATGTAGTACGCCTTCGTGTACAGGTAGTTCGCGGCCGAGCCTTTGCGGTAGCGCTCGTAGCGCTCGGTCTCCACGCGCACGAAGCGCAGGTCGGGCCGCAGCGAGACGGCGCGCGAGATGTTCGCCAGGGACAGGCCGTCGTGCAGGACGACGACGTCCGCCTCGACGTCCGGGTTCGTCAGCGTCAGGCTCTTGAGCAGCACGACGAAGCCGGGGAAGTAGTTGTCGTCGACGAACGCGACGAACGCTCTGTCGTGGGTGCGTCCGGTCATGGGGGTGCTCACCTCAGGCTGATCGTGATGTCGGTGGTGGACACGGCGCGGTCCATGACCCAGCGCCGCTCGTTCTCGTAGCTGTGCGCCGCCGCCACGGGCAGGTGCATCGCCTCGGGGACTCGGTACGCGCCGCCGTCGTAGAAGTCGAAGCCGACGAGGTCGATCGCCGTGCTGACGTCGACGTAGTCGACGAGCCGCAGGGTGTTGAAGCCCGTCGTCGGGACCTTGAAGTCCGCGCGCTCCGACGGCGTGAACAGGCTGAGCGCGGGCCAGCGCAGCGACTCGTCGCCCAGGTAGGTCTGCGCACCGGGCTCGACGTGCTCGAGCACCGACGAGCGCCACAGGTCGCGCTTGCCGCTGAACACGAGGCGCACGTCGACCGGGCGCGACCAGTTGAAGCTGTGCAGGTGGATCGTCGCGTGCACGTCGGTCTTCGTGCCCGTGTGCGGCGCGTCGATCGCGAAGGAGTTGAACCGGACGACGACGTCGTAGGAGTCGATCAGCGGGCCGGCGTCGTGCTCGAGCAGGCGCGCCGAGTTGGCGACCAGGCACACGGACTTCCCGGCCAGGTACTGCCGCAGCCCGGACATGTCGAGGGTGCGCAGCGCCACGGCCTCGTCGGGCGTGAGCCGTCCGCGGGTCGGCAGCCGGCGGGCACCGTTCACGGCGGCGACGAGCGGCGCGAGCGGCGTGAGCGGCTCGCCGGCGGCCACGGTCCGGGCGACGAGCGCCTCGTAACCCGCGCCGAACCCGGTCCCGGCGGTGCGGGTCGCCGCGAGGGCGGACGCGAAGGTCGGCAGGCCGTCGCTCCCGGCGAGCACCAGCTGCTCGGCGCGCACCCAGGCGTCGACGGCGTCGGGCACCTCGAGCCCGCCCGCGAGGGCGGCCAGCGACTCGTCGAGCCGCGCGGCGCCGGCACCGGAGTCCCAGCCGCGGGCGCCGTCGTTGGGCAGGTCGAGGTCGTGGCCGGTCAGGGCGCGGTACCGACCTGCGGCCGCGCGGGCCCCCGCGTAGTCGCCGAGCGCGTCCAGGCTCGTGGCCAGACCCTTCCAGCTGCCCTGCGAGACCGGGCGGGACTCGACCAGCAGGCGGTAGATCTCGACGGCCAGCTCGGTCTCGCCCGCGGACTGCGCGCGTCGGGCGACGTCGAGCAGCGACGTGAACAGCGCGGGCCACGCGCCGTGCCACGGCCGGACGCCGGCCTCGACCGCGAGCGACCGCGGGGCGTTGCGCCGCAGGTCGGCGAGCGCCTGGGAGTGCGCGAGGACCGATTGCGTCAGCACGATGCGCTGCCACTGCGAGCTCGAGGACACTCCCGTGGCCGTCGCGGAGACGGACGAGACCACGGCGGCGTAGCGACGGTTGAGCCGCAGCGACGGGGCGAGCGTGGTCGCCGTCCGTCGGGCGACCCCGGTGACGGCCCGCCGTGCGCGGCGCCTGACGTTGTTCACGCGACTTCCTCCCGGTGGTCCGGCGCGTGGTCTCACGTGCCGTTGACCGGACCCTAGGAGGGCCAGGTGACGCGAGGGGGTCCTCCGGATGCCGTGCCTGACGCCTGGCGGAACGCGAGGTGAACATTGGCTGGCGCCGTGCGTGCAGACCTCTACTGACCCTGCGCTCTTGGCATCCTCGCCTCAGACAACCGCGCCGGAGGGCGCCCCCCGGACCGAGCGAAAGCCGACATGGAGAACTACGCAGCGACCTCGCCCGAGGACGTGACGGGCGCCGACGAGAAGTACGACGTCGCATACCTCACGAGGTACGTCGGCAAGACTGACACGGGCATAGCCTTCACCGACCACGCGTACCTCGACGGGCTCGCGCGATCTGCGTACTCGACGCTGGTCGTCGGTAACGGCATCGCACCGATCTACCCGGCGGACGGATTGGCCTACACCACGTCTGCAGCGGAGTATCGACGCCACGCACCGCGCCTCCACCTGGTCAACGGCATGGGCTCGTTCGTGACTCATCTCCCCTCTGGATACCGGCGCGAGCACCGCAGGGGGCACAAGGTCGCGATCATGCACGAGGAGCCGACCGCCTTCGACTTCTACGGCACCGACGTGTGGAATCGCAACAACGTCCGCGACGTGCTCATGGCTGCGCACGACGGGTTTGTCTTCGTCTCCGAGCGGAGCCGCGACCTGTGGGTCGAGGAGGCAGGTCTTCACGACGTCCCCGTCTACGTGCTGCCGAACACCTGCGCGGAGGAGGCCGTGATCGCCTCCGACCTCGTCGACCGTGATCGCGTCGAGGTGGCGTCCGGGCTCGGCCTCGACCCAGGCGAGGTGTCCATCGTGGTGGTCGGGACCGTCCAGCGGCTCAAGGGGCAGATCGACGTCATTGACGCCGTGCGCCGCCTACGAGAAAAGCGGAGAGAGGTCACGCTGCACGTCTACTTCGTGGGGCGTGTGCGTGAACAGCGCTATGCCGACGAGCTTGAAGCCCTCGTGTCGGCGCACGGGCTCGGCGGCGCCGTGACATTCGTCGGAGAGGTGCCGAAGACTCGTGCGTTGGAGTACGTGGCGGCCGCCGACGCGCTCGTCATCGCGTCGCAGACGGAGGCCATGCCGCTCGTGCTCCTCGAAGCGATGCAGCTGGGAACGCCGATCGTGACCACTCTCGTCGGCGGCATCCCCGAAGTCGTCGACGGTACGTGCGCCACCACCTTCGACGTGAGGGACGTCGACGCGTTGGTCAGTGCACTCGAGCAGCTGGTCGACGACCCTGCCCGATCGGCTGTGCTCGCTCGGGCAGCCGCGGCCCGCTACAGGGACGAGTTCTCCAACGAGCACTTCCGACGGCGGTTCGCCACGGTCCTGGGTTCCTTGGCGGTCGACTCTGGGCTAGCGGCGGTGCCTCCGCCTGCCGGCGGGTTCGACGACGGCCTTGAGGTCGAGCGGCGTCCAGACGGAGTCCTGGTGGCCTCAGGCGTCGCCGGGTCGGGTCGCCGCTGGCGTGCGGCCCTCGCAGCCCACCACGCGGAGGATCCGTTGCGACGAGTCGAGCTCCGCCTTCCCGGAGTGGGGCTTCTCCCGAGCCTCGAAACCGCGGCACCGCTCGCGCGGCTCGGGCTCGCCGTCACCGAGTTCGCCAGCGCCGTGGGGACGACCGTGTGTGCCACGGACGCGGGGCAGGCCGTCCTGGCCGCGTCCGATGTGCTCCGGATCGTTGGCGGGCCGCCGCACGAGGCGGCATACGCCGAGCACGTCCGAGCGTCGGCGCGGCGTCGGGCCAAGGCGCGGACGCTCGAGCTCGCCGAAGCCCAGGCAACGACCGCCGCGCCAGCAGCAGCGCCTCGGACGGCCACAGTCCCTCGCCTGTCGCTCGCGAGCCGAGTGCTCGGCCGTCTGCCGCGCGAATCGCGACCAACGGACGGCCGCCGGTGAAGCAGACGACGTTGACCTGCGACGATGCTTCCATGCCGACAGGACGAACGCGATGACCCTCGGCTCCGTCCTCGCCGTCGCCGACTCCGACTCCTACGTGAAGTGGGCGGCCGCCACGCTCGACCGGCTGGGCTCGATCCCGCGGCGCGAGCTCGTGGTGCTCCGCACTCCGGTCCGCCCCGACGACGCGCAGACCACCGCGGCCGTCGCGGGCACGGCCTGGGACGGCCGCGTCGTCGACGACCACTCGCTGCTCGGCCTCGCCGCCCGGCTGCGGCGCACGCGTCCGGACGTCGTGCTCGTCGCGACGACCGGCCCGGCCGCCGAAGCGCTGGTCCGGGTGATCGCCGGGCTGCCGTACCGGCCGGTCGTCGTGTCGGGCCTGCCCGGCATGTCGATCCCGGCGACCGAGCGGGCGCTGCGGTTCCGGGCCGGGGTCGACGTCTTCGTCGTGCACTCGCGCCGCGAGCGTGACGCGTTCGCGCTCGCGGCCCGCGCCGCCGGGGTCGACCCGGTGCTCGCTGTGAACCGGCTCGCGTTCCTCTCGTCGGCCGCCGACACGCCGGCCGACGAGGCTCCGCTCGCGCGCGTCGTGTTCGCGCCCCAGGCCAAGTTCCCGACGTCGCCCGACGAGCGCCGTGCGGTGCTGCGCTCGCTCGCGGCCCTCGCGCGCGCCCGCCCGGACCTCGAGGTCGTCGTCAAGCTGCGCGCGGTCGCGGGCCAGGTGCAGACGCACGAGGAGCCGTACCCGTACGACGTGCTGTGGCGCGGGCTGCGCGACGACGCCCCGGTCACGCTGGTCACCGGGCCGCTCGCCGCGCACCTGACGCCCGGCACGGCGCTGGTCACGGTCAGCTCGACCGCGCTCCTCGAGGCGCTCGCGGCGGGACTGCGTGGGCTGGTGCTCGCGGACTTCGGCGTGGGCGACGACAACCTCACCACCGTGTACGAGGGCAGCGGCCTGCTCGGCACGCTGCGCGACCTCGGGGCGGGGCGTTTCTTCGCGCCGACGCCGCAGTGGCGCGCGGAGAACTACTTCCACCCCGAGCCCGACGAGCTGCCCGGCGTGCTCGCGAGCCTCGGGACCCTGCCGCCCGTGCGGCCCGGGCCACCCGTGGGTGGCCGGCGCGCGCAGGCCCGGCGGTACGCGCGGCTCGCGCTGCCCGGGCTCGCGCTGCGGGGCGCGCGTCGGCGCAGCCGCAGCCAGGGCGGGCACTGAGCGCACGTCTCGCACCCCGGGACCGGCGCGGTCGGGCGGGCTGCCGCCGGTAACCTGGGCGGCGTGAGCACCCCCGCGCGCGTCGTCGTCCTGGACTACGGCTTCGGCAACGTCCGCTCCGCCGTGCGTGCGCTCGAGCGGGTGGGCGCGCAGGTCGAGCTCACCGCCGACAAGCGCGCCGCGTCCGAGGCCGACGGGCTGGTCGTCCCCGGCGTCGGGGCGTTCGCCGCGGTCATGGCGGGCCTGCAGGGCGTCGACGGCCACCAGGTCGTCGACCGCCGCCTCGCCGGTGGCCGCCCGGTGCTCGGGATCTGCGTCGGCATGCAGGTCATGTTCGCCGAGGGGGTCGAGCACGGCGAGCGGGCCGACGGGCTGGGGGAGTGGCCCGGCGTCGTCGACCGGCTCGAGGCGCCGATCGTCCCGCACATGGGCTGGGCCACGGTCGAGGCGCCGCAGGGCACCACGCTGTTCGACGGCATCGGCGACGAGCGCTTCTACTTCGTGCACTCCTACGCGGCCCGCACGTTCCCCCTGACCGACGACATCCCGACGGACTCGCCGATCAACCGCCCCCTGGTCACCTGGGCGGACCACGGCGGTCCCTTCGTCGCCGCGGTCGAGAACGGGCCGCTGTCCGCGACGCAGTTCCACCCCGAGAAGTCCGGCGATGCCGGCGCGCAGCTGCTGACCAACTGGGTCGCCTCCCTGCGCTGAGCCTTGCCGGGGCCGCGCCCCGGGTCGACCCGAGAAACGGAGCACCACCAGCCATGAGCACCACCCCCGAGGCGCGCCTCGAGCTGCTTCCCGCCGTCGACGTCGCCGACGGCCAGGCCGTGCGCCTGGTCCAGGGCGAGGCCGGCTCCGAGACTGGCTACGGCGACCCGCTCGCTGCCGCGCTCGACTGGTACGAGGGCGGGGCCGAGTGGATCCACCTCGTCGACCTCGACGCGGCTTTCGGGCGCGGCTCCAACGCGGGCCTGCTCGCCGAAGTCACCGCCGAGCTCGCGGGCAAGGGCGTGAAGATCGAGCTCTCGGGCGGCATCCGCGACGACGCGTCGCTCGAGCGGGCGATCGCGATGGGCGCCACGCGCGTCAACCTCGGCACCGCGGCGCTGGAGAACCCGGACTGGACCGCGCGCGTCATCGAGGCGCACCGCGAGCAGGTCGCGGTCGGCCTGGACGTGCGCGGCACCACGCTGGCCGCGCGCGGCTGGACGCAGGAGGGCGGTGACCTGTGGGACGTGCTCGCGCGCCTCGAGGAGGCCGGCTGCTCGCGCTACGTCGTCACGGACGTGACGAAGGACGGCACGCTGCGCGGGCCCAACGTCGAGCTGCTGCGCGAGGTCTGCGCGCGCACCGACGCCCCCGTCGTCGCGTCGGGCGGCATCTCGAGCCTGGACGACCTGCGCGTGCTGCGCACCCTCGTGCCGATCGGCGTCGAGGGCACGATCGTCGGCAAGGCGCTCTACGCGGGGGCGTTCACGCTGCCCGAGGCGCTGGACGTGGCCGGGCGGCCCTGACCGTGGCCGGCCGCGAGCTCCCGCCGACGTCCCCGTTCGCGGGCGACGACGGCACCGCCGACCCCGCGCTCGCCGCGGCGCTCGCCTCCTACGGGTCGGGCACCGGGTCGGTGCCCGAGGTCGTCGCCGCGCTCGCGGGCACGCGCGTCCTCGTGCCGGTGCTCGCCGAGCTCGAGGTCGAGGACGTCGTCGTGCACGACGGCCACGAGCACACCGTCGACAAGGAGGCCTCGGCCGGCATCGTCGCGCTGCAGGCGCCCGACGGCCGCACCGCGCTGCCGGTGTTCACGAGCGTCGCGAGCCTCGCGCTGTGGCGCACGGCCGCCCGGCCTGTGCCGTCGGGCGTCGCGCGCGCGGCGCTGTCCGCGGTGCAGGAGGGCTGGGAGGTCATGGTCGTCGACGCCGGTGGCCCCGTGACCGTGCTCGTGCCGCGACCCGCGGTGTGGGCGCTCGCGCAGGAGCAGACCTGGCGCCCGGCGGTCGTCGACGGCCAGGTCGACGCCGACGTCCGGGGTGCGGTCGCGGCCGCGCTCGCGCCGATCCCGCAGGTGGTGGCCACGGACGCCGTTCCGGGCTCGCGCGCCGAGGTCGCCGTCGTCGTCACGCTCGTCGCTGGCCTCGACCGCGCCGGGCTCGACGCGGTGCTCGCGCGCGTCAACGGCGCGCTCGCGGCCGACGAGACCATCGCGAACCGCGTCGACGGCCTTGAGCTGCGCCTGCGGGCGGCCTGACCTACTTGCGGAAGCTCTGCGCGATCCCGCGGATCGCCCAGGCGATGGCCCCCGCCGAGAGCACCGCGGCAGCGGCCGCCTGACCGCCGAGGATCACGCGGTTGACGTCCAGCGACGGCTGCCAGTGCACGCCGGCGTCGTCGATCACGTAGACGCCCACGGCCTTGACGTGCACGCCGTACCCGCCGCCGCCCCCGTGCCCGCCGCCGTGCCCACCACCGACGCCGCCGTCGTCGGCCGCGGCCCGGTAGGTCGGCAGCCCGCCCTCGCCGTCGCCCAGGCCCATGCCCGTCGCTGCCCAGACCCGGGCGACCGGGACCACGGTCGACCCGTGGGACTCGTACGCCTCGCCGAAGACGCGGCGGACGGTGACGGTGTCGCTCACGGCGTTGGTCAGGTGGGCGGCGTCGAAGCGCGGGTTGTCGGTCATCGTGTCCTCCGGGTGGTCAGCTGCAGCCGGGTGTGGGGACGAACGCGTCCTCGTCGTCCAGCATGGACTGCAACGTGCTCACAGGCACGAAGAACGTCGTGTCGTCCTGCCCCTTGGCATACACGACGCCCACCACGTGGCCGTCGTCGTCCAGCACGGGGGAGCCCGACGAGCCGGGCTCGACGGGCGCGTCGGTCGCGAGGACGGGCGCCGCGTTCTCGTGCAGCGGGTCGTCCCGGGCGCGCGTGACGTGGCCGGTCGTGACGCGCAGCTCCTTGCCGAGCGGGTAGCCGACGACGGTGACCCGGTCACCGACCGCGGGGTCGGCGTCGGCGAGCTCGGGCGCGACGGGAAGTGCGTCGCGGGTGCGCACGATCGCGAGGTCCGCGTCGCGGGCGATCTCGGCCGTGGTCGTCACGACGTCGTGCCCGTCGTACGTGCTGACCTGGACCGACGACGACTCGTCGACCACGTGCCGTGCCGTCACCAGCGTGTGCGCGTCGATCGCGAAGCCGGACCCGGTGGCCAGGCCGTCGCAGTCGACGGCGCGCAGCCGCAGCGCGATGCGGTGCGCGGTGTCGAAGCCGTCGGGGGAGACGTCGGCGGCCGTCGTCGCCGACGCGACGGGCGGGACGACCGACGTCGGGACCGGCGGCGGGGGGCCGGGCACCACGCCGCACCCGGCGAGGACGGCGGCGAGCGCCAGCGCCGCACTGCAGCGGGCGCCGGGCCGCACCCTCATCCGGCGTCCAGCGCTCGCTGCAGCGCGGCGTTGGCGTCCGTGGCCGCGCCGCACACGCTCGAGACGTCGCTGCGGTACCGGGCGAGATCGTCGGGGTCGTAGCTCGAGGCGTCGTCGAGGTAGGCGATGAGCTGCTGCTGGCCGTCGACGCACTTGGTCAGCGCGGCCGCGACGTCGCCCGCGGCCTTCGAGACCCGCGACTGGTAGGCGACGAGCTGCTGCCGGCTCGCGTCGGAGTCGGCCAGCTCGGCCTTCTCGTCGGCGAGCTCGGTGATGCGCTTCTTCGCGGTCGCGAGCTGCTGGGTGGTGGTGGCGAGGTCGGCCTCGGCCTGGGCGCGCGCGGCCTCCGCGCTCGCGGCCTGCTCCCCGGCGGCCGTGGCCAGGGCCTGCCAGCGCGTGCTCGACGCCTGCCACTCGTCGTTGCGATCCTGCAGGCGTGTGACGAGCACGGCGCCGACGACGACGGCGGCCACGAGCAGGAGCGCCAGCAGGGCGATCACGGCGGGCGCGGCACGCCCGCGGCGGCGGGGCGGTTCGGCGGTGTCCGCGCTCGGCCCGGCCTCGGCGACGGGGAGCTCCTCGGGGGACAGCACAGGCTCAGGATAGGGCGGCACGCTGTGGCCGGACGGGCGCGGGGTGCTCGGGCACGCGACGGAAATCACGTCGAGGCACCTGCGCACGCCGGGGAGAATGGAACCCATGCTCTCGACGTACGGACCCGTGCTGCGCCTGCCCGGCGTCGCGCGGCTGTACCTGGTCGGGTTCGTCGCGCGGATGCCCGCGTCGATGGTCGGCGTCGTCCTGACCCTGCACGTCGTCACCACGCTCGACCGCGGCTACGCGCAGGCGGGCATCGTGGCCGGGGCGGCGACCGTCGGCGCCGCGATCGGTGCGCCGTGGCGTGGGCGCCTGGTGGACCGCGTCGGTCTGCGGCGCGCGATCGCGCCGTCGATCGTCGTCGAGTCGGCCGTGTGGCTCACCGCGCCGCACCTGGGCTACGAGGCGCTCATCGCGGCGTCGTTCGTCGCGGGGCTGTTCCTCGTCCCGGTCTTCTCGGTCACACGGCAGTCGCTCTCGGTGCTCGTGCCGTTCCCGCTGCAGCGATCCGCGTTCGCGCTCGACTCGGTCTGCGTCGAGCTGACCTTCATGCTCGCGCCCGTGCTCGGCGTCGTCCTGGCCACGCAGGTCTCGACGACCGCCGCGCTGACCGTCGTCGGCTGCATCACCGTGGCCGCAGGCGTGCTGCTCATGTGGGCGAACCCCCCGACGCGCTCGCAGGTGCCGACCCAGGTCGGCGCCCCCGCCGCCGAGGTCGTCCGCACCCGCGTGATCACGCCCGCGCTGCTCGTCGTGCTGCTGTCCGGGCTGGCCGCGAGCTTCGTGCTCGTCGGCACGGACGTCGCGCTCGTCGCCGCGCTCAACGAGGTCGGTCGCCCCGGCGACGTGGGCTGGATGATCGCGCTGTGGGCCGGCGGCTCGGTCGTCGGCGGGCTCGTGTACGGCGCGAGCAAGCGCGCTGTGCCGCCGCTCGTGCTCGTCGCGATCCTTGCCCTGGCGACCGTGCCGGCGGCGTTCGCACCCGCACCGCTGTGGCTCGCGGTCGCGGTCGTCGTGGCCGGGCTGCCGTGCGCTCCGGCCCTGTCCGCGATCAACGCGACGCTCGTCTCCCTGGTGGAGGAGGGGCGCCGCGGCGAGGTGATGGGCTGGAGCGGCACGATGTCGACGGTCGGCAACGCGCTCGGCGCTCCCGTCGTCGGCTTCGTCATCGACCGCTCGCACCCGGGCGCCGGGTTCCTGGCCGCGGCCGTCGTCGGCGGCGGCGTGGCGCTCGGCGGGCTGACGACCCTGCGGCTGACGCGACGCCGGCGCGCCGGCCGCGCGGCCGACGTGCCGACGCTCGTCGACGCGTAGGGGCTAGACGACCGAGCCGGTGTACTTCTCGCCGGGGCCCTCGCCGGGCGCGTCGGGGAACGCCGAGGCCTCGCGGAACGCGAGCTGCAGCGAGCGCAGGCCGTCCCGCAGCGAGCGGGCGTGCTGGTTGCCGATGTCCGGGGCCGAGGCCGTGACGAGCGCGGCGAGCGCGGTGATGAGCTTGCGGGCCTCGTCGAGGTCCAGGTAGTCGCTCCCGTCGCCCTCGTCGACGGCGAGGCCGCACTTGACGGCTGCCGCGCTCATGAGATGGACGGCTGCGGTGGTGATGACCTCGACCGCGGCGACGTCGGCGATGTCGCGCGTGGCTGAGGTAGTGGTCGTGTCGGCGGGCTCGCTCATACCTCGATTCTCCCATCGGTCGTAGGTCCTGCCGCGCACGGCGATCACGGTTCTACGGTCGTCCTCGACGGCCCGTCCAGCACAGGAGGTACTTCCATGTCGGTCAGCACCGCGTTCCAGACGTTCGCCACGCAGGCCCCAGCCCACCACGCGGCGTGGATGACCGCCGTGCGCTCGCTCGCGGACGCGAGCACGCTCGACGAGCGCACCGACGAGCTCGCCTACGTCGCGGTGCTGGCTGCGACCGGTCTGCACTCGGGCCTGCCGTTCCACGTGCAGCGCCTGCGCGAGCTGGGCGCGACGCGCGACGAGGTGGTCGCCGCGGTTCTCGTCGGGCTGCCCGCCGTCGGCAACCAGGTGATCGCGGCCCTGCCGGTCGCGCTGGACGCGTACGACGTGTGACGCGCTGGGGTGTGAGGCACGTCCCGTCGGGTGGTCGGCGATCCTCTGGTAGCCTTGCACTCGACTGATTCGGTCTCGCACGCCTGCATGCCTCCGGGTAGATGGGCGCGCGGGCCCGGATGCACAAGCGGAGTCCATCCCACCTGGGTACCGACCGTGCGGCCTCGCCGCTCAACCGGGACCGGGTTCCAGTCCGGCTCGTCGGCCCGCCGACGAGAACGTGTGGCCGACCTCGGGGTCGTCCCGCTCGGACGACCAGGCCTCCGCTCGTGCGATCGCACGACGGAGGCCTTCTTCGTTCCTGCGATGTCACCCGAGACGACAACCGAGGAGCACCACATCAGCGAGCCCCGCATCAACGATCGGATCCGCGTAGCCGAGGTCCGCCTGGTCGGCCCCAACGGCGAGCAGGTCGGCATCGTGCGCGTGGAAGACGCACTGCGCCTGGCGCAGGACGCAGACCTCGACCTGGTCGAGGTCGCACCTGACGCCCGTCCGCCCGTCTGCAAGATCATGGATTACGGCAAGTACAAGTACGAAGCCGACATGAAGGCGCGCGAGGCACGGCGCAACCAGACCAACACGGTCCTCAAGGAGATTCGTTTCCGGCTGAAGATCGACCCGCACGACTACGGCACCAAGAAGGGCCACGTCGAGCGGTTCCTCAAGGCCGGCGACAAGGTCAAGGTCATGATCATGTTCCGCGGTCGCGAGCAGTCGCGCCCGGAGATGGGCGTGCGGCTGCTGCAGCGGCTCGCCGACGACGTGACCGAGCTGGGCTTCATCGAGTCGATGCCGAAGCAGGATGGCCGCAACATGGTCATGGTGCTGGGCCCGACCCACAAGAAGGCCGACCAGAAGCTCGAGCAGCGTCGCGCCGCCCAGGCCGCCGCCGCCCGTGAGGAGAACGCCGCGAAGGCGGCCGCCAAGGCAGCCCAGAGCGACGAGGCCCCGGCCGACGAGGCCTCCGCTGCCCCTGCCGTCGAGACCTCCGCGGTCGAGGCGCCGGTGGCCGAGGCTCCTGCTGCTGCCGAGGTCGAGGTCGTCGAGGAGGCGCCCGCCGAGGCCGCCGCCGAGGTCACGCCCGAGGTCGAGGCGGCCAAGGACGCGCCTGTCGAGGCGACTCCCGAGGCCGAGCCCGTGAAGGCCGCCCCCAAGGCTGCCCCGAAGGCTGCTGCCCCCAAGGCCGCTCCGAAGGCCGCTGCCCCCAAGGCCGCGCCCAAGGCTGCTGCCCCCAAGGCTCCGGCCGCCGCGAGCCCGGCCCCCGCGCCGCGCCCGGCAGCCACGCCCCGACCGGCCGCTCCGCGACCGGCCGCCCCCCGTC
>NZ_QWKP01000185.1 GCF_003470205.1 Cellulomonas rhizosphaerae
CCGCCGCCACCGGTGAACGGCTCGATGACGAGCCCGGCCGCGGTCGGCGAGCCGTCGTTGACGAGCGACTCGAAGTTGCCGACGTCGTCGAACGCGAAGGCGTACGCCTTCCCGTCGGCCTGGTTCGCGTGGATGATCCGCGCGTACTGGTTCGTCGGGCTGCTCTTGTAGAACGCCGACGCGTCCGTGCTCGGCTGGGTGTCGACCGTCCCGAGCGTGCCGCGGTTGAGCGCGGCGCACAGGGTGCGGGCGATCGGGCCGACCACGGTGTCGTTCGGTGCTCCGAGCGCGCCGTCGCAGCCCCACACGTCGGCGCTGCTGGGCCGGTTGAACGAGGCCACCTGGGTGCCCGCGCTGTTGGTGAACCTCATGACCGTCCCCGACGTCCGGCCGAAGTACTTCGTGTTCGGCTGGTCCGTGAACGGGACGACCGTGAGCGTCTTCGAGGCGTAGGCGCCCCAGGCCGAGGCGATGTACGAGTCGAGGTAGGTCGTGCTGAACAGGCCCGCGCCCGCCGCCTTGCCCGGCGCGAGGACCCGCAGGACTGTGCCGTCGGACCGCTTGACGACGGTGTTCGCCCACCCGGGCTGCGCCGCGATGCCGTTGATCACGGCGTCGCGGCCGTTGGCGACGAGGTCACCGGTTCGCTTGGTGCCCGACGCGCCGGTCACGGTCACCGCGTGCGGCACCGCGAACATGTCGACCTGCGAGCTGTTCAGCCACAGGCCCGCGTCGTTGTACGTGAACTCGCTCCAGTCGAACAGGATGTCGTGGTTGGCGTCGCCGGACGCCCACGGCGCCGGCTGGACGAGCCCGTCGGGCGTGAGGAAGAACGTGAGCTTCGACCCGAGCGAGAAGTAGATCCGCCCCGAGATCCCGCGCGGCACCTGGATCGCCGTCGAGGAGCCGTTGCCCGGCCCGCCGATCGCGACGTCGGGGGCGGGCGACGGCGGGAGGGAACCCGCCGGCCACGCCGTGAACGTGCCGCCCGCGTTGACGTACCCGAGCTTGCCCGTCGCCAGGTTGGTGCCCAGGACGTACAGGTACACCGCCTCCCCGCGCCCGCTCGAGTTCGTCACCGTGACGGGCAACTTGTCCGGGCCGACCGCCTGGGCCGGTGCCGCGGCGACGAGCGCCGTGGCCGCCGCGACCGCCAGCGCGCTGAGCGCGCCGAGCATGCGTCTGCTGGTCCTCATTGACCTGCTCCTTCGTGGATGGGTGCCGCGGGCGTTCCCCGCGGCATCGGAGGCGACGACGGCCGGGCACGGCCCCCTGGCGTGCCCGGCCCGTCGTCGTCAGGCGTGCAGGGTCCAGCGCTGCGCGCCCGAGCCGTTGCAGTCCCAGATCTGGACCTGCGTGCCGCGGGTCGTGGAGCCCGCGGGGTTGTCGAGGCACCGGTTGGAGGCGGGGTTGTAGTACGACCCGTTGGACTGCGGGATCCACACCTGCGCGCCCGTGTTGTTGCAGTCGTAGAGCTGCACCTTGGTGCCGTTCGCCGTGCCGCCCCCCGTGATGTCGAGGCACTTGCCCTGGACGTGCAGCGTCGTGCCGGCCTGCACGAAGGTCCACTGCTGGGCGATGCTGCCGTTGCAGTCCCAGATCTGGATCCTGTTGCCGTTGGCCGTGCTCGCCGCGTTGTTGTCGAGGCACAGGCCGTTCCCGTTGGTGATCGACTTCCCGCCGCCCGCGGGCGGGGGAGTCGTGCCCCCGCCGGACGTCGCGGCGCTCACGTAGTCGACGACCATCGGCACGCCTGACTGCGTCGCCGCGGTCGGCCCGCCGCCGAACGCCGCGGGGAAGCCGCCGCCGATCGCGACGTTGAGGATCATGAAGAAGCCGTGGTGCGTGGCGTTGTTCCACGTCGTCGCGTCCACCTGGTTGGCGGTGACCGTGAAGAAGTTGTTGCCGTCCAGGTACCAGCGGATCTGCTCGGGCGAGACGCTGCGGTCGAGCTCCATCGCGTAGGTGTGGAACCCGGTCTGGCAGCCGCCGCACGCACGCTGCCCGCTGCCGAGCCCGGTGGTCTCGTTGCACGGGCCGCCGGGTGAGACGCCGCAGTGCAGGGTCGCGAACTCCGAGCTCAGCCCGTTGATGTCCTCCATGATGTCGATCTCGCCGATGCCCGGCCAACCGCTCGCGCCGGTCCCGCGCGCCGCGGCGCCGAGCGACCAGAACGCCGGCCAGTACCCGGCGGCCGCGGCGCCGCTGACATTCGGCTGCTGCAGCGACGCCTCGAGCCGGAGCTTGCCGCCGGCGGGTGCGGCGAAGTCGGTGCGCTGGGTCTCGACCCGCCCGCTCGTCCACCGCCCGGCGCCGTCGCGGATCGGCTTGATGACCAGGTGCCCCGAGCCGCCCTGGTAGACGTTCGCGGTGCTGTTGGTCATCGTCTCGATCTCACCCGTGCCCCACCCGGCCGCTCCGCCGGGGTAGCCGGTGCCGATGTCGTAGAGCCAGCTGCTGGTGTTGAGGCCGGTGTTGGCGGCGCCGGTGAAGTCGTCGGCGAACACCTGCGTCCAGCCGGACGGCGGGGGTGGGACGGCCGCCTGGGCGCTGGTGGTGCCGAGCGTGCCGATCACGGCGAGCGCGGCGACACCCGCAAGGGCGCGCAACGCACGACGACGGCGACGGGAGATTCCGAGCATGGCTCTACCTCTTCGCGGTGATGGGTACAGCAGTGGTGGGGAACGGAGCCCGAGCGTCCGGGTGCGGGCGCGGCGCTGCCCCGGCCGTCGCACGACGGCGCGCGGGTGCGCAGGCGGTGGCGCGGGCCGGGGTGCCGCCCGCGCGTGACGAGAGCGGCTCACTGCCTCCGGCGGTGCAGGACGGGGCTGGCGAGGCTGATCAGCTCGCGCGCCTGGGCGGCGAACCAGTGCCCGGCGGCCGGGTCGGCGCTGCCGCGCTCGGGGTCGATCGGGCCGCCGGTGCCGCGGAAGCACTCGCCGTCGGACTCGCCGGGCACCTTGATCCAGAGGAAGGCGTCGGCGAGCTCGCTGCCCGTGCGCGTCGTCGGGCGGACCCCGAGGCCGCGCCCCGGCGGGTTGCACCACGTCTCCGCGTCCGTGTACTTCCCGGCGGGCGCGGTCCACGCGCCCTGACCGTTGCGGCTCGTGTCGACGACGAAGTGCGTGGTCGGGCGGACGCCGCCGAGGACCAGGTCGTAGCGCGAGCTGATCCCGGCTGTGTTGAGCGTCGGGTCGGTCGCGGTGTCGCTCCACACGCCGGTGTTCCTCAGCGAGACGCCGGTCCAGTCGTTGGCGGGGCCGCCGCTCCAGTACTGGTGCCCGCAGCTCGCGAAGTCGCCGGGGGAGACCTGGGTGACGTAGGCGATGCACGACGAGATCCACGTGCCGTACTGCACGTCGTTCTGCGTGTACTCGTAGTTCGACACGTTGAGGAAGAAGCCGTCCGCGCGCTGCACGCCGGCCTTGATCAGCCGGTCCGCGGACTCGCTCGCGGGCAGCCACGACGGACCGGTGCCGTCGAGGTACACGACCGCGTTCGGCTGGGCCTTGAGCGCGTCGACCGCGTAGTTCAGCACCTCGAACCGTTGCGCGACGGCCGTCGCGGGGTCGAGCGACGCGGGTCGGCAGCTCTCCGCGACGCCGTCGAGCGTCGTGTACCAGGGGATCACGCCGAGGCCGTCGGGCTCCAGGACGACGACGGCCTTCCTCGAGCCGATGCCCGCGGCGAACGCGTCGATCCAGGCCTTGTACGCGGCCACGTCCGCGGCCCCGCCGGCCGAGTACAGCGCGCAGTCGCGGAACGGCACGTCGTACGCGACGAGCACCGGCACCTGCCGACCCGCGCGGGTCACCAGCGAGCGCACGTCCTTCCGCACCTGCGACGGCGTCCCGCCCGTGAACCACGTGGCGCTGGGGATCGACGCGAGCAGCCTCGCATCCCGCTTCGCCTGGCCGTGCAGCGACCGCGCGGCCTGCGCGGTCGAGCTGGCCGGGTCGACGTAGAACCGCGCACCCGGGTGCAGGACGTCGTTCGCGGCCCACGCGGACGTGCCGCCGAGCCCGACGACGAGCACGCACGCGGCCAGGGCCGCGAGGATCCTGCGGGAACGGGGGCGTGCAGCCATGCGGGCTTCTCCTCGGGTGCGACCGGCCGCGCGGCACTGCGCGGCATGGCGGAGGGGGAAACTGGAAGCGCTTCCAGTTGCTCCCGGCCATAGTGGTCGCTGTCCTCGCGGGCGTCAAGACCCGACATTTCCGACCAGTCAGTCAGCGAAGCGGTGGTGGTGCCGAGCTCCGCACCACGAGGTGCGTCGGCACGATGAGCGGGCTCGGCCGCTCGCCGGCGATGAGGCGGACCATCATCTTGGCCATCTCCTGGCCGAGCGCCTGGATCGGCTGGTGGATCGTCGTGAGGTCGGGCTCGGTCTGCGCCGCGATCGTGAGGTCGTCGAAACCGACGACCGCGACGTCGTCCGGCACGGACCGCCCGGCCGCGCGAAGCGCGCCCAGCGCACCCGCGGCCATGTTGTCCGAACCCGCGAACACTGCGTCGAGGTCCGGGTGGCGCTCGAGCAGCCGCGCCATCGCGAGCGCGCCGCCGTGCGGCGTGAAGTCGGCCGTCGCGATGCGCGACGAGTCGAGCCCGGCGACCGCCATCGCGTCGGTGAACCCGCGGTGCCGGTCGACCGTCGACTGCAGGTCCATCGGCCCGGCGATCATCGCGATGCGACGCCGACCGAGCGCGATGAGGTGCTCCGCCGCGAGGCGCCCGCCGCCGCGGTTGTCGGCGTCGACGTACCAGGTGGGTTCCGCGCCCAGCGGTCGCCCGCAGAACACCACGGGCAGGTCGGTCATGTGCGCGACCGCCCCGAGCCAGTCGTCGCCGCCCGGTGCGATCACGAGGAACCCGTCGGAGCGGCGCGAGCGCAGGGTCCGCTTGAGCCGGTCGCGGCCCTGGGCGGACGCCGCGAGCATGAGCGTGAGGTCGAGGTCGGCGCGGTCGAGCTCGGCCGCCACGCCCAGGATGATCTGCGCGTAGAACGGGTCGACGAACAGGGCGGGGTCGTCGTTGGCCACCGCGAGGACGACAGCCCCCGCGTGGCTCGTCGCCAGGGCCCGGGCCGTGGCGTTGGGGACATAGCCGAGGTCGCGGACCGCCTTCATCACCGCGTCGCGCTTGGCCCGGCTGACGTTCGGCCCGTTGTTCACCGCGCGGGACGCCGCCGACCGGGAGACGCCGGCCAGGAGCGCGACCTCGTCGAGGGTCGGCTGCCGGCGGGGCGGTTCCATGGCGTGCGGGCCTTCCTCGGGTGCGGCGGGTGAGCCCTCACGGTAGCGGCGGGCCCCTGGTGGCCCGCCCGAGCCGGCGCGGGTGAAGTCTGCGACTACGGTGGGGCTCGAGGTCGGCGCCGTGCCGTCGAGGGAGCGTGGCACGTGTCCGACGAGGGGCCGACGAGACGAGCCGGGCGCGCCCGCTTCGAGGAGCTGGACTGGCAGGAGACGCCCATCGGGGCGATCAGCCTGCGCCGCCGCATCGAGCCGACCACGGGCCGCGAGGTGCACGAGGTCAAGATCGACGACGACTTCCTCATGTCCAGCCTCTTCGTCGACGCGGAGGTCGCGCTGGCCGACATCGGCCTCGACCGCCTCGCCGGTCGCACCGACCTCGTGGTCGTCGTCGGCGGCCTGGGGCTCGGCTACACCGCCCGCGCCGTGCTCGACCACCCCGGCGTGGGTGCGCTCGTCGTGGTCGACTTCCTGGCGCCCGTCATCGACTGGCACCGGCGCAGCCTCGTGCCGCTGGGCGCGGGCCTCGTCGGCGACCAGCGCTGCCGCCTCGTGCAGGGCGACTTCTTCGCGCTGGCCGCGGCCGAGCAGGGCTTCGACCTCGGCCAGCCGCGGCGGCTCGTCGACGCGATCCTCGTCGACATCGACCACTCGCCGCGGCACCTGCTCGCGCCGCAGAACGCGCCGTTCTACACGGCCGACGGGCTGCGCAAGCTCCGCAGGCAGCTCCGCCCCGGCGGGGTGTTCGCGCTGTGGTCGAACGACCCGCCCGACGAGCCGTTCGTCGCGACCCTGGCCGAGGCCTTCGACGACGTCGCCGCGCACGTGGTCGCGTTCGACAACCCGCTGCAGGACCGCGAGGCGACGAACACGGTCTACGTGGCGAGCGCCTGACTCAGCCGTCGAGGCGTTCGGCGACGTCCGCGGGGAACCCGCCGGTCGCGATCGGGCCCCAACGCGTCGGCGTGATCCGGATGAGCGACTTGCCCTGCGTCCGCATCGCCGAGCGGTACTCGTCCCAGTCCGGGTGCTCGCCGGCGATACACCGGTAGTAGTCGACGAGCGCGTCCTCGGCCTCGGGCATGTGCAGGACCTCGGCCTCGCCGTCGAGCTGCACCCAGGCGCCGCCGAAGTCGTCGGACAGCACGCACACGCTCACGCGGGGGTCGCGCTCGGCATTGAGGGCCTTCGCGCGGCCGGGGTACGTCGAGACGACCAGGCGCCCCTGCTCGTCGACGCCGCCGCTGACCGGCGAGACCTGCGGCCGGCCGTCCTGCCGGGTCGTGACCAGGACGAAGTGGTGCCGGTCGCGGACGAACGCGAGCAGCTCGGGCAGGTCGACGGTGCGCGTGGTCGCGATGGTGCGGGGCATGGGACCACGGTAGGCCGGTCAGCCCTGGCGCGGCGTCCCCGTGATGATGGCGCGGAGCTGCTCGACGGGGAGCTTGGGCACGCGGTCCGCGGTGACCAGGCCGTTGGTCTCCTGCAGCGTGTCGGCGAGCTGCGTGTAGCAGAAGCCCGCGAGCACCTCGCTCGCGTGCACGGCGTCCAGCAGTCCTCCCAGGCGGTCGGCGAAGTCGGCGGGGCTCGTCGCGGCGGAGTATCCCCACGCGTCGTCGACCGCATCGACGTCGTACGAGATCCCGCCGAACTCCGTGAGCATCACGGGCGCGTCCTCGACGTCACCGGAGAGCACGAGCTGCCGACCGGCGGGCCCGATGCCGGCCACCATCGCGTCGATCGCCGTCCGGTCGCGGTAGCGGGGCCCCACGACGGCGGGGTCCGAGGCGTAGTCGTGGATCGCGACGATGTCGGTGTCGACCTGCTCCCAGCCGTCGTTCGAGACCACGGGGCGGGTCGGGTCGAGGGCCTTGGTGAGGTCGACGAGCGCCCGGGCGTAGTGCTGCATGCGCGGGACCCGGGCGATGTGCTGGACGCCCCAGCTCTCGTTGAGGGGCACCCAGGTGACGATGCTCGGGTGCGAGAAGTCGCGGTGCACGATCGCGAGCCACTCGTTGACCGTGCGCTCGACCGACAGCGTCGAGTACGTGAAGCTGGCTGGCGCCTCGCCCCAGACGAGCAGCCCGAGCCGGTCGGTCCAGTACAGGAAGCGGGGGTCCTCGAACTTCTGGTGGACGCGCGTCGCGTTGAAACCGAGGTCCTTGATGAGCTGGGCCTCGGCACGCAGGGCGTCGGCCGACGGCGCCGCGAGGTGCGACTGCGGCCAGTACCCCTGGTTGAGCACGGACCGCACGGAGTACGGCCGGTCGTTGAGCAGGAACCGCCCGCGCGCGACGTGCGCGGTCCGGAGCCCGACGTACGACGAGGCGCGGTCGTCGCCGACGTCGATCAGCGCGTCGACCAGGTGCGGGTGCTCGGGCGACCAGAGCAGCTCCTCGTACGCCTGGCCGTTGGTCAGCGCGGGCACGGTCAGGACGGCGGTGACGTCGGCGCCGGTCGCGGTGGTCGACGCCTCCGCGAGGTGGGTGTCGCCGTGGCGCAGCGCGATCCGCACCGGGATCGGCTCGACCGGCGCGGACGTGAGGCGGAGCTCGGCGGTCACCGTCGCCGTGTCGGGCGCCACGGTCCAGTGCACCGAGTCGATGCCGACGGCCGGTACCGACTCGAGCCACACGGGCTGCCAGATGCCGCTCGTACGGTGGTACCAGATCACGTGCGGCTGCTCGCGCCAGTCCTGCTTGCCGCGGGGCTGGGAGACGTCGTGCGGGTCGTCCTCGGTCCGGACGACGACCACGTTCTCGTCGCCGTCGAGCACGTCCGTGACGTCGAACGAGAACGGCGTGTGGCCGCCCTCGTGCGTGCCGACGAGGTGGCCGTCGACCCAGACGTGGCAGCGGAAGTCGACGGCGCCGAACCGCAGCACCAGCCGGTCGCCCGGCGCGTGGCCGGTCGCGGCGCGGTCCGCGGCCGACAGCGTCCGCCGGTACCAGGCGACGTGGTGGTACGTCGTGTCGCCCACGCCCGAGGCGGGCGACTCCGGCGGGTAGGGGACGACGATCTCGGCGTCGGACGCCGGCCAGTCGAGCCACCACCGCTCGCGCAGTCCCTGGTCCTGGTCGTCGAACGTGAACCGCCAGGGGCCGGTCAGATCGACCCAGTGGGCCCGCACGAGCTGGGGCCGGGGGTACGTCCCGTCCTGGGTGCTGGCAACGGGGCGCGCGTGGTCGTCATCGATCATGCCCTCAGCATGACCGAAGATTTCAGCGCTGTAAATGCCGGGTCAGAGAACGGGCGTGCTCTCGCGGACGACGAGGCGGTGGGAGACCGTCTCGTGGCGCCCCATGCCCTCGTACCCGTCGATCCGCTCGAGCAGCAGCGTGAGCGCGCGCTCGGCGAGCGCCTCGAGGTCGGGGGAGACGGTCGTGAGGCTGGGGAACGTGACCGCGCTGAGCCGGATGTCGTCCCAGCCGGTCACGGCGACGTCCTGCGGCACCCGCACGCCGCGCTCCTGCAGGGCGCGCAGGGTGCCGATCGCGGCGAGGTCGTCGCGGCAGACGAGGGCGTCGACGTCGAGCCCGCCGTCGAGTGCGGCGCCCACCGCGCGCACCGCGCCGGCTGCGGAGATCTCGTCGGTCGCGATGAGCAGGCCGGGCTCGGGGGTCAGGCGGTGGTCCTCGAGCGCCTGCTGGTAGCCGGCGATGCGCTGCCGGGACGTCTCCGTCAGGCCCGAGCTCTCGTTCCCCACGAAGCCGACCCGACGGCGCCCACCTGCGAGGACGTGCTCGGTGACCTCGCGCGCGGCCGTGACGTTCTCGATCATCACGCGGTCCATCGTCAGCGGCGCCGCGGTCTCGCCGAGCAGCACGATCGGCAGCTCGGTGCGGTGCCGCGCGATCTCGGTCGAGCTCATCACGCTCGGCTGGAACAGGACGCCGTCCACGAGCCCCTGCTCGGAGTTGGCGACCAGTGAGCGCTCGCCCTCGAGCGTCCCCTCGGTCTCCTTGATGAGCACCTGGTAGTCGTGACGCAGGGCGATCCGGGACACCACGCGCGACAGCTCGGCGAAGTACGGGATGCTCACGTCGCTGAACGCCAGGGCGACGAGCCCGGTGCGTCCCGTCGCGAGGCGCCGGCCCATCATGTTGGGCCGGTAGCCCAGCTCGTCGATCGCCCGCTGCACGCGCTCGCGCATCTTCTCGGAGACGTGCGGGGCGTCGCGCACGACGTTGGAGACGGTCTTCATCGACACGCCCGCGCGCTCGGCGACGTCCTGCAGCCGGACCCGTGCCATGACACCCCTCCTCGAGGCGCTCCCTGCGCCGGGCACACCCTAGCGGCGGGACGCTCGGCGGCCCCGGGGGCCCGCCGCGTCGATTGCCGCAACCACTTGACCGTCCGATTCTAGCGCTGTAAATTCCGGAAGCAGGGCCGCGTGGATGCGGCCACGCCACGCGCCACGGTCGCGTCGAGACTCAAAGGAGAGTTCGCATGAGGAAGTCAGTAGCCAGAGGGTTGAGCGCCGGGCTCGTCGCCGTCGTCAGCCTCACCCTGGCGGCATGCTCGGGCTCGGGTTCCGACTCGGGGGGCAGCGACGGCGCGGTCACCGGGAACGGGACGTACGACGGCCCGAAGGTCGACATCACGTTCTGGCACGGCTGGACCGGCGGCGCAGCGCCGACTCTGGTCCCCAAGCTCATCGACAAGTTCAACGCCGAGCACGACAACATCGTGGTCAAGGCCGTCCCGCAGGAGTGGGCGGACATCTCCGCGAAGCTGCCGCTCGCGATCAAGGCCGGCAAGGGCCCCGACGTCGCGGTGCTGCACGGTGACGACCTGGCCACCTACGCCGCGCAGAAGCTCCTGCTCAAGGCGGACGACATCGTCGACTCGCTGGGCTACTCGGCCGCGGACTTCCCCCCGGGCGTCTACGACAAGGGCAACTACCAGGGCGCGCAGTACGCCGTGCCGTGGAGCGTGACGCCGCTCGGCCTCTACGTGAACAAGGACGTCCTGGCGAAGGCCTCGCTCACGGACATCCCCACCGACAAGGCGGGGTACGAGGCCGCGCTGAAGGCGCTCAAGGCCGCCGGCGTGCAGGGCGAGTGGGTCGACGGGTACGTGTTCACCGGCACCTTCGAGTTCCAGAGCCTGCTGTGGCAGTTCGGCGGTGACCTCTACAACAAGGACATCACCGAGGCGACCTTCAACTCCGAGGCCGGCGTCAAGGCGCTGACCTGGATGCGCAGCCTGATCGACAACGGCTACAGCCCGGCGAACGTGGCGCAGGACGGCAACATCAAGGCCCTGCTCGCCAACGAGACGGCGTTCAACTGGAACGGCGTGTGGCAGACGACCAACACCGCGTTCGACGGTCTGCAGTGGGCTGCCGCGCCCGTGCCGCAGATCGGCGACGAGAAGGCCGTGTGGTCCTCGTCGACCCACTGGGTCTTCCCCGCGAACAAGGGGCAGGACGCCAACAAGACCGCCGCCGCGGCGACGTTCGTGAAGTGGATGAACGACAACTCGGCCGGCTGGGCCGAGACCGGCGAGCTCCCGGGCGCCAACACCGTGCGCGACGACCCGTCGCTCGTGGCGAAGTACCCGAACCTCAAGCCGTTCATCGACGAGCTGCCGTACGCACACTACGAGACGGTCTCGCCCGGCATCAACGAGGCCAACGCGCTCATCACGACGGCGATCAACGAGGCGCTGACCGGGAAGAAGACCCCGCAGGCGGCGCTCGACGACGCGAAGGCCAAGGCCGACAAGATCCTCGAGCAGAACCGCGCGAAGTACGGTGACTGACTCCGTCACCGCAGTGTCCGCCTCCCCCCGGCGCACCAGCGCCGGGGGGAGCGGTCCCCGCGCGGGGACGACGGCACGGCGTCGGCGTCGGACGCTGACGGCGTACCTGTTCCTGGCGCCCTTCCTCGTGCTGTTCATCGGGTTCGTCCTGGCACCGGCCGTGTACGGGCTCTGGATCAGCTTCACCGACTGGAGCCCGTTCCGGGACGTGCAGCACTTCATCGGGCTGCAGAACTACGCGGACCTGTTCACGCCCGGGTCGACGACGTCCGGGGACTTCTGGAGCTCGATGCGGGCCACCGCGATCTTCGTCGTCGCGAGCGTGCCGTTCCTCGTCGTGGTCCCGCTGCTCGTCGCTGTTCTCCTGAACCAGAAGCTGCGCGCCGCGAGCACGTTCCGCACCATCTTCTTCGCGCCCTACGTGCTGGGCGTCGCCGTCGTCGGCCTGATCTGGGGCTACGTGCTCGACACGCAGTCCGGCATCCTCAACCACCTGCTGCACGCGGTGGGCATCCGGGGCGACATCCCCTGGACCGTCGACGTGCCGTGGGCGTGGGTGTCGCTCGTCGGCGTCACGGTCTGGTGGACCTCGGGCCTGAACACCGTGATCTTCCTGGCCGGGCTCAAGGGCATCAACTCCGAGCTCTACGAGGCGGCGTCTCTCGACGGTGCCGGCCGGTTCCGCTCGTTCACCAACGTGACCCTGCCCGGCCTGCGCCCCGTGATGCTGTTCATCACGACGACGACCGTCCTGGCCTCGGCCAACATGTTCGGCCAGTCGTACCTGCTGACCACCGGCGGACCGGGCAACGACACCCGCACGGTGATCATGTACATCGCCGACCAGGGCCTGTCCCAGAACAACATGGCCCCCGCGGCCGCGATGAGCTACGTGCTGTTCGCGTTCCTCGCCGTCGTGAGCATCGTGAACTTCCGCCTGCAGCGGGAGCGCGTCGAGAAGAGGAGAACCCGATGACGGCGACCGTCGCGGACGTCCGCCGCCGCCCGTCGACCCGGCGGATCACCGCCCGGGCCGTCCTGTACGCGCTGCTGATCGTGCTCGCGCTGATCGTCGTGCTGCCCCTGGTCTGGATGGTGCTGACGTCGTTCAAGACCGACGCGGACGCGATCCGGCACCCGTACTCGCTGCCCAGCCCGTTCTCGCTCGACGCCTACCGGAACCTGGCCAGCGGTCAGCAGCCGATCCTGCGCTGGCTGTGGAACTCGTTCTCCGCGGCGGCCATCCAGACGATCCTCATCCTGGTCACCGCGTCGATGGGCGCGTACGCGCTGGCGCGCATGGAGTTCGCGGGCAAGAAGGTCGTCTTCGGCCTGATCATCTCGACGCTGCTCGTCCCGCCCGTCGTATTCCTCATCCCGAACTACCTGATCGTCCAGAACCTCGGGTGGCTCGACACGATCCTCGCGATCACGGTTCCCGGTGCGGCGGGTGCGTTCGGCATCTTCTTCCTGCGCCAGTTCTTCGTCGGGCTGCCGCTGGAGATCGAGGAGGCCGCGCGCATCGACGGCGCAGGCGACTTCCGCATCTTCGTGCAGATCGTCCTGCCGCTCGCGCGCCCGGCCCTGGCCACGCTCGCGGTGCTCTCGTTCCTCAACAACTGGAACGACTTCCTCTGGCCGGTCTACGTGCTGCTCTCTCCCGAGCACATGACGCTGCAGCCGGGCCTGTCGATGCTGCAGGGCGCGTACCGCACGCACTTCGCGATCGTCATGGCGGGGGCCGTCATCGCGTCCGTGCCCGTGCTCGCGGTGTTCGCGGTCGCGCAGCGCCAGATCGTCGACTCGGTCACGGGCGCGGCGGTGAAGGGGTGAGGCGCTTGTCCACCTTCCTGCTCGTCGCGGCCGTCGTCGGCCTCGCGGCCTGCAGCTCCGGACCGGACGCTCCCGTCCCGAGCGCGACCACGGCACCCGCCGGCGCGCCGCTGATCGACGAGGACTTCCCGGACCCGGACGTCGTCGCGGTCGACGACGCCTGGCTCGCTTTCGCCACCGGAACCTCGGGCCTCAACATCCGCGTCGCGCAGAGCCCTGACCTCGCGAGCTGGACCGTCGAGCGCCGCGACGCGCTGCCCGTGCTCCCGGCCTGGGCCTCCGCCGGGCGCACATGGGCGCCGGACGTGTCCCAGCGCGCCGACGGCACCTGGGTCATGTACGTGACCGCCCAGGACACCGACTCGGGCCGCCAGTGCATCGGCGTCGCGACGAGCGCCGAGGCGGACGGCACGTACGCGCCCGCGTCCGACGAGCCGCTGGTGTGCCCGGTCGACGTCGGGGGAGCGATCGACCCGAGCACCTTCACCGACGACGACGGCACGCGCTACCTGCTGTGGAAGACGGACGGCAACTGCTGCGGGCTGAACACCTGGATCGAGATCTCCCGGCTCAGCGGCGACGGCCTCTCGCTCGTCGGCGAGCCCACCCGACTGCTCCGCCAGGACCAGGCGTGGGAGGGGAACCTCGTCGAGGCTCCCGTGCTCGTGCGGCACGACGACGAGTACGCGCTGCTGTACTCCGCCAACGACTACGGCGGCGACTCCTACGCGACCGGCGTCGCGCGCTCGACGACCCTGCTCGGCCCGTACACGAAGCAACCCGAGCCGCTGCTCTCGACGTCGGGCTCGGGTGGCCTGTTCCGCGGTCCGGGTGGGCAGGACGTGGTCCGCACCGACGACGGCGACGTCCTGGTCTTCCACGCGTGGGACGAGCTGTACACCTACCGGGCGATGCACAGCGTGCCGCTGACGTGGGGCGCGGACGGGTCGCTGTCGGTCGTGCTGCCGAGCTCCTAGCCTCGCGCCGGGACCTGCGTGGTCATGACGCAGTTTCCTTGGCCCTTGGGCCGCAGGTACGTGAACCCGAGCTGCTCGTACATCGTCCGCGTCGCGTTGTAGAGGAACGACGCCGACGTCTTCTTGTCCGGCGGCAGGTCGTGCGGGTATGACTCGACCAGGCCCCCTCCGGCCTCGGCGATCAGCGCGAGCGCGCCGCGGACGGCGACGGACGCGAGGCCTTGGCGTCGGTAGTGGCGGTCGACGAACAGGCACGTGATCCGGAAGTCCGGCATCGCCTGGACGGTCCGCTCCCACTCCTTGCGATGCTGGATGTTCGGCAGCTCCCCGACCGTCCCGTACTCGGCCCAGGCGACCGCGACGTCGCCGTCGAACACGAGGGCCGCGTGCGCGCGACCGGCCTCGACGAGCAGGCGCTTGAACTCGCGGTTGCCGAGCGCGCGCCGCTCCTCGGTCGGGTCGGGGTACAGGTGGAAGTAGGTGCACCAGCAGCCGCCCCAGACGCCGTTGTGGCGCTCCGCGAGGCCCGCGAACGCGTCCCAGGTCGCGGGGCTGAGCGGTTCGATCCGATATCCCTCGACGACGAGGTCGCGGTCACCCATCTCGTGAAGATACAAGAAAGCCCCGGCCGGAGCCGGGGCTGACCTGCAGACAAGCTGGTGGGCGATACTGGGATCGAACCAGTGACCTCTTCCGTGTCAGGGAAGCGCGCTACCGCTGCGCCAATCGCCCATCGTTAAAGCTGCGAGGTGGAGATGGGATTCGAACCCACGTATACGGCTTTGCAGGCCGCTGCCTCGCCACTCGGCCACTCCACCTTGAGACCGCAGTCCCGCGCGGCCTGGGCCGAGAAGGAATGTCTCCGAGCGGACGACGGGATTCGAACCCGCGACCCTCACCTTGGCAAGGTGATGCTCTACCACTGAGCCACGTCCGCACGCACGTCCCCCGGTTCTCACCGGCGTTCCGTGTGCGTCCCAGACTCTAACCGAGTCTTGCGGCGATCGTCCAACTGGCTCCCGCCACCCCGATGATCCTGCGGATCCAGCCCTCGTTCTGGGGCTCGCCGCGGCCTCGATAGCGTGTGCACATGCCGGATCAGCCACCACGCGCGCCGGGCCGAGCCTGGTTCGCGGGCGTCGAGCTCGCGGGCGTCACGGACGTCATCGACGTCTGTGACCAGCCAGAACGCCTTCGCGAGCCCGGTTGGTGGGTCGTCGTGGGGGAGTTCGACGGGCGTGTGCGGGCGTGGAGGTTCGACGAGGCGACGAGTGCGCCGGAGCCGGCACCGCACGAGCCGGTGACAGGAACGTGGCGCTCGTCACTCGACCACGACGCGTACGTCCGCGCGGTCGAGGACGTGCGCGGGCGGATCCTCGAGGGCGACGTCTACCAGGCCAACATCTGCCGGGTCATGAGCGTAGACGTGCCCCAGGAGCCGGACGCACGGGCGCTCGCGCACGTGCTCGCGCGCGGCAACCCCGCGCCGTACGCCGGCGGCGTCCAGGTGGACGGCGCGTGGGTCGTGTGCGCGTCGCCCGAGCTGTACCTGCGGATCGACGGCGACGTGGTCACCTCCGCCCCCATCAAGGGGACCGCGCCCACGCGCGCGGGGCTGACCGCCAAGGACCGCGCCGAGAACGTGATGATCACCGACCTGGTCCGCAACGACCTGCAGCACGTCTGCGAGCCCGGCACGGTCGAGGTGACGACGCTCCTGGGCATCGAGGAGCACCCAGGCCTGGCGCACCTCGTCTCGACGGTCCAGGGCCGGCTCGTCGGCGCGTCCGACGACGACCTGTGGGCGCGGCTGCTGGACGCCACCTACCCGCCCGGGTCGGTCTCCGGAGCGCCCAAGTCCTCTGCCCTGCGGATCATCGGCGAGCTCGAGCCCGTCGAGCGCGGGCCGTACTGCGGCGCGTTCGGGTGGGTGCACGTCGACGACGACGGCCGCACCCGCGCGGAGCTCGCCGTGGCGATCCGCACCTTCTGGTGGGCGGACGGCGTGCTGCGGTTCGGCACGGGTGCGGGGATCACGTGGGGGAGCGACGCCGAGGCGGAGTGGGCCGAGACCCAGCTCAAGGCGGCGCGCCTGGTCGGCCTCGCGTCGGGGACGACCGACCCGGTGACAGACTGACCTCATGAGTGTGGTGATCTGGGCAGCAGGGCGGCTGCAGGAGTCCGACGAGCTCGTCGCGACCGGCGTGGACCACGGCCTGACGGTCGGTGACGGGGTCTTCGAGACGTGCGCGGTCTACGGCGGGCAGGCCTTCGCCCTCACGCGGCACCTGCGGCGGCTGGGGCGCTCGGCCGCCGGGCTGGGGTTGCCCGAGCCCGACGAGGACGAGGTCCGCACCGCCACCGCGGCGGTGCTGGCCGCCGCGCCCGACGCGGGCCGCCTGCGCATCACCTACACCGGCGGTCCCGGGCCGCTGGGCTCGAACCGCCTCCCGGTGGCCGAGCAGCGCCCCACGCTCGTCGTGCTGGCCGGGCCCGCCACCCGCGCGCAGACCTCGCGCGCCGTGCGCGTGCCCTGGGTCCGCAACGAGCGCTCGGCCGTCGCCGGCCTCAAGACGATCTCCTACGCCGAGAATGTCGTCGCCCTGGCGGAGGCGTACCGCCAGGGGGCCGACGAGGCCATCCTGGCGAACACCGTCGGCGAGCTGTGCGAGGGCACGGGCTCGAACGTGGTGGTCGAGCGCGACGGGGTGCTGCTCACGCCGCCGCTGGCCAGCGGGTGCCTCGCGGGGATCACGCGCGAGCTGCTGCTCGAGTGGGCCGCGGACGCGGGCCTGCCGGCACGCGAGGAGGCGCTGCCGTACGAGGTGCTCGACGAGGTGCTCGCGGGATCCGCCCACCTGACCCTGAGCGGATCCATCCGCAACGTCTCGCCCGTCGCGTCGCTGGACGGCACGTCGGTGGCGCTCGGCCCGGTCTCGGTGGAGATGCAGCGCGTGTTCCAGGAGCGCGCCGCCGACGACGTCGACCCCTGACGTGCGACGACCGGCCCCGCCAGCAGGCGGAACCGGTCGCGGAGCGTGGGGTTCAGGCGGTGAGGAGCGCCGCGATGAGTGCCGTGATCTCGGACTCCATGCGGTCGCTCTCGGTGCCGATCGGCACGAGCGCCTCGGTGCCGGCCAGGAACCGGACGATGGGCTCGCTCGGGGCGGCGAGCAACGCGCTGCCCTCGACGCCGCTGAGCGACACGAGCGTGTAGTCGGGGTCTTCGTCGCGCCACACCTGGACGTCGCCCGTGCCCGCCGGGGCCTCGGAGGTCGCGTGCATCCCCAGGGAGAGGAGCTCGCGGCCGACGAGCCACGTCGACATCGTGTGCGGACCGGTGAAGACGGCGCGCACGGTGTACGGGTCGGACGTCCGGAATGACAGCTCCGCGCTGACCGGGATGACGCTCGCGTCGGAACCGATCAGCTGCATGGCGACGACCTCGACGACGTCGTATGGCTGAGTCATCGGGTCCTCCTGGTCCTGAGTACGAGATGTCGGACACTGCGGTCAAGGGCTGCAGGTCCCACTATGGCAGCGCCGCCCCGATTTTGACGGTTCTCCGGGCGATGTTCACCCAGACGTACGCCCACGAATGGGGTGCAACGACCCAGACCTCGCACGGAGAGCGCTTCCACCCCATCGGTTCGGAATCTGCGCTCATTATGGGTAGCATCCTTCCTCGACGTCACCCACGGGTGACCGTGACCGTCGCAAGACGGTGACGGGCGATTGGCTCAGTTGGTAGAGCGCCTCGTTCACACCGAGGAGGTCATCGGTTCGAGTCCGGTATCGCCCACCATCACCGCACGAGGCTCCCTCTCCGGAGGGGGCCTCGCGTGCTTTCCGGCCCTCCTGACAGGCATAAGGCGCGGGTGTCGTGGGCCTGCGCCGGTAGCATCGTCAGCGGCCCACCGCACGGGTGGGCAGCCACGAACGGAGACTGACCCGGTGCCCGAGCTGCTGACCCTCACCGTCGACGGAACTGCGACCACGGTGGAGCCGGGGACGACGGGTGCGGACCTGTTCGGCAAGCGCCGCGACGTCCTCGTCGTCCGCGTGGACGGCGAGCTGCGGGACCTGCACCTGCCGCTCAACGACGCCAAGGTCGTCGAGTCCGTGACGATCGACGAGCCCGACGGCCTGGCCGTGCTGCGGCACTCGGCCGCGCACGTGCTCGCGCAGGCGGTCCAGGAGGTCAACCCGACCGCCAAGCTCGGCATCGGACCGCCGATCACCGACGGCTTCTACTACGACTTCGACGTCGACACCCCGTTCACCCCCGAGGACCTCAAGGCGATCGAGAAGGTGATGGGCCGCATCGTCAAGGAGGGCCAGACCTTCCGGCGCTGGGACGTCACCGAGGCCGAGGCGCGCGCCGAGCTGCGCGAGGAGCCGTACAAGCTCGAGCTCATCGGCCTCAAGGGCGACCCCGGCGCGGCCGACGGCGCCTCGGTCGAGGTCGGCCTGGGCGGCCTGTCGATCTACCAGAACGTGCGCGGCGCCGGCCGCGAGACCGAGGCCGTCGTGTGGCAGGACCTGTGCCGCGGGCCTCACGTCCCGAGCACCCGCGTGCTCGGCAACGGCTTCCAGCTGACCCGCAGCGCTGCCGCCTACTGGCGCGGCAGCGAGAAGAACCCGCAGCTGCAGCGCGTGTACGGCACCGCGTGGCCGACGAAGGAGGAGCTGCGCGCGCACCTCGAGCGCATCGCCGAGGCCGAGCGCCGCGACCACCGCAAGCTCGGCAACGAGCTCGACCTGTTCTCCTTCCCCGAGGAGATCGGCTCCGGCCTGGCCGTGTTCCACCCCAAGGGCGGCGTGATCCGCATGGAGATGGAGCACTACTCCCGGCAGCGGCACGTGGAGGCGGGCTACTCGTTCGTCAACACCCCGCACATCACCAAGGAGCAGCTCTTCCAGATCTCGGGTCACCTCGACTGGTACGCCGATGGCATGTACCCGCCGATGACCCTCGACGAGGAGCGCGACGCCGAGGGCAACATCCGCAAGCAGGGGCAGAACTACTACCTCAAGCCGATGAACTGCCCGATGCACAACCTGATCTTCGCGGCGCGCGGCCGGTCCTACCGCGAGCTGCCGCTGCGGCTGTTCGAGTTCGGCACCGTGTACCGGTACGAGAAGTCGGGCGTCGTGCACGGCATGACCCGCGCCCGCGGGTTCACCCAGGACGACGCGCACATCTACACCACGCGCGAGCAGATGAAGGAGGAGCTGACCAGCCTGCTCACCTTCGTCCTCGACCTGCTCAAGGACTACGGCCTCGACGACTTCTACCTCGAGCTGTCGACGAAGAACCCGGAGAAGTCCGTGGGCGACGACGCGACCTGGGAGGAGGCCACCGAGACCCTGCGCCAGGTGGCCACCGAGTCGGGCCTCGACCTGGTCCCGGACCCGGGCGGCGCCGCGTTCTACGGCCCGAAGATCTCCGTGCAGGCCAAGGACGCGCTCGGCCGCACCTGGCAGATGTCGACCATCCAGCTCGACTTCAACCTGCCCGAGCGGTTCGACCTCGAGTACACCGCGTCGGACGGCTCCCGCCAGCGGCCCGTGATGATCCACCGCGCGCTGTTCGGGTCGATCGAGCGGTTCTTCGCGGTCCTGACCGAGCACTACGCGGGTGCGTTCCCGGCCTGGCTCGCGCCTGTCCAGGTGCTCGCGGTCCCGGTCGCCGAGCCGTTCGAGGGCTACCTCGACGAGATCGTCGGCCGGCTGCGTGAGCAGGGGATCCGTGCCGAGGTCGACCGCAGCGACGACCGGTTCGGCAAGAAGATCCGCAACGCGAGCACGCAGAAGATCCCGTTCGTGCTCATCGCGGGTGGCGAGGACGCCGAGGCCGGCGCGGTCTCGTTCCGGTACCGCGACGGGCGCCAGGACAACGGCGTGCCGGTCGCCGAGGCGATCGAGCGCATCGTCACCGCGGTGCGCGAGCGCGTGCAGGTCTGAGGCGTGGCGAGCCACGAGCGGGCCGACGACCTCGCCGGTGAGCCCGACGGCTTCGACCGGCTGTGGACCCCGCACCGGATGGCGTACATCCGGGGCGAGGGCAAGCCTGCGGACAAGGAGGCCGGCCCCGGCTGCCCGTTCTGCCGGGTCTCCGAGGTGTCCGACGAGGAGGGGCTGGTCGTCGCGCGCGGCGAGGTGGCCTTCGTCGTGCTCAACCTCTACCCCTACAACGCGGGGCACCTGCTCGTGTGCCCGTACCGCCACGTCGCCGACTACACGGACCTGACGCCCGACGAGGTCGCGGAGGTCGCCGACCTCACGCGGACCGCGATGCGGGTCATCCGCGAGGTGTCCGCGCCTGCGGGATTCAACCTGGGGATGAACCAGGGCCAGGTCGCCGGCGCGGGCATCGACGCGCACCTGCACCAGCACGTCGTGCCGCGCTGGGGCGGCGACGCCAACTTCCTGCCGATCGTCGCGCGCACGCGTGCACTGCCCGAGCTGCTGGCCGACACGCGGGCCCGGCTGGCCGCGGTGTGGCCCACCGACGAGCTCCACGTGAAGGGATGATCGACCCGTGCTGAACCGACTCCGCGGGGTGATGACGCGCATCTTCACGCCCGTCGCCGACGCCCTGCTCCGCGCGGGCGTCTTGCCGGACGCCGTGACGATCACCGGGACGCTCGTCGTCGTCGTGACCGCGCTGTGGGCGTACCCGACGGGGAACCTGCTGCTCGGCACGATCATCATCGGGGTGTTCGCGCTCACCGACTCGCTCGACGGTGTCATGGCCCGGCGCGCCGGCCGATCCGGCCCGTGGGGCGCGTTCCTCGACTCGACGCTCGACCGGTTCGCCGACGCGGCGATCTTCGGCGGGCTCGTCCTCTGGTTCTTCGGAGACGGCGACGACCGCCTCAGCGCCGTCCTCGCGCTGGCGTGCCTGATCCTCGGGTCGATCGTGCCCTACGCCCGCGCCCGCGCCGAGGGGCTCGGGATGACCGCCTCGGGCGGCATCGCCGAGCGTGCCGACCGGCTGGTGCTGGTGCTGGTGGCCACCGGGCTCGTCGGGTTCGGGGTGCCGGACGTCGTGCTCACGGTGGTGCTCGGCCTCCTGGCCGTCGCGTCCGCCGTGACCGTCGTGCAGCGCATGGCGATGGTGCACGCCCAGGCGACGCGGGCGGCCGAGTGAACGTCGCAGGCCTGTACTCGTTCGCGTGGCGGGTCGCGGGCAGGCTGCCCGGCTCTGTGGTCCGCGGGTTGTGCGCGGTGGCCGCCGACGTGACGTGGCTGCTGCGTCGCGGCGGCGTGGTCCAGCTCGAGGCGAACTACGCGCGCGTGCGGCCCGATCTCAACGCGCGCGAGGTCCGTCGGCTCGGCCGCGTCGGCATGCGCTCCTACATGCGGTACTTCGGCGAGGCGTTCACGCTCCGGTCGCTCACCCCGGCGCAGATCGATGCGCGCGTGCGGGCCACCGGCGTCGAGGCCGTGCAGGCCGCGCTCGACGAGGGGCAGGGGCTCGTCCTGGCGCTGGGCCACCTCGGCAACTGGGACCTGGCCGGTGCGTGGGCCACGCGCAACCTCGCGGCGGTCACGACGGTCGCCGAGCGGCTCAAGCCCGAGGAGCTGTTCCAGGAGTTCCTCGCGTTCCGCGAGTCCATCGGCCTGCGCATCCTCGCCCTCGGCGACGGCGACGTCTTCCGCGACCTCGTGCGCACCGCGCGGGCCGGCACCGTGCTCATCCCGCTGCTGGCTGACCGCGACCTGACCGCGAAAGGCATCGAGGTCGACCTCGCGGGCCACCGGGCGCGCGTCGCCGCCGGTCCCGCCGCCCTCGCGGTGACCGCGAAGGCAGCGCTGCTCACGACCGTCATCACCTACGAGCGGCTGCACGGCGAGCGCCGCCGTGCCGCCGGGTCGCCGTGGGGGATCCACATCGCGTTCGGCCCGCTCATCCGCCCGCGAGACGACCTGGCCCGCGCCGACCAGGTCCGCGCGCTGACGCAGTCCTGGGTCGACGACCTGGCCGAGGGCATCCGCCAAGACCCGCAGGACTGGCACATGCTGCAGAAGGTCTTCATCGCCGACCTCGACCCCGCGCGGTACGCCGAGACGCTCGCGCAGGAGGCCTCGGCATGAGCACGCCCGTGACCCGGCCGCTGCGCGTCGGCATCGTCTGCCCGTACTCGTTCGACGTGCCGGGCGGCGTGCAGTTCCACGTGCGCGACCTGGCCGAGGCGCTGCTCGCGCGCGGCCACGACGTGTCGGTGCTCGCGCCGGCCGACGACGAGACGCCCGTGCCGCCGTACCTCACGGCCGCCGGCCGCGCGGTGCCGGTCCGCTACAACGGCTCGGTCGCCCGCCTCTCGTTCGGCCCGGTGACCGCGGCGCGCGCCCGCAAGTGGCTCTCGGCCGGCCAGTTCGACGTGCTGCACCTGCACGAGCCCGTCACGCCCAGCCTGTCGATGCTCGCGCTGTGGATCGCCGACGGCCCGGTCGTCGCCACGTTCCACACGTCGATGGAGCGGTCCCGGCCGCTGCAGGTCGCGTTCCCGCTTGTGCGGCAGTCGATGGAGAAGATCGCCGCGCGCATCGCGGTCTCGGAGGACGCCCGCCGCACGCTCGTCGAGCACCTCGGCGGCGACGCGGTCGTCATCCCCAACGGCGTGTACGTCGACCAGTTCGCCGACGCGCAGCCCGACCCGCGCTGGACCGGCACGCCCGAGCGGCCCACGCTCGCGTTCCTCGGCCGGCTCGACGAGAGCCGCAAGGGGCTGGCGGTCATGCTCGGCGCGGTGCGCGAGGTCCTGGCGCACGTGCCGGGTGCGCGCTTCCTCGTGGCCGGGCGCGGCGAGACCGGCGAGCAGCAGGCTCGCGAGCTCCTGGGCGACCAGGCCGGTGCGGTCGAGTTCTTGGGCGGGGTGTCCGACGAGGACAAGGCCCGGCTGCTGTCGTCGGTCGACGTCTACATCGCCCCGCAGACCGGGGGAGAGAGCTTCGGCATCGTGCTCGTCGAGGCGATGAGCGCGGGCGCGGCCGTCGTGGCCAGCGACCTCGGTGCGTTCTCCCGCGTGCTCGACGACGGCGCGGCCGGCGTGCTGTTCCGCACGGGCGACTCGGCGGACCTGGCCCGGACGCTCGTCGAGGTGCTCGGCGACCCGGACCGTCGCGCGACGGTCGTCGCGCGGGCAAGCTCCGTGGTGCGGCGCTACGACTGGTCGGCCGTGACGGACCAGGTGCTCGCCGTGTACGAGATGGCGGTCGCCGGGCGCGACGCCCCGGTCGGCGAGGACCCGTCGTCGCTGCGCGGTGCACGGCTGCTCGAGATGCGCCGCGGCTGGGGGGAGAACCGATGAGCTGGTCCGAGACGCTGGTCCTCGTCGTCGGCCTCCTGGCCCTGCTCGGCTGGTGGCTGTGGGTCACCGCCTCGCGGCTCGACCGGCTGCACCGCAAGGTCGGCGCCGCACGCGCCGTCGTCGACACCCAGCTCATCCGTCGCGCGACCGTCACGGCCGAGCTCGCGACCTCCGCGCTGCTCGACCCGGTCAGCTCGGTCCTGGTCGGCGAGGCCGCATGGGCCGCGCTGGCGGCGGGCGGCAGCGACGCCGAGACGACTCCCGGGTTGCCCGACGAGCTGTGGACGCTGCTCGCGGCGGACCCGCGCGGACCCGTCGAGCGGTCGTCGCTGGCGGAGCAGATCTCCGAGCGCGGCCGCATCGAGAGCGAGCTGTCCGCGACGCTGCGCGAGGTGCTCGCCGACGAGGCCGAGGTGGCCGCGCTGCGTGCCGAGCCGGGCGGCGAGGAGATCCTCGCGGACCTCGGGTCCGCCTGGTACCGCGTGCAGATCTCCCGCCGGTTCCACAACGAGGCCGTGGCCCAGACCCGCCGGATGCGGCGCGGCGTCGCGGTGCGCGTGTTCCGGCTCGCGGGCCACGCGCCCGAGCCCCGGACGCTCGAGCTCGACGACGAGTGGCCCGACGCGCTCGGACGGCCCGGAGTCCGGGCCGCGGAGAAGTCCTCCGGCGCCTGAGACGCGCGCCGGGAGCCACCTGCCCACGCATTACGATGGGCTCAGCGGGTCGCCGGTCGTGCGGCCCCTCCCACACCGCACCACTGATCTGTGAGGCTTGACGTGACCAGCGAGAACACCCAGCCCACCACCGGCACGGCGCGCGTCAAGCGCGGCATGGCCGAGATGCTCAAGGGCGGCGTCATCATGGACGTCGTCAACGCGGAGCAGGCCAAGATCGCCGAGGACGCGGGCGCGGTCGCCGTCATGGCGCTCGAGCGGGTCCCCGCCGACATCCGCGCCCAGGGCGGCGTCGCGCGCATGAGCGACCCCGACCTGATCGACGGCATCATCGAGGCCGTCTCCATCCCCGTGATGGCCAAGGCGCGCATCGGCCACTTCGTCGAGGCGCAGGTCCTGCAGTCGCTCGGCGTCGACTACATCGACGAGTCCGAGGTGCTGACCCCGGCCGACTACGAGCACCACATCGACAAGTGGGCCTTCACGGTTCCCTTCGTCTGCGGCGCCACCAACCTGGGCGAGGCCCTGCGTCGCATCACCGAGGGCGCGGCGATGATCCGCTCCAAGGGTGAGGCCGGCACGGGCGACGTCTCGAACGCCACGACCCACATGCGCACCCTGCGCGACCAGATCCGCCGCCTGACCTCGCTGCCGGAGGACGAGCTGTT
Source organism: Cellulomonas rhizosphaerae (assembly GCF_003470205.1). Taxonomy (GTDB): domain Bacteria; phylum Actinomycetota; class Actinomycetes; order Actinomycetales; family Cellulomonadaceae; genus Cellulomonas; species Cellulomonas rhizosphaerae. The sequence goes on from NZ_QWKP01000185.1 coordinate 24,488, forward strand.
CGTCGCCGCGAAGGAGCTGCAGGCGCCGTACGAGCTGGTCAAGGAGGTCGCGGCGGCCGGCAAGCTCCCCGTGGTGCTGTTCACCGCGGGCGGCATCGCCACCCCGTCGGACGCCGCGATGATGATGCAGCTCGGCGCCGAGGGCGTGTTCGTCGGCTCGGGCATCTTCAAGTCGGGCAACCCGGCCGAGCGCGCCGCCGCGATCGTCAAGGCGACCACGTTCTTCGACGACCCCGACGTGATCGCCAAGGTCTCACGCGGACTGGGTGAGGCCATGGTCGGCATCAACGTCGAGGACGTGCCGGAGCCCCACCGCCTCGCCGAGCGCGGTTGGTGACCTCGAACGACGCAGTGCCGGAGGCCGTGGGTGCGCCCGCGGCCTCTGGCTTGCCTCCGGAGTGGGTGCGGGGCGACGACGGCCTGCTGTTCCGCCGTGCCGCGCGCGTGATCCTGCTCGACGAGAGGGACCGCGTGCTGCTCATCCGGGGGCACGACCAGGACCAGCCCGAGCGCTCGTGGTGGTTCACGATCGGCGGCGGGATCGACGCGGGGGAGTCGTCGGCCGAGGCCGCCCTGCGCGAGGTGCGCGAGGAGACGGGCGTGGTGCTGCACGCCGACGAGCTCGTCGGGCCCGTGTTCACGCGCTCGGCGATCTTCGACTTCTTCTCCCAGCACTGCCGCCAGGACGAGGTCATCTACCTCGCGCGGATCCCGGGCTCCTCGTTCGTCGGCACCGACCGGTCCGGGTGGACCGCGCTCGAGCAGGACGTCATCGACGAGCTCGCGTGGTGGTCGCTCGACGACCTGGCCGCGGTCGACCTCGAGGTGTTCCCCGAGGGTCTGGTCGACCTGGTCCGCGGGCTGCTGCCCGTCTGGGACGGGGCGATCGTTCACCTGGGACTCGCGCGGGAGTAGACCGCTTCGCTCGTCCACAGGCCGCCTGATGTGGTGTCGGTGGTCGGTCGTACAGTTGTTCGAGTCGAGTTCGAACGGCTGGGGAGGCGTCGATGGGTCTGCCGGGTGGGTTTGTGGAGTCGAGTCGTGCTGCGACCGCGGGTGGGTCGTTGCCTGCGGTCGATCCTGATCCGATCGTGCTGCCTGCTGATGCTTATGAGGCGTCGCCTGGTCGGGTGGTGCCGACGTTCCCGGTGCGGGCGACGTTGACGCAGGTCGCGGGCCTGCTCGAAGGGCTGGATCTGGCGTCGTTGTCGACGGCGGAGCTGGTCGAGGTGGCGGCGGGCTGGGCGCAGGCCGCCGCGATGGTGGCGGCCCGGCAGGCTGAG
>NZ_QWKP01000186.1 GCF_003470205.1 Cellulomonas rhizosphaerae
TGCAGGGGTACGACGCGTACGGCGTCGCCTACAGCGAGGGTCGCTCGGTGCTCAACATCGCCGGCCTGGTCCTGGCCCCGGACAACACCAACCAGGTGATCCAGCCGATCGTCCTCGACAGCCAGGGCGTCGGCTGGTGGCGGCGCGTCGTCGACCGCGCCTCGATCACCGCCGAGCTCCACCTGGCCGTGCCGCTGTCCCCCGCCGAGCGGGCGGCGATGGAGGCGGCGTTCGCGCGCTACTCCGCGTTCGCGGGTGTCCCGGTCGAGCTGGCCTGACGCTCAGGCGAGCAGGGCGGCTCCGTCCGCCGCGAGCGAGCCCAGGCGGGACAGCGCGCGGTAGTACTTCTTGCGGTAGCCGCCGGCCAGCATCTCGGCCGAGAACAGCTCGCGCTCCCCCGCGCCGCCGAGCAGCACGGGCACGTCGCGGTCGTAGAGCCGGTCGACGAGCACGACGACACGCAGCGCGACGTCCTGCGTCGGGACCGCGTGCACGCCCGTCAGCCCGACGAGGCCGACGCCGTCCAGCAGCGCGCCGTACCGGCTCGGGTGGACCGTGGCGAGGTGGTCGAGCAGCGCGGCGAAGTCGTCGAGCGTCGCGCCCGGACGCGTCGAGGCTGCCGCGACGACGACGTCCTCGGGCAGCCCGTCGGCGTCGGTGACGACCGACCGGTGCCGGTAGTCCTCGCCGTCGACTCGCATGACCTCGAACCGGGAGGCGAGCGCCTGGATCTCACGCAGGAAGTCGTCGGCCGCGAACCGTCCCTCGCCCAGCGAACCGGGCAGGGTGTTCGATGTCGCGGCGAGGGCCACGCCGCGGTCGGCGAGCTCGCGCAGCAGGCGGGACATCAGCACGGTGTCGCCCGGGTCGTCGAGCTCGAACTCGTCGATGCAGACCAGCCTGCGGGTCGCGAGCGCCTCGACCGTCGGGAGGAAGCCGAGCGCTCCGACGAGGTTCGTGTACTCGACGAACGTCCCGTAGGCCGCGTCGCCGACCGCGTGGGCGAGCGACGTGAGCAGGTGCGTCTTGCCGACGCCGAAGCCGCCGTCGAGGTAGACCGCGACGGGTGCGGAGCGGCGGCGGAACAGACCCTTGCTGCCGCCCGTGACCTGCCCCGCGGCCGCGCGCAGCCGGGCGACCGTCGCGGCCTGCGACGGGTGCTCGGCGTCGGGCACGTAGGAGTCGAACGAGGCGTCGGCGAAGTGGCGCGGCGGGACGAGCTCGGCGAGCAGCCGCTGCGGGGGGACCTGCGGGTGGCGGCCGACGAGGGTGCCGGGCGTGGGCGCCGCCGGGGCCGGGTCCGCGGCCAGAGGCTCGCGCGTGGAAGTCACGATCGTCCAGACTACGTCCGCGCGCGGGAGCCCTCGTGACCGTGCGAGCGACGTCACATCGGGGCGATGAGCACATCCGTTGGACGAAAGTCCATATGCCGACCACGACGTCTCACGATGCGGAAGGCCGTTCCCCCGTCTGCGCGACGCATGACAGTCTCATCCGGTGATCTCGTCGGGGTTCGTCAGCGCGCGTCGGCACTGTTGTGCCCTCATGACCGCCCGCCCCGCCATGCCGAGCATCGTGATGTGCTGCTGTCCGCGGAGCAACTGACCCGCCCCGTCCCCCCACCCGGGCGCGCGGTCCGCGCCCGGTGCACGCCCTCGAGATCGCCGAGGGCCGGGAGCAGCCGCACGTCCACGAACCACCTCGGAGGTAGCGCCACATGGCGCAGACCCGGATCGCCCCACCCGCCGCCCGCAACGAGGGCCAGTGGGCCTTCGACCAGCGCGAGGCCCTCAACGGCAACGAGCAGTTCAAGCAGGACGACGACGGCCTCAACGTGCGCGCGCGCATCGAGGAGGTCTACTCCAAGGAGGGCTTCGCGTCGATCGCGCCGGAAGACCTGCGCGGACGGATGCGCTGGTGGGGCCTCTACACGCAGCGCAAGCCCGGCATCGACGGCGGCAAGACGGCGACCCTCGAGCCGCACGAGCTCGACGACGAGTACTTCATGCTGCGCGTGCGCTGCGACGGCGGCGCCCTGAGCCTGCAGCAGCTGCGCGTCATCGCGGACGTCTCGCGCGAGTTCGGCCGGGACACCGCCGACATCACCGACCGGCAGAACATCCAGCTGCACTGGATCCGCGTCGAGGACGTGCCGGAGATCTGGCGCCGCCTCGAGGCCGTGGGCCTGTCCACGCAGGAGGCCTGCGGCGACACCCCGCGCGTCGTGCTCGGCTCCCCCGTGGCCGGCGTCGCGGCCGACGAGATCATCGACGGAACGCCCGCCGTGCGGCACATCGTCGAGAACTTCATCGGCGACCCGCGCTTCTCGAACCTGCCGCGCAAGTTCAAGACCGCGATCAGCGGCTCGCCGCACCACGACGTCGCGCACGAGATCAACGACGTCGCGTTCGTCGGCGTGGTGCACCCCGAGCTCGGCCCAGGCTTCGACCTGTGGGTCGGCGGCGGGCTGTCGACCAACCCCAAGCTGGGCGTCCGCCTGGGCGCGTTCGTCACGCTCGAGCAGATCCCCGACGTGTGGGTCGGCGTGGTCGGGATCTTCCGCGACTACGGCTACCGCCGGCTGCGGACCCGTGCGCGCCTGAAGTTCCTCGTCGCGGACTGGGGCCCCGAGCTCTTCCGTCAGGTGCTGGAGACCGAGTACCTCGGCTTCGCGCTGTCCGACGGGCCCGAGCCGCCCCCGCCGCCGACCGGCCGCCGCGACCACGTGGGCGTGCACCCGCAGGCCGACGGCCAGTTCTACGTGGGCGTCGCGCCGACCGTCGGCCGCATCTCGGGCCCGATGCTCACCGAGCTGGCCGACCTCATGGAGGCGGCCGGGTCGGACCGCCTGCGCCTCACGGTCGAGCAGAAGCTCGTCGTCCTCGACGTCGCGGCCGACGCCGTGGACCCGCTCGTCGAGGGGCTCGAGGACCTCGGGCTGGCCGTGCGCGCGGCGTCGACGTTCCGGCGCGGGACGATGGCCTGCACCGGGATCGAGTTCTGCAAGCTCGCGATCGTCGAGACCAAGGCGCGCGCGACGCACCTGATCGGCGAGCTCGAGAGCCGGCTGCCGACGTTCGACCAGCCCATCACGATCAACCTCAACGGCTGCCCGAACTCCTGCGCGCGCATCCAGACGGCCGACATCGGCCTCAAGGGCGCGCTCGCCGGCGGCGAGGACGGCTACCAGGTGCACCTCGGCGGCGGCCTCGGCCTGACGAGCGGGCTCGGGAAGACGCTGCGCGGCCTGCGCGTTCCTGCTGAGGAGCTGCCCGACTACATCGAGCGCGTCACGCGCCGGTTCGACGAGCAGCGCACCGAGGGCGAGCTGTTCGCCCAGTGGACCCAGCGCGCCGCTGAGGAGGACCTGCGATGAGCGAGTCCGGCCAGCGCGCGGTGCCGTACTACTGCCCGTTCTGCGCCAGCGAGGACCTGTTCCCCGCGGGCGACAAGCACGGCGAGTGGGAGTGCCGCTCGTGCACGCGGGTCTTCGGTCTGCGCTACGTGGGGACGAGGGGACGATCATGACGACGGCGACCGAGCTGAGCACCGACGGTCTGCGCGCGCTGGCCGAGCAGGCCGGACGCGACCTCGAGCACGCCCACCCCGTCGAGATCCTCGCGTGGGCGGCGCGGACCTTCGGGTCCGACCTCGTCGTCGCGTCGTCGATGGGCGACGAGATCCTCGTGCACATGGCCGCCGAGGCGGCACCGGGCATCGACGTGATCTTCCTCGACACGGGCTACCACTTCGCCGAGACGCTGGGGACGCGCGACTACTACGCCGACTTCACGAACGTCTCGCTGCGCACGATCCTGCCGCTGACCACCGTCGCGCAGCAGGACGCCGAGCACGGCCCTCGCCTGCACGACCGCGACCCCAACCTGTGCTGCGCGATGCGCAAGGTCGAGCCGCTCGAGCGCGGGCTCGCGCCGTACACGGCGTGGGTCACGGGCATGCGCCGCGAGGACGCTCCGACCCGGACCGACATCACGGTCGTCGGCTGGGACGACAAGCGCGGCAAGGTCAAGCTCAACCCCCTGGCCGCCTGGACGCAGGACGACGTGGACGCGTACGTGGAGGCCAACAACGTGGTCCTCAACCCGCTGCGCCAGGTCGGCTACGCGTCGATCGGGTGCGAGCCGTGCACGCGGGCGGTCGCGCCCGGCGAGGACGCGCGCGCCGGACGCTGGTCGGGTACCTCCAAGACGGAATGCGGTCTGCACACATGACAGCGACGACGACCCTCACCCAGCTCGACGTGCTCGAGTCCGAGGCCATCCACGTGATGCGCGAGGTCGCGGGCGAGTTCGAGCGTCCCGTGCTGCTGTTCAGCGGCGGCAAGGACTCGATCGTCATGCTGCACCTGGCGCGCAAGGCGTTCTGGCCCGCGCCGGTGCCGTTCACGCTCATGCACGTCGACACGGGCCACAACTTCCCCGAGGTCATCGCCTACCGCGACTCCGTCGTGGAGCAGTACGGGCTGCGGCTCGTGGTCGCGTCCGTGCAGGACGCCATCGACGACGGGCGCGTCGTCGAGCGCTCGGACGGCTCGCGCAACGCGCTGCAGACCGTCCCCCTGCTCGACGGCATCACCTCCCACCGGTTCGACGCGGTGTTCGGCGGCGGCCGGCGCGACGAGGAGAAGGCGCGCGCCAAGGAGCGGATGTTCTCCCTGCGCGACGAGTTCGGCCAGTGGGACCCGCGCCGCCAGCGGCCCGAGCTGTGGGACCTGTACAACGGTCGCCACAAGCTCGGCGAGCACGTGCGCGTGTTCCCGCTGAGCAACTGGACCGAGCTCGACGTCTGGCGGTACATCGAGCGCGAGGAGATCGCGCTGCCGGACATCTACTACTCGCACGACCGCGAGGTGTTCCTGCGCGACGGCATGTGGCTCGCGCCGGGCGACTGGGGCGGTCCGCGCCCCACCGAGACGCTCGAGACCCGCACGGTCCGCTACCGGACCGTCGGCGACATGAGCTGCACGGGCGCGGTCGAGTCGGACGCGACGACCGTCGCCGACGTGATCGCCGAGGTCGGCGCCAGCCGCCTGACCGAGCGGGGCGCCACGCGCGCAGACGACCGGGCCTCCGAGGCCGCCATGGAGGACCGCAAGCGTGAGGGCTACTTCTGATGGGTGCTGGACTGACGGGCCGAGCCACCGACCACGCTCAGCGTGACCTGCTGCGCCTGGCCACCGCCGGGTCCGTCGACGACGGCAAGTCCACGCTGATCGGCCGGATGCTCTACGACACCAAATCGGTCCTGGCCGACCAGCTCTCCGCCGTCGAGGCCGCCACGGCCGCGCGCGGCGGCGGCGCGGTCGACCTCGCGCTGCTCACGGACGGCCTGCGCGCCGAGCGCGAGCAGGGCATCACGATCGACGTGGCCTACCGGTACTTCTCGACGGCCACGCGCGCGTTCGTCCTCGCCGACACCCCCGGGCACGTGCAGTACACGCGGAACATGGTCACGGGCGCTTCCACGGCCGAGCTCGCGATCGTGCTCGTCGACGCGCGCAAGGGCGTGCTCGAGCAGACGCGTCGGCACGCGACGATCACCGCGCTGCTGGGCGTCCCGCACGTGGTGCTCGCGGTGAACAAGATGGACCTGGTCGGCTTCGACCGGGCCGTCTTCGACGCGATCGCCGCCGACTTCACGACCTACGCGGCCGGCCTCGGCCTGACCGACGTGGTCGCCGTGCCGCTGTCCGCGCTCGACGGCGACAACGTCGTGGACCGCTCGTCGCGCACGCCCTGGTACGACGGTCCGACGCTGCTCGAGCACCTCGAGGCCGTCCCCGTGCTGCGCGACCCGCACACCGAGGACTTCCGGTTCCCGGTGCAGGTGGTCATCCGGCCGCGCAACGCCGAGCACCCCGACTACCGCGGGTACGCGGGCCGGATCGCCTCGGGCGTGGTCCGCGTGGGAGACGAGATCACGGTCCTGCCGTCGGGCAAGTCGAGCACGGTCGTCGGGATCGACACCTTCGACGGGCCGCTCGACGAGGCGCACGCCCCGCTGTCGGTGACGCTGCGGCTGGCCGACGACGTGGACATCTCCCGCGGTGACCTGCTCGTCCCGGCCGGCTCGGACACGAGCGTGGGCCAGGACCTCGAGGGCACGGTGTGCTGGCTCGCCGAGCGCCGCTCGGTCCTGGGCCAGCGCGTGCTCGTGCGCGTCGGCACCCGCACCGTCCGCGCGCTGCTGCGCGAGGTCAACGCGCGGCTCGACGTCGAGAGCCTCACCGTCGAGCAGTGGCACGGCGTCGACACGCTGCACGCGGTCGACGCGACCGACACGTCCTCGGACGCGTCCCCGCAGGCGCTCGCGCTCAACGCCATCGGCCGGGTCAAGCTGCGCCTGGCCGAGCCGATCGCGCTCGACGAGTACGCGTCCCACCGCCGCACGGGCGGCTTCCTCGTCGTCGACCCCGCGGACGGCTCCACGCTCGCCGCGGGCATGATCGGCGCGACGCTGCTCGACCGCCTCGTGGTCGACGCGCCTGCCGACGAGAACGACTGGTTGGCCGGGGCCGGGATATGACCGACCGGCACCCGCTCTGGCTCGACCTGACCGGTCGGCTCGTCGTCGTGGTCGGCGGCGGGCCCGTCGCCGCGCGGCGCGCGACCCGGCTGGTCGAGGACGGCGCGCGGGTGCTGGTGGTCGCCCCGGCGATCTGCGAGGACCTGCGCGAGCTGGTCGACGACGCGCGCGTCCAGTGGGTGCCGCGCGACTACCTGACCACGGACCTCGACGGCGCGTGGCTCGCGCACACGGCCACCGGCGACCGCGCGGTCGACGACGAGGTCGCGGCCGATGCCGAGCGCAGCCGGCTGTGGTGCGTGCGGGCCGACGACGCGTCGGTCTCCCCCGCCTGGACCCCGGCCGTGGCGCGGTCGGGCGACGTCGCGGTGGCCGTGACCGCGGGCGGCGACCCCCGCCGGGCGGCCGCGCTCCGGTCGGCCATCGCCCTGCTGCTCGACACCGGCGCGCTGCCGGTGCGTCGCCACCGCGCGGGCGCCGGCCACGTGACCCTCGTCGGCGGCGGGCCCGGCGACCCCGGGCTCATCACCACGCGCGGGCGGCGCGCGCTCGCCGAGGCGGACGTCGTGGTCGTCGACCGCCTCGCGCCCCGGGCGCTGCTCGCGGAGCTCGACCCCGCGGTCGAGGTCATCGAGGCGGGCAAGTCGCCGCATGCGCACACCCTCACGCAGACCCAGATCAACGCGGTGCTCGTCGAGCGCGCGCGGGCCGGCCTGCGGGTCGTGCGGCTCAAGGGCGGCGACCCGTTCGTGCTGGGCCGCGGCGGCGAGGAGCTCGCCGCGTGCCTCGAGGCCGGCGTGACCGTCGAGGTCGTGCCCGGCGTGACCAGCGCTATCGCCGTGCCTGGCGCCGCGGGGATCCCCGTGACGCACCGCGGAGTCTCGCGCCAGGTGATGATCCTGTCCGCGCACGACGCGGCCCCCGACTGGGAGACGCTCGCGCGGCTCGACGGCACGCTCGTGCTGCTCATGGGCGTCGCGCAGCTCGCGGGCCACGCGGCCGCGCTGGTCGCGCACGGCCGCGACCCGCAGACGCCCGTGGCCGTCGTCGAGAACGGCACGCTGCCCGGCCAGCGCACCACGCGCGGCACGCTCGCCACGATCGCCGAGGTCGCGCTCGCGCGCGGCGTGGGCCACCCGGCCGTCGTCGTCGTCGGCGACGTCGCGGCCCTCGCGGACGTCCTCGCGCCCGTCCGCTGACGGCAGAACGCGTCCCGCCCCGTCGGCGGCCCGCCCGGGGTTAGCGTGGCGAGCATGACCCACGTCGAGCCGCTCCTGCGCCGCCTCGTCGGCGCGATCCTGCGCACGCGCCGCGAGGAGCAGGGCCGCACGCTGCGCGACGTGGCGACCGACGCCCGCGTCTCCCTCGCCTACCTCTCCGAGGTCGAGCGCGGCCGCAAGGAGGCCTCGTCGGAGGTGCTCGTCGCGATCTGCCGGGCCCTGGGGATGCGGCTCGTCGACCTTGTCGGCGCCGCGCACGCGCAGCTCGCCGAGGCCGAGGGACGGATCGTCGTCGACCTCACCGCGGCGCCCGCGCCGGACCTCGCCCGGCCCGTGCACGCGGCGGGGACGGCCCTGCTGCTCGCCGCCTGATCACGGCATGCCCTTGAGCGTCGAGACCACCGCGTCGGCGAGGCCGTAGGCGACGGCCTCCTCCGCGGTGAGGATCAGGTCGCGGTCCGTGTCGCGGCGCAGCTTGTCCACCGGCTGGCCCGTGTGCCGGCTCAGCACCCGCTCGACCTGCTCGCGCAGGCGCAGGATCTCGCGCGCCTGGATCTCCAGGTCCGCGGCGGTGCCCTCGCCTCCGCCCGACGGCTGGTGCAGCATCACGCGCGAGTGCTCGAGCACGTGCCTGTTGCCGGGTGCCCCGGCCGCGAGCAGCACCGCGGCGGCCGACGCGGCCTGCCCGAGGCAGAACGTCGCCACGGGCGGCTTGATGTACTGGATCGTGTCGTACACGGCCAGCAGCGCGGTGATCGAGCCACCCGGCGAGTTGATGTAGAGGTGGATCGGCGACTCCTGGCTCTCCGAGGCCAGGTGGAGCAGCTGGGCGATGACGACGTTCGCCACGCCGTCGTCGATCTCGGTGCCCAGGAAGATGATCCGGTCGCCGAGCAGGCGGGAGTAGACGTCGGACGCGCGCTCGCCCTGCGGCCGCTGCTCGACGACGACGGGGATCGTGTAGCTGCTCACAGCCCCGCCCTCCGCGTGCCGTCGGGGCGGACGTCGTCGAGGTGCTCGACGACCTTGTCCACGAATCCGTACTCGAGCGCCTCGTCCGCGGTGAACCACCGGTCGCGGTCGGCGTCGCGCTCGATGGTCTCGACGCTCTGGCCCGTGTGCTCGGCGGTGAGCTCCTGCATCGTGCGCTTCACGTGCGCCATGTTCTGCGCCTGGATCGCGATGTCGACCGCCGTGCCGCCGATGCCGCCCGACGGCTGGTGCATGAGCACCCGCGCGTGCCGCATCGCGAACCGCTTGCCGGGCGTGCCGGCGCTGAGCAGGAACTGCGCGGCGCTCGCCGCGAGTCCCATCGCGAGCGTCGAGACGTCGTTGGGGATGAGCCGCATGGTGTCGTACATCGCGAGCGCAGCGCTGACCGAGCCGCCGGGCGAGTTGATGTAGAGCGCGATGTCGCGGCGCGGGTCCTCCGCGGAGAGCAGCAGCAGCTGCGCGCAGATGCGGTTCGCCACGGGGTCGTCGACCTCCTGGCCGAGCACGACGATGCGCTGGTGCAGGAGCCGGGTCGACAGGTCGTCGTCGAACGGTCGTTGCGGTGTCTGCGTGCTGGGCACGGTGGGCCTCCTGGGGTCGGGTCCCTCGACCGTCGCACCGGAGTCGGCCGCGCGACCCCACCGTCTGCCCGCAGCGGATCTGCCGACGGCAGACGGGCTAGCGTGAGCGCGTGACCGACTCCCCCGCGCTGGACGTGCTGCTGCCGCTCGACCGCGCAGGTCAGCGCCTCGAGCCGCGCGCCGACGAGGCCGAGCTGCTCGCGCTCCTCGAGTCCCCCGCGCGGCTCGTGCGCGCCAACATGATCGCCACCCTGGACGGCGCCGGCACCGGGCCGGACGGCGTCACGGCGTCGATCAACGGGCCGGCCGACCTGCGCGTGTTCCAGGCGCTGCGCGCGCACGCGGAGGTCGTGCTCGTCGGGGCCGGCACCGCGCGCGACGAGGGCTACCGGGCGCTCGACGTCCCGGACGGGCTGGCCGACGAGCGCGCGCGCCGCGGTCTGCCGCCGCACATCGAGCTCGCGATCGTGACGGCGAGCGGCGAGCTGCCGGACGCACTGCTCGACGCGGACCGGCCGCCGTACGTCGTGACCACCGCCGACTCTCCCGCGCTGGACTCGCTGCGGACGCGCGTCGGCGACGACCGCGTGCTCGCGCACGGCGCGGACGGCGGCGTCGACCTGGCCGCGACCCTCGATGCACTCGCAGCGCGGGGGCTCGGCCGCGTGCTCGCCGAGGGCGGGCCTGGGCTGCTCGGGCAGCTCGTGGCCCAGGGCCTGGTCGACGAGCTGTTCCTCACCTGGAGCCCGCTGCTCGTCGGCGGACCTGCGCCACGCATCCTCGGCGACGGCCCGTGGCTCGACCCGGCGCGGCCTCTGGTCCCCGTCCACCTGCTGCACGCCGACGGCGTGCTCCTGGGACGGTGGCGGGCGCGATGAGCCGCAGTGACTAGGCTCGTCGCGTGACCGACACGATCCTGGTCCTCACGGAGGACACCCTGGCCACCGCCGACATCGAGCACCTGCTCGCGCTGCACGAGGGCGAGGTGCTCACCTACCGGGTGCTGGTGCCCGCCGACTCGGAGCGCCCGCTGCTCGCGACGGTCGTCGACAACCTCGGCCTCGGCGAGCTCGGCGAGGCGTTCGACCGCCTGCGCGGCAAGGAGCCCAGCGTCCGCGAGGCCAAGGCCACGGCCGACGAGCAGCTCGCGGCGTCCCTCGCCGAGTTCGCCGCCGCCGGCCGCGAGGCCACCGGCGAGGTCGTCGCCGACGACCCGCTGCCGGCCCTGCGTGCCGCGGTCGCCGCCGGCGAGGTCCGCGAGATCGCCGTCGTGACCTACCCGCACGCGTGGGAGGACACGTTCCACCGCGACTGGGCGAGCCGCGCGCGCGACGAGCTCCAGGTCCCCGTGCTGCACCTGTACTCGGGCACGTCCGAGCTCGGCTGACGACGCACGAAGGGGCGGCCCCGATCTCGGGACCGCCCCTTCGTCGTGCTCAGAAGCCGGTGCTCGTGACCTCCGGGTAGTACCGGCGGAACTTGCGCACCTGGTTGACCAGGGCCGCGAGGACGTACGCCTGGCGGCGCGGCGAACGGTCCTTCCGGTACCGCAGCGGGTGGGCCGTCGCCTTGGCGCGGATCAGCCCGCGCACCTGGGCCGCGAGCTGCGGGTCGCGCACGTAGCGCAGCAGCAGGCGGTGCGGCACGACCGCGTACAGGACGCTCGTCTCGACGACGACCGGCTCGACCGCGAGGCCGTGCACGTGGTCGTCGACCACGAACCGCATGGGGTTGGCCCCGGCCGCCGTCACGTAGTAGTTGTTCCGCCCGATGCGGGGGTTGACCTCGAAGAAGCGGAACGCCCCGGTGCGCGGGTCGACCTTCACGTCGAAGTTCGCGAAGCCCCGGTAGCCCGTCTCGGCGAGGAACCGGCGCGCCTGCGCCAGCATCTCGTCGTCACGGTAGGTGAACATCGCGGCGGGGTTCCCCAGGCCGGACGGCGTGTGCTCCTCGAGCAGCACGTGCGCCGAGCACAGCAGCGTGATCTCCCCGCGGCTGTCGACGTACGCCGTGACCGACCGCATCTGCGTGTCGTCGCCCGGCACCAGCTCCTGGACGACGAACCGCCCCCGGAACCCGGCTCCGCGCAGCGCGCCCCACAGCCACGTGAGCTCGTCGGGCGAGGCGATCTCGAAGACCTTCTTCTTGCCGGCGAACTCGACGTCCTGGTAGTCCGCGCTGCTGGCCGCCTTGGCGATCAGCGGGTACTCCAGGTCCACCTCGACGTCGGGCGAGCCGTCGCCGAACGTCTGGACCAGGGTGCGCGGCACCGAGATGTCGAGCTCGTCGCAGATCTCCGCGAACGTCGCCTTGTCCGAGATCCGCGCGAGCAGGTCGGCGGACAGGAACGGCACCACGTAGAACGGCTCGAGCTCCTCGCGGTGCTCGACGACCACGCGCACGAGCCAGTCCGAGTTGGCCATGAGCACCAGGCGCTCGTCGGACAGGCGCGCGGCGATCTCGAGCAGCCGGTCGACGAGCTGGCGCGGGTCGTGACCGTCGGCCACGATCTCGTGCTCGACGATCGACGAGTGCGCGACCGGCCCGAGGGCGGCACCCGCGACGACGATCGACGTCAACCCGTACGCCTCGTGGAACGAGCGGGCGAGGGCGTAGACGCCGATGTCGGCGCCAAGGATGACGGGCTGCAGGGGGACGCCCCGCAGCCCGTCGGCCGGCTGCGTCACGCGTCCTGCTCGCTGCGGTCGCCCGACCACGTCGTGTGGAACGTGCCCTCGACGTCGGTGCGGCGGTAGGTGTGCGCCCCGAAGAAGTCGCGCTGCGCCTGGATCAGCGCGGCGGGCAGACGCTCGGCCCGCACGCCGTCGTAGTACGCGAGCGACGACGAGAACGCCGGCGTGGGCACGCCGTGCAGGGCGGCACCGGAGACGATCCGGCGCCAGGCCTCGACTCCGTTGCCGACCGCACCCGTGAAGTACTCGTCGGCCAGCAGCAGCGGGAGCTGCGCGTCGCGCTCGTACGCCTCGGTGATCCGGTTGAGGAATCGCGCGCGGATGATGCAGCCGCCGCGCCAGATGCGGGCCATGGCGCCGCGGTCGATGTTCCAGCCGAACTGCTCCGAGGCCGCGGCGATCTGGTCGAAGCCTTGCGAGTACGCGACGACCTTGGACGCGTAGAGCGCGAGCCGCACGTCCTCGACGAACGCGTCGCGGTCGGTGACGTCCCACGGCGTGGTGTGGGCCTGCAAGGTGCCGACGGCCGCCTCGCGCTGCGCGACGCCGCCGGACAGGGCGCGGGCGAACGTGGCCTCCGCGATGCCGGTGATCGGCACGCCGAGGTCGAGGCCGTTCTGCACCGTCCAGCGGCCGGTGCCCTTCTGCTCGGCCTGGTCGAGCACGATGTCGACGAACGCCGCGCCCGTCCTGGCGTCGACGTGCTGCAGCACGTCCGCCGTGATCTCGATGAGGAACGACTCGAGGTCGCCCGTGTTCCACTCGGCGAAGATCTGCCCGATCTCCGCGGCCGAGGCGCCCAGGCCCTGCTTGAGCAGGTCGTAGGCCTCGGCGATGAGCTGCATGTCGGCGTACTCGATGCCGTTGTGCACCATCTTGACGAAGTGGCCGGCGCCGTCGGGGCCGACGTAGGTGCAGCACGGCACGCCGTCGACCTTGGCCGAGATCTTCTCGAGGATCGGGCCGAGACTCTCGTAGGACTTGGCGGTGCCGCCGGGCATGATCGACGGGCCGAGCAGCGCGCCCTCCTCGCCGCCCGAGACGCCCGAGCCGACGAAGTGCAGGCCCTTGGCGCTCAGCGCGTTCTCGCGCCGGATGGTGTCCGGGAAGTGCGCGTTGCCGGCGTCGACGACGATGTCGCCCTCCTCGAGGAAGGGCACGAGCTCGTCGATCACCGCGTCGGTGGGGTCGCCGGCCTTGACCATGATGACGACCTTGCGCGGGCGCTCGAGCGACGCGACGAAGTCCTCGACGGACTCCGAGGGGACGAACGTGCCGTCGTCGCCGTGGTCCTCGACGAGCGAGGCGGTCTTGGCGTACGACCGGTTGTGGATCGCGACCGTGAACCCGTTGCGCGCGAAGTTGCGGGCGAGGTTGCGGCCCATGACGGCCAGTCCGGTGACGCCGATCTGAGCGGTCCCGACGGGGGAACCTGCTGCTGAGTCGACCATGCGCGGGGTGCTCCTTCGATTCGTCGGCCGCACGCTCGTCATCCGCGCAGGGCGGAGGCGACGGCCGGGTGCTGGGTGCCGGTTCAGCGTAGTGCTCCCGCCCGTGACGCAACGCGGCGTGCCGGACCGCAAGACGGCCCCGCCCGCCCGTACGCTCCACACCGTGACCCCCGCCGGCCCACAGGACGTGCCTGCCGAGTTCGTCCGCTCGCTGCGATCGCTGCGAGCCGTGACGCTGCGACCCGAGGTGATCCTCGACGAGGTCCCGGGGCCTGCGCGCATCGCGCCCTACTCGGCCGCGCTGACCGCCGAGGTCCGCACCGAGCGCCGGTCGGTGTCCGCCGCCGAGCTCGCCTCCGGGCGCTTCGTCGTCCTGTTCGACCCCGCCGGCCACGAGGCGTGGGAGGGGAGCTTCCGCCTGGTCACCCTCGTGCGCGCGACGCTCGAGGCCGAGGTCGGCAGCGACCCGATGCTCGGCGAGGTCGCGTGGTCCTGGTTCACCGACGCCCTCGCGTCGGCCGACCTCGACCCCCTGGCCGCCGGCGGCACCGTGACGCGCGTGCTGTCGCAGAGCTTCGGCTCGCTCGACGTGCGCTCGGAGCAGACCGAGCTCGAGATCCGGGCCTCGTGGACCGCGGCCGACGAGGACCTCGCGCCGCACCTGCGCGCGTGGGGCGCGCTCCTGTGCGCGGCGGCCGGCCTGCCGCCGCTCCCGGACGGCGTCGTCTCGCTCGCCCCCCGCCACTGACGACTGGCTCAAGTCTCGCCCTGCTGCTGCCGATGACGGTCCTGTGAGCATCGAACCCCTGCGCCGCGAGGTCGTCCGTCGGCCCGGCACGCTGCGTGCCGTGGCACCTGCGCGCCCGGTGGGGCACCAGATGTGCGTCGTGGTCTCCGAGGTCGCCGACGGCGACGGCTCGGCCCTCGTCACCAACCTGCGCCGCCGCGGCAGCCACCGCGTCGTGGTCCTGACCCGCCGTGCGAGCCGCGCCGAGCTCGGCGTGCTGCTGGCGGGCGGCCTGCGTGGCGCCGTCGCGAGCGCGACCGCGCCGAGCCTGGTCCGCGTCCCCGCTCCGCCGCCCCCGCCCGCCGAGCTGCCCGAGCTCACCGCGCGCGAGGTCAGCGTGCTCGCGCTCGTGGCCGGCGGCCGCAGCAACCGGCTCATCGGCGAGGAGCTCGGACTGTCCGCGCTGACGGTCAAGAGCCACCTCGCGCGCATCTCGCGCAAGTTCGGCACGGGCGACCGTGCGGAGCTCGTCGCGATCTCGATCCGCGGCGGAATCCTCGACTGATCGTCGTCAGCCAAGGGCAGCAGCCGCCGCGCCCTGAGACGCACGCCTCACGGATTGCCGGGCCCCCACGCCTCGCGCCTGCGGGAACGCACGCGGTATCTCGCCTACCGTGGAACCCATGACGCCCGAGGACCTCGACGCCACGACCGGCGACGACGCGACCCCGGAGCCCGTCGTCACCCCGCTGACCGAACCCGCTGACGGCATCCCGCCCGTCGTGGAGACGCCCGAGGCCCTGGCCGCGGTCGTCGAGGCGTTCGGCGCCGGCACCGGCCCGGTCGCGGTCGACGCCGAGCGCGCGTCCGGCTACCGGTACGGGCAGCGCACCTACCTGGTCCAGCTCCGCCGCGAGGGTGCCGGCACCGCGCTCATCGACCCGATCGCCGTGCCGGACCTGTCCGCTCTGTCCGAGGCGCTCGTCGGGGTCGAGTGGGTGCTGCACGCCGCGTCGCAGGACCTGCCGGGTCTCGCCGAGCAGGGCATGCAGCCCAGCCGCGTGTTCGACACCGAGCTCGGCGCCCGTCTGCTCGGGCTCGACCGGGTGGGCCTGGCGGCCGTCGTCGCCGACACCCTCGGGCTCGGCCTGGCCAAGGAGCACTCGGCCGTCGACTGGTCGACGCGACCGCTGCCGAGCGAGTGGCTGCGCTACGCCGCGCTCGACGTCGAGGTGCTCATCGAGGTGCGCGAGGTCCTGGCCGAGCGGCTCGCCGTCGCGGGCAAGGCCGAGTGGGCCGCGCAGGAGTTCGAGGCCGTCCGCACCGCCCCGCCGCCCCCGCCGCGGGTCGAGCCCTGGCGCCGGGTCTCCGGCCTGCACACGATCCGCGACGCCCGTCGGCTGGCCGTGGTGCGCGAGCTGTGGACCACGCGCGACCAGAACGCCCGCCAGCGCGACATCTCGCCGGGCCGCGTGCTGCCCGACTCCGCGATCGTCGCCGCAGCGCAGGCCCTGCCGCGCTCGGTGCCGCAGCTGACGGACCTGCCCGCGTTCTCGGGCAAGGGCACGCGCCGCCGCGCGCCGCTCTGGCAGGCCGCGATCGACCGCGGCCTGGCCGCGCCGGAGTCGGACCTGCCGTCGGTGCGCGGACCCAAGACCGACGCTCCCCCGCCGCCGCGCGCGTGGGCCGACCGCGACCCTGCGGCCGCCGACCGCCTGACGGCCGCGCGCGAGGTCATCGCCGCGCTGTCCGACGAGCACCACGTGCCGACCGAGAACCTGCTGCAGCCGGACCTGCTGCGGCGGCTGTGCTGGACGCCCCCGAGTCCCCTGGACGCCGAGTCGATCGCCGCGACGCTCACCGCCGGGGGTGCGCGCGCCTGGCAGGTCGAGCTCGTCACGCCCGGGCTGGCCGCCGCGCTTTCCTGAGACTGCCTGGTACCCGCGAAACCCGTTGTTACTCTTCGGTAACTTCTGCTGGCGCAGGACCTTCGTCCCGGGTAGCGTCGGCCGTCGCGGCTCCGCACCTCGCGGTCCCGCAGGACACTGCTGTCCCCCGCACTGGAGGCCTCGATGCCGACCGCATCTCCCGCGACGCAGATCCGCCGCGTCGTCTTCGTCGACGGGGTGCGCACCCCGTTCGGCCGAGCCCGCAAGGACGGCCTGTACGCGCACACGCGCGCCGACGACCTGTCCGTCAAGACCATCCGCGAGCTGCTGCGCCGGCACCCGTCGCTCGACCCCGCGCGGATCGACGAGGTCGCGATCGCGGCCACGACCCAGCAGGGCGACCAGGGGCTGACCCTGGGCCGCACGGTCGGCGTGCTCGCGGGCCTGCCGCGCACGGTCCCGGGCTATGCGATCGACCGCATGTGCGCGGGCGCGATGACCGCCGTGACGAACACCGCCGCCACGATCGGCGTCGGCGCGGCCGACGTCGTGCTGGCCGGCGGTGTGGAGCACATGGGCCACCACCCGATGGGCTTCGACGCGGACCCGAACCCCCGCTTCATGTCCGAGCAGCTGGTCGCCGCGGACGCGCTGAACATGGGCGTCACGGCCGAGAACCTGCACGACCGGTTCCCCGCGCTGACCCGGGAGCGCGCGGACGCGTACGGCGCCGCGAGCCAGGCCAAGTTCGCCGCCGCTCTCGCCGCGGGCAAGATCGACCCCGACCTCGTGCCGGTCGCGCTGCGCGACCCCGAGAACGGCTGGGGCCTGGCCACGGCCGACGAGCCGCCCCGCCCGGGCACCACCGTCGAGGCCATCGGCACGCTGCCCACGCCGTTCCGCCCCGGCGGCCGCGTGACCGCCGGCACCGCCGCCCCCCTCACCGACGGCGCGGCCTCGTGCCTGCTCGCCGCCGAGGACACGGCTGCCGAGCTGGGCCTGCCGACCCGCATGCGCCTCGTCTCGTTCGCCTACGCGGGCGTCGAGCCCGAGATCATGGGCATCGGCCCGGTCCCCGCGACCGAGCGCGCGCTGTCCCGCGCGGGCCTGACGATCGACGACATCGGCCTGTTCGAGATCAACGAGGCGTTCGCCGTCCAGGTGCTCGCGTTCCTCGACGCGTTCGGCATCGCCGACGACGACCCCCGCGTGAACCCGTACGGCGGCGCGATCGCCGTCGGCCACCCGCTCGCCTCGTCGGGCGTGCGCCTCATGACGCAGCTCGCGCGCCACTTCGAGGAGCACCCCGAGGTCCGCTACGGCCTGACGACGATGTGCGTCGGCCTCGGCCAGGGCGGCACCGTCATCTGGGAGAACCCGCACCACCCCGACTACGAGAACGGGAGCGCCCTGTGAGCACTGTGAGCACCCCCACCGAACCGCGCGGGGAGCGCGTCTCGCGCGCCCTGGTCCGCGACGTCCGCCTGCCCGGCGGCGCCGGGACACTGGCCCTCGTCACCATCGACAACGGCCTCGACCACACCAAGCCGACGACGTTCGGCCCGCTCGGCATCGCCTCTCTGCACGAGGCGCTCGCCGGCGTGCAGACGCGCGTCGCCGCGGGCGAGGTCCAGGCGGTCGCCGTCACCGGCAAGCCGTACTTCCTCGCCGCCGGCGCCGACCTCTCGCAGATCGCGTCGGTCACCGGCCGCGACGCCGCGCTCGCGCTCGGCCAGGGCGGCCACGCCGCGTACGAGCTGCTGCACACGATGGGCGTGCCGACGTTCGCGTTCGTCAACGGCGTCGCCCTGGGCGGCGGGCTCGAGCTCGCGCTGAACTGCGACTACCGCACGGTCGCGGCCGACGTCCGGGCGCTCGCGCTGCCGGAGACCGGTCTGGGCCTGGTGCCCGGTTGGGGCGGCGCGTACATCGTGCCGCGCCTCGTGGGCATCGAGAAGGCGCTCGACGTCATCCTCACGCGGCCCGCGACGAACAAGCCGTTCAACGCCGCGCAGGCCGCGGAGATCGGCCTCGTCGACACCGTGCTCGGTGCCGCCGACTTCCTCGAGGAGTCGATCCGCTGGGCGGCCCGCGTGCTCTCCGGCGAGGTCGTCGTCGAGCGCCGTGAGCTCGACGACCAGGCCACGTGGGACGCGGTCGCCGCGGGTGCCCGCAAGCGCCTGGACGCCGTCATCCACGGCTCGCGCCCCGCGCCGTACCGCGCGCTCGACCTGGTCGCCGCCGCGCGCACCGCGTCGCGCGAGGAGGCCTTCGCGGCCGAGGACGTCGCGCTGGCCGACCTGATCATGAGCGACGAGATGCGCTCGTCGGTCTACGCGTTCGGGCTGGTCTCCGGCGGCAAGAAGCCCGTCGGCGCGCCCGACAAGTCGCTCGCGCAGCCGGTCACGCGCGTCGGCATCGTCGGCGCCGGTCTCATGGCCGCGCAGATCGCGCTGCTGTTCGCGCAGCGGCTCGGGGTACCGGTGGTCATGCGCGACCTCGACGAGGACCGCGTCGCCGCGGGCCTCGGCGCCGTGCGGTCCACGGTCGAGCGACTGACCGCCAGCGGGCGGATGACCGAGGGCACCGCGGCGCGCCTGCTCGGGTCGATCCACGGCACCACCGACATCGCCGAGTTCGCGTCGTGCGACCTGGTGATCGAGGCCGTGACCGAGATCCTCGACCTCAAGAAGCGAGTCTTCGCCGAGCTCGAGACCGTCGTGTCCCCCACGACGATCCTCGCGACGAACACCTCCGCGCTGTCGATCACCGCGATGGCGGCGGACCTGCAGCACCCCGAGCGCGTCGTCGGCCTGCACTTCTTCAACCCGGTCGCGGCGATGCCGCTCGTCGAGGTCATCCACGCCGAGCACACGTCGGCCGAGGCGCTGGCCACGGGCTTCGCGGTCGCCGCCAAGCTGCGCAAGACGGCCGTGCTGGTCGCCGACCGCCCCGGCTTCGTCGTCAACCGTCTGCTGGTCCTGCTGCTCGGCGTGATCGTCGACGCCGTCGAGGGCGGCACGCCGGTCGAGGTCGCGGACCGCGCGCTGCGGCCGCTCGGCCTGCCGATGCCGCCGTTCGAGCTCTTCGACCTCGTCGGGCCGGCCGTCGGGCTGCACGTGCTGACGTCGCTGCGCGAGGACCTGGGCGACCGGTTCCCGCGCTCCCCCGGGCTCGAGAAGCTCGTCGCCGACGGCACCCGCGTGGTGCTGCCGGCCCCCGCCAAGGGGCTGCCCAAGCCCGTCGACCCCGCGATCCAGGCGGTGTTCGGCGAGCCCCGGGAGGGCGCGCTGGACGAGGCCGGCGTGCTCGACTCGGTCCTCACGGCGCTCACGGTCGAGATCGGCCACATGCTCGAGGAGGGCGTCGTCGCGACGCCGCAGCAGATCGACCTCTGCATGATCCTCGGCGCCGGGTGGGGCTTCCACCTCGGCGGGATCACGCCGTACCTGGACCGCACGGGCTACTCCGAGCGCGTGCTGGGCCGCCGCATCCTGCCCGACGGGGTCGCGAACGTCCCCGCCTGACCCGCACGAGACCGAGCCGGGCCGTCCCTCACGGGGCGGCCCGGCTCGTGCGTTCAGTAGACCCGCAGACCGCGCGAGCGGAACTGGTCGCGGACGCGCTCGACCAGCTCGGGGGTCGGCGGCTGGGTGTCCTCGAGCTCGTAGGTCATCGCCAGCTCGGTCCACTTGTCGCGGCCCATCTGGTGGAAGGGCAGCACCTCGACGCGACTCACCGAGGCGAGCGAGGCGACGTAGGACGCGACCGCCTCGACGTTGTCGACGTCGTCGGTCAGGCCGGGTACGAGCACGAACCGCACCCAGATCTCCGTACCGCGCGCGGCGAGGCGGCGGCCGAAGTCGAGCGTCGGCTGCAGGTCGCGGCCCGTGACGCGGCGGTAGGTCTCCGGATCGCCCGACTTCACGTCGAGCAGCACGAGGTCGACGTCGTCGAGCATCTCGTCCGACAGGTGCGAGCCCAGGTAGCCCGAGGTGTCGATCGCCGTGTGGATGTCCATGGCGCGCGCACCCCGCAGCAGCCGCTTGACGAACGCGGGCTGCATGAGGGGCTCGCCGCCGGAGATCGTCAGGCCGCCGCCGGTCGCCTTCATGACGCCGCGGTAGCGCGCGATGCGTCCGAGGAGCTCGTCGGCCGGCACGTCGGTCCCCCGACGCATCTCCATCGTGTCGGGGTTGTGGCAGTACAGGCAGCGCAGCGGGCAGCCGGACAGGAACACCGTCATGCGCGTGCCCGGTCCGTCGACCGCGGTGACCAGCTCCCAGGAGTGCACCGAGCCGACGTCGCCCGCGCGGACCGCGGCGAGGCGGGCCGAGCGGTCGTCGGACTCGGCGGTCGCCAGGCCGGAGGTGCCGTGGCCCTGCGTCCGCTCGTGCGAGCCACCGACGAGCGGCATCCCGAGGGACACCACGGGTGCGCCGGGCTGCCGCTCGTCGGTGATGGTCATGTCAGACCGCTCCGTGGAAGGTGCGCGACAGGACGTCGAGCTGCTGCTCGCGCGTCAGCCGGACGAAGTTGACGGCGTAGCCCGAGACCCGGATGGTGAGCTGGGGGTAGTTCTCCGGGTGCTCCATGGCGTCCAGGAGGGTCTCGCGGTTCAGCACGTTGACGTTCATGTGGTAGCCGTTCGACAGCGTGTACGCGTCCAGCAGGCCGACCAGGTTCGTCACCTGCTCGTCACGCGTCCGACCCAGGCCGGTGGGGACCACCGACGAGGTGAGCGAGATGCCGTCCTGCGCCTCGGCGTAGGGCAGCTTCGCGACGGACAGCGCCGAGGCGAGCATCCCGTGGGTGTCGCGCCCGTTCATCGGGTTGGCACCCGGGGCGAACGGCTCGCCGGCGCGGCGACCGTCGGGCGTCGAGCCCGTCGCCTTGCCGTAGACGACGTTCGAGGTGATCGTCAGCACCGACTGGGTGTGCGTCGCGTCCCGGTAGGTCGGGAAGCGGCGGATCTTCTCCATGAACGTCTGGACGATCCACACCGCGATGTCGTCGGCGCGGTCGTCGTCGTTGCCGTACGTCGGGAAGTCGCCCTCGGTCGCGTACTCGGTGACCAGGCCGTCGGCCGTGCGCAGGGCGCGGACCTTGGCGTACTTGATGGCCGACAGCGAGTCGACGACGACCGACAGACCCGCGATGCCGCACGCCATGGTGCGCAGGATCGTGCGGTCGTGCAGGGCCATCTCGATGCGCTCGTACGCGTACTTGTCGTGCATGTAGTGCACGCAGTTCAGCGCGTCGACGTAGGTCTGGGCCAGCCAGTCCATCATCGTGTCGAACTTGGCCATGACGTCGTCGTAGTCCAGCACCTCGCCCTCGACGGGAGCACCGACGGGAGCGATCTGCTTGCCGGTGTTCTCGTCGCGACCGCCGTTGATGGCGTACAGGAGCGTCTTGGCGAGGTTCACGCGCGCGCCGAAGAACTGCATCTGCTTGCCCACGCGCATCGGGGACACGCAGCACGCGATGGCCGCGTCGTCGCCCCAGGAGTCGCGGATGAGGTCGTCGGACTCGTACTGCACCGCGGACGTGTCGATCGAGACCTGCGCGCAGCAGTCCTTGAACCCCTGCGGGAGCTTGTCGCTCCAGAACACCGTCATGTTGGGCTCGGGGGCCGGGCCCAGGTTGTACAGCGTCTGCAGGTAGCGGAACGAGGTGCGCGTCACGAGCGGACGACCGTCCTCGCCGATCCCGGCGATGGACTCGGTGACCCACGTCGGGTCGCCCGAGAAGAGGTTGTCGTACTCGGGCGTGCGCAGGAACCGCACGATGCGCAGCTTGATGACGAAGTCGTCGATGATCTCCTGCGCGCCCTCCTCGGTCAGGACGCCGGCCTCGATGTCGCGCTGCAGGAACACGTCGAGGAAGGTCGAGGTGCGGCCCAGCGACATCGCGGCGCCGTTCTGCTCCTTCACGGCGGCCAGGTAGCCGAAGTACAGCCACTGCACGGCCTCGCGGCCGGTCGTCGCGGGCAGCGAGATGTCGTAGCCGTAGGACGCGGCCATCGCCTTGAGCTCGCTCAGCGCGCGCGTCTGCTCGGCGAGCTCCTCGCGGTCGCGGATGACGTTCTCGACCGAGCGCTCCATGTCGAGCTCGGCACGTTCGAGCTTCTTGGCGGCGATCAGCGCGTCGACGCCGTACAGGGCGACGCGGCGGTAGTCGCCGATGATCCGGCCGCGGCCGTAAGCGTCGGGCAGCCCGGTGATGATGTGGCTGCTGCGCGCGGCGCGGACGGCGGGCGGGTAGACGTCGAAGACGCCGTCGTTGTGGGTCTTGCGGTACTTGGTGAAGATCTCGGTGACGATCGGGTCGGCCTCGTAGCCGTACGTCTCGAGCGAGTTCAGCACCATCCGGTAGCCACCGTTGGGCATGATCGCGCGCTTGAGCGGCGCGTCGGTCTGCAGGCCGACGACGACCTCGTTGGCCTCGTCGATGTAGCCGGGTGCGTGCGATGTGATGGTCGACGGCGTCGTCGCGTCGATGTCGTAGACGCCCTTCTCGCGCTCGGCGGGGAACATCGCCGCGAGGCGCTCCCACAGGGCGGTCGTGCGGGCCGTCGGGCCGGCCAGGAACGCGGAGTCGCCGAGGTACGGCGTGTAGTTGCGCTGGATGAAGTCGCGCACGTCGACGTGGTCGACCCACGGGCCTGCGACGAAGCCTTCCCACGCGGCGGGCATGGTGGCCTCGACCTGCTGCGGAACTGCCGTGGTGGACATCCGTACTCCTTCGTTCGAACGGGGTAGTTCGAACTTATGGAGCGAATGATGGGATGTCTTGGGACCTCGGTCCCGGGTTGTGCTCGTCGTGTGAACGAGCAGGTCACACCGCTGCTAGCTCTCCCCCAGCGCGCCAAGGACGTCGCGCGCGATGTCCGCGGGCCGCAGGCGCAGCGTGCCGACGAGCTGGTCGCGGGTCGCGTGGTCGAGGAACGCGCGCGGGATGCCGATCGACTGGACGGGCGTGCCGATGCCGGCCTCGCGCGTGCGCTGCGCGACGATCGCGCCGATGCCGCCGTCGACGACGCCGTCCTCGATCGTCACGACGTGGTCGTGGTCGCCGACGAGCTTGACCAGGCCGGGGCTGACGGGCAGGACCCAGCGCGGGTCGACGACCGTGACGCGCAGCCCGTGCGCGCCGAGCAGGTCCGCGACCTCGAGCGCGGTGGGTGCCATGGCCCCGACGGCCACGACGAGCACCGAGCGCTCGCCGGTGCCCGTGCGCGCGAGGACGTCCACGCCGTCGACCTCGTCCAGGGCAGGGATCGCGTCGCCCACCGCGCCCTTGGGGTAGCGCACGACGGTGGGCGCGTCGTCGACGTCGACGGCCTCGCGCAGCGCGGTGCGCAGCGTGGCCTCGTCGCGGGGCGCCGCCAGGCGCAGACCCGGCACGACGCCGAGCATCGCCATGTCCCACATGCCGTTGTGGCTCGCGCCGTCGTCGCCCGTCAGGCCGGCGCGGTCGAGCACGAACGTGACGCCCGCGCGGTGCAGCGCGACGTCCATGAGCACCTGGTCGAAGGCGCGGTTGAGGAACGTCGCGTAGACCGCGACCACGGGGTGCAGGCCGCCGAACGCCATGCCGGCTGCGGACGTCGCGGCGTGCTGCTCGGCGATCCCGACGTCGAACACGCGGGAGGGGAACTCGGCCGCGAACGGCGCGAGGCCGACGGGCTGGAGCATCGCGGCGGTGACCGCGACCACGTCGGAGCGGCGGCGGCCGATGCGGACGATCTCGTCGGCGAACACGCTCGTCCAGCCGAAGCGGGACGGCGCGAGCGGCAGGCCCGTCTCCGGGTGGATCTGCCCGACCGCGTGGAACCGGTCCGCGATGTCCTGCTCGGCCGGCGTGTACCCGCGGCCCTTCTCGGTGATGACGTGCACGATGACCGGCCCGGCGTACGTGCGAGCCCGGCGCAGCGCGCGCTCCACGGCCGCCTCGTCGTGCCCGTCGACCGGGCCGACGTACTTCAGGCCCAGGTCCTCGAACATCCCCTGCGGCGCGACGACGTCCTTGATGCCCTTCTTCAGGCCGTGCAGCGCGTCGTACGCGGCACGTCCCGGCGGGCCGGAGCGGCGCAGCGTGCGCTTGCCCCAGGACAGGACGTTCTCGTAGCCCTGCGTGGTGCGCAGCGTGTCGAGGTGGTGGGCCAGGCCGCCGATCGTCGGGTCGTACGAGCGCCCGTTGTCGTTGACGACGATGACGAGGCGGCGGTCCTGGCCGTCGGCGATGTTGTTCAGCGCCTCCCAGGCCATGCCGCCGGTGAGGGCGCCGTCGCCGATGACCGCCACGACCGAGCGGTCGCCGCGGCCCTGCAGCTCGTTCGCCTTGGCGATGCCGTCGGCCCAGGACAGCGCGGTCGACGCGTGCGAGTTCTCGACGACGTCGTGCGCCGACTCGGCCCGGCTGGGGTACCCGGACAGGCCGTCGCGGCGGCGCAGCTGGCTGAAGTCCTGCCGGCCCGTGAGCAGCTTGTGCACGTAGGACTGGTGGCCGGTGTCGAAGACGAACGTGTCGGCCGGCGACTCGAAGACGCGGTGCATCGCGATGGTCAGCTCGACCACGCCCAGGTTCGGGCCCAGGTGGCCCCCGGTGCGCGAGACGGACTCGACGAGGAACGTGCGGATCTCGCCCGCGAGCGCCTCGACCTGCCGCGGTGCGAGCGCGCGGACGTCGGCCGGCGAGCCGATCCCCTCGAGCAGTCCCATCGCGTCTCCGTCCCTCGTCGTCCCACCTGACCGTGGGACCGCGCGCGGCGGCCGCCGACGGCGACGCTGCCACAGGAGGGACCCAGGATGTCTTCCGGACACTCTAGGCGCCCAGCCCCCGCACAGCCCCAGATGTGCACGTGGGGTGCACCACCTGCACAAGACTCCCCCGCGCTCGACCGTCTACGATTGATCGGAAAGGGGAACACCCATGCGCTTCCTGCCCGGCCACCAGGCCACATCTGACCTCACGTACGGCGACGTCTTTCTCGTCCCGTCACGTTCGGAGGTCGCCTCCCGGTTCGACGTCGACCTGACGTCGCCCGACGGGACCGGCACCACCATCCCGCTCGTCGTCGCCAACATGACCGCCGTCGCCGGCCGCCGGATGGCCGAGACCGTCGCGCGTCGCGGCGGCATCGCGGTCATCCCCCAGGACATCCCCACCGACGTGGTGGCGGACGTCGTGGCGTCGGTCAAGGCCAAGCACACGGTCGTCGAGAGCGCGGTCGTCGTCTCGCCTCACGACACCGTGCACACGGCCATCACCCTGATCGGCAAGCGCTCGCACGGCGCGGCCGTCGTCGTCCGGGACGGGCGCCCGGTCGGCGTCGTCACCGAGGCGGACTGCCAGGGCGTCGACCGCTTCACCCAGGTCGAGGACGTCATGACGGCGGACCCGAGCACCATCGAGGCGTCGGTCATCGAGGACGGCGGACCCCGCGGCCTCGAGGTCGCGTTCGAGCAGCTGCACGCCTCGCGCCGCCGCTTCTCCCCCGTGACCCGTGACGGCGCGCTCGTCGGCGTCCTGACCCGCGTCGGTGCGCTGCGCTCGTCGATCTACGAGCCCGCGCTCGACGCGAACGGCCGCCTGCGCGTGGCCGCGGCGGTCGGTATCAACGGCGACGTCAAGGCCAAGGCCGCCGAGCTGCTCGAGGCCGGCATCGACGTGATCGTCGTCGACACCGCGCACGGCCACCAGCGCAAGATGTTCGACGCCCTGGGCGCCGTGCGATCGCTCGACCCGCAGGTCCCCGTCGTCGCCGGCAACGTCGTCACCGCCGAGGGCACGCGCGACCTCATCGAGGCCGGTGCGGACATCGTCAAGGTCGGCGTGGGCCCGGGTGCGATGTGCACGACCCGGATGATGACGGCCGTGGGCCGCCCGCAGTTCTCCGCGGTGCTCGAGTGCGCCGCCGAGGCTCGTCGCCTCGGAAAGCACGTGTGGGCCGACGGCGGCG
>NZ_QWKP01000187.1 GCF_003470205.1 Cellulomonas rhizosphaerae
CGCGCGCGCGAGCGCACCGGGAGCTGGTCGACGGGCGTGCAGCCCACGGCGCGCACCTGGTCGGCGCGCTCCTCGTCGGCCTCGATCTCCGCCTGGGACGCCGCCAGGTGCCGCAACCGCTCGGTCAGGCTCATCGGATCTCCGTGATCTCCGGTCCGCGGGTCAGGGGGTCGAAGCTCGGCGCCGCAGGCGCCTCCTCCTCGACCGGCGCGGACGCCGGTCCGGGAAGGCGCAGCCCGAGCAGGTCGCGCGGCGCGTGCGCCTCGGTCCCGCGGATCACGACGACGCCCCCGAAGACCTGCTCCAGGACGGCGGCGGCGGCGGGCTCGACGGCCGCCTTGCCGGTGATGACTCCGCGGACGAACCAGCGGGGCCCGTCGACGCCGAGGAAGCGCGCGGGGCGGTGGCCGGTGCGGCCCTCAGCGGTCCGGACGGGCAGGCGCGCGAGCAGCTCGCGGCCGAACGGGCCAGGCAGGTCGTCGACCGATCCACCCTGCTGCACGACGGACGCGGCGATCTCCTCGCGGATCTCGTCCCAGATGCCGTCGGTGCGGGGCGCCGCGTACGCCTGCAGCTGCAGCTGCGAGCCGTCGATCGAGACGCTCGCCGCCGAGACGACCTCCGTGGCCTTGTCGATCTCCATCCGCAGCTCCATGCCGGGGATGCCGGGGACGCGGAGCGCACCGAGGTCGACGCGCGCGAGCTCGTCCTCCACCTCGTCGACGTCCCAGGGCCCGCGCGTGCGCGCAGGGGCCTGGACGACGTCCTCGTCGGGAGCCTCGACCTCGGCCTCAGCCTCGGTGATGTCGTCGGGCGCGATGTCCTTCGCGCCACGCCGGAACAGAGCCACGTGCATCTCCTTCGACCGACGCGCGAGCGCGCGTCATCACCCTCGAGCGTAGTCCGCCGAGGAACGCCTACCTAGCCGGTGACGGCCGCCTGGCCCCACCCGCCGGACGACCCGAACCCGCCCGTGCCCCGGTGCGAGCCCGGCAGGGTCTCGACCTCGACGAACCGGACCCGCTCCACGCGCTGGATGACCAGCTGCGCGATGCGGTCTCCACGGCGCAGCTCGATCGCGTGCGCGACGTCGGTGTTGAGCAGCGTCACCGCGATCTCGCCCCGGTAGCCGGCGTCGACCGTGCCCGGCGCGTTGACGATCGTCAGGCCGTGCTTCATCGCCAGGCCCGAGCGCGGGTGCACGAACGCGGCGAAGCCGTCCGGCAGCGCGATCGCGACGCCCGTCGGGACCGTCACGCGGCCCTGCGGCGGGATCACGACGTCCACGCGGGCGAGCAGGTCCGCCCCGGCGTCGCCCGGGTGGGCGTAGGCGGGTGCGCCGAGCTCGGGGTCGAGCCGGAGCAGGAGGACCTCGGTGCGGTGGTCGTCGATCACGGGGCCAGACCCTACCGGTCGCGGGCGCGGGCCGGGGGGCGGGGCGGCGGATGCGAAACTTGGCGCATGCCCAGCAACGCGCCCGCGACCCACGTGTTCTCCGAGCGGCTCTGGCTCGGTCCCCTGGGCTGGTTCGGCGTCCTGGCCCTCGCGGGCTGCCTCGGCGTGGCGGCGCTGCCCGTCGACGCGATGCTCGCGCTGGTCGTCGCGGTCGTCGCCGCCGTGGCGCTCGTCGTGCTCGCGTTCGCGACGACGACCACGGTGTCCGTCACCGGCGGCGAGCTGCACGCCGGCGACGCCCACATCCCGCTCACCCTGCTCGGCGACGTGCGCGAGCTCGAGGCCGACGAGCTGCGGGCCGAGCTGGGGCCGCGCCTCGATGCCCGGGCCCACCTGTGCATGCGCGGGTGGATCCACCGCGCGGTGCGGGTCGAGCTCGTCGACCCCGCGGACCCCACGCCCTACTGGATCGTCTCGACCCGCCGTCCCGGCGCCCTGGCCGCCGCGCTGCGCGGCTGACGCCGCAGAGCGACCCCGGACAGCACGACGGCCGGCGCCCGGAGGATCCGGGGCGTCGGCCGTGGCGGGTAGAGCTCGGTGGTCAGGCAGCGCACTCCGAGCAGACGGGCTGGCCGTCCTTCTCGAACGCGAGCTGGCTGCGGTGGTGCACCAGGAAGCAGTGCGAGCACGTGAACTCGTCTGCCTGGCGCGGGAGGACGCGGACCGACAGCTCCTCGCCGGACAGGTCCGCACCCGGAAGCTCGAACCCTTCGGCAGCTTCCGTCTCGTCCTCGTCCACCACGCCCGAGTTCTTGTCGGAGCGCCGGGCCTGGAGCTCCTGCAGCGAGTCTTCGCTGAGGTCCTCCTCGGTCTTGCGCGGGGCGTCGTAGTCGGTAGCCATGTGTGGCGTCACACTCCGTCTTCTGCGTGGGCTGTGTGGTACGCGTGCTCAATGCGCCGGACACGTGTTTTGTTCCCACGTGCGGTGGGATTGTGCACCACATCCGGCGCCGGCGCGAACATGGACGAGCGACCTGTTTCTCAGGTGGCTTTCAGATGTCGGTATCGGCATCGTTCTCGGCGAGCAGCGCGGCCAGCTCCGCCTGCAGCACCGGGTGACCCGCGACGGTCATCTCCGTGCCCGCCGGACGCCCTCGCAGGCCGCTGACCTGCGCACCTGCCTCCCTCGCGACCAGCTCACCGGCCGCGAGGTCCCAGGGTGACAAACCCCTTTCGTAATACAGGTCGAGCCCTCCGGAGGCCACTGCGCACAGGTCGAGAGCAGCCGATCCGATGCGACGGATATCACGTACCTGGGGCAACACGACGGCGACGATCCGACCCTGCGAACGGCGTCGCTCCTCGCGGTATCCGAACCCCGTCCCGACGAGGCTGTCGCGCAGCGACGGCGCCTCGCGGACCCGGATCGGCACGCCGTCGAGGGTCGCGCCCCGGCCGCGCCCGGCGACGAACGTCCGGCCGTCGACCGGCGCGTGCACGCACCCCGCCAGCACGGTCCAGGTGGACGGGTCGGGCGGGCCGACGACGGCCGCGACGGACACCGAGTACGACGGCAGCCCGTACAGGTAGTTGACCGTGCCGTCGATCGGGTCGACGACCCAGGTGACCCCCGACGTCCCGCCGGTCGAGCCGCCCTCCTCGCCGAGCACCGCGTCGTCGGGGCGCAGCTCGGCCAGCCGCGCACGCAGGTGGGCCTCGACCGCGAGGTCCATCGCGGTGACGATGTCCTGCGCGGTCGACTTGGTGCCGGCGACCTCGACGTCGGCGGGGCGGCCGGCGCGGATCATCGCGCCGGACTCCACGGCGATCGTCCGCGCGACCTCGATCAGCTCGTCCAGCAGGGCGTCGTCAACGGTGGGTGGCATGCGGCCATCCTGTCGTCAGCCGCGCCCTCGCCGCAGCCCGGGCCACGGACCGGGCGCCTCCACCTGGAACCGCAGCGCCACCACGCGCAGCGCGAAGATGCCGACGACCACCGTGACCGCGGCGCCCGTGGTGGCCAGGTCGAGCTTCCACAGCACGGCGATCGCGCTCGCGCCGAGCAGCGCGGGGATCGCGTACAGCTGGCGGTGGTGCAGGACGACCGGGACCTCGCCGGTCAGCAGGTCGCGCAGCACTCCTCCGCCGACGCCGGTCAGGACGCCGACAAAGATCGCCGCGATGAGCGTCGTGCCGTGCTCGAGCCCTTTGATCGCGCCGACCACCGTGAACAGCGCGAGCGCGCCCGCGTCGAGCAGCACGATCGAGCGCCGCGCCCGCTCGAGGCGTGGGTGGAAGAAGTACATCGCCAGCCCGCCGACGAGCGCCGTCACCACGAGTCGCCAGTCGGAGATGCCGACGGGCGGCACCGCGCCGATCAGCACGTCGCGCAGCAGGCCTCCGCCGAGCCCCGCGGCCCAGCCGAGCGCGAGGATGCCGAACACGTCGAACTGCTTGCGGACGCCGGCCAGAGCCCCGGACAACGCGCCGACGAACACCCCGATCACCTCGAGGACGGGCTCCATGGGCAGGTCGGCGATCACCGCCGCATCATCGCAGCCGGCGGGCCGACGGGGCCGGAGGCGGCCCGTGGCGGCACTGATCGCCGCGCGGCACACCGGGACGCGTCCGCCGCATCCGGCGGCCGGGATGGCAGGCTCGTGCCGAGGTACTGGGAGGTCGGATGGAAGAGCTCGAGCTGGTCGGTCTGCACGAGGACGGGGAACATCTCGTCCTGGCACGACCCGACGGCGGACGCTTCCGCGTCCGCATCGATGAGACGCTGCGCGCCGCCGTGCGCCGCGACCGGCCCCAGCTGGAGCAGCTGCGGGCCGAGGGCGCGGGCAACCTGAGCCCGCGCGAGATCCAGTCCCGCATCCGTGCCGGCGCCACCACCCAGGAGGTCGCCGAGCAGTCCGGGCTCACGGTCGAGCACGTGCGCCGCTACGAGGGCCCGGTGCTCGCGGAGCGCGAGTACGTCGCCGAGCAGGCCCGCGGCACGCGCATCGGCCGCGACTCCGGCGCACCCACCCTGGGCGACCTGGTGACCGATCGCCTCGCCGCCCGCGGCGTGGATGTCGGCTCGCTCGCCTGGGACGCCGCCCGCGGCGCGTCCGGCCCGTGGGTCGTGCTCGCGCGCTTCACGGTCGGCGACGTCGACCACGAGGCCCGCTGGACGTTCGACGCGAGCGCGCGTTCCGTGACGGCCGACGAGGACGAGGCACGCTGGCTCTCGGAGACCGAGCTGCCCGACGAGCCCGTCGCGCGGCGCCACCTCGCCGCGGTCCGCGACGTCGTCTTCGACTTCCAGACGACGGTCGACGCGACCGCCGCGGTGCCGGTCGTGCCCGAGCCCGAGGACGAGCCTGCGCCCGACCCGCGCGAGGAGACCGCGAGCCTGCTCGACGACCTGCAGAGCCGCCGCGGCGTGCGCCAGGCGCTCGAGGTCGAGGACGAGGGCGACGCGGAGGAGTTTGAGGGCTTCGGGCCACAGCACGCGTTCGACTTCTCGCACCTGGAGGCCTCGGTCCCCGGCGCGCACCCCGCGGACGCCGACGACGACACCGAGGCGGTCGCCCTGCCCGCCCCGGTGCGGCCGACGATCATCTCGGCGCTGCCGCCGGCACCGTCCGAGCCCGTCGAGCCCGTCGCCGAGGCGCCCGCCGCCGCGGTGGGTGACGACACCGAGCGGCCGCGCGCCGCGCGCCGTGGCCGCGCCAAGGTGCCGAGCTGGGACGAGATCGTGTTCGGGGCCCGCCCGGAGTAGTTCGAGCCGTCAGGCCTGCACGGACAGCGTGAGGGTCTGGGGGGTCGGAGACGCCGCGCGCGCGGTGGCCGCCGTCATCCGGCGCATGTGGTGCCGACGGCACAGGACCTCGTAGCCGACCTCGTCGGCGCCGGCCTCGACGTCACCGACGACGACCTGCGCGCCCTCGACGACCATGACGCCCGCGACCGTGCGGGCGTTGTGCGTCGCGCGCGCGCCGCACCAGCACAGCGCGCGCACCTGCAGCACCTCGACGCGGTCGGCGAGCTCGACGAGCCGCGCCGAGCCCGGGAAGAGCTGCGCGCGGAAGTCGGTCGAGATCCCGAACGCGAAGACGTCGACCCCGAGCTCGTCGACCACCCGCGCGAGCTGCTCGACCTGGGCAGCCGTGTAGAACTGCGCCTCGTCGCCGATCACGTAGTCGACCGGACGGCCCTGCGTGCGGCGCGTGATGACCTCGGCCCAGAAGTCGGTCGCGTCGTCGACCTCGCACGCCTGGCGCACCAGGCCCAGGCGCGAGGAGATCGTCGCGGTGCCCGCGCGGTCCTGCCGCGTGAACAGCACGCCGTCGCGGCCCCGGGCGGCGTGGTTGTGGTGCATCTGCAGCGCGAGGGTGGACTTCCCGCAGTCCATCGTGCCGGAGAAGAAGACGAGCTCGGCCATGGTCCACGGCCCTTTCGCTGGGTGGTCAGGCGATGACGTTTTCAGGCGATGACGATGGCGGGCACGAGCATCTCGTGCGCGGTGAGCGAGCCGTGCACGCCGACGAGGTCGAGCGACGCCGGCGTCTGCGTGCGGGAGTCGACGACCGTCGCTCGCCCGGTCATCGCGACCACGACGTCGCCGATCACCGGGGCGACCCAGTCGTCGACCGCGCCGAACAGACCCTGCGCGACGGCCTCGTCGCGCGTCGTGACCAGCGCGTGCTCGCCGAGCACGTCGGCCCACGTCGAGCGGACCTGGTCCGCGTCGGCGCCGGCGCGCAGGTGGAGGTGCAGCGCGCGCGGCTCACCGGCGACCAGGTCGACGTCCGCGGCCAGGGCGGGCGTCTCCGCGACGTCCCACCGTGCACCGAGGTCCACGTCCACCATGCCGTGGTCGGCCGTCACGAGGATCGCGGTGCCCCGGGGGACCGAGCGGGCGAGCCGCGCGAGCTCGTCGTCCAGCTCGGCGAGCGCGTCGCCCCACTGCCAGGAGCCCCAGCCGTGGTGGTGCCCCGCCTTGTCGACGTCGCCCCAGTACAGGTACGCGAGGCCAGGCTTGCGCAGCGCCGCGACGGTCGCGTCGACGCGCGCGGCCAGCGACTCGGCGGACGTGTACGCCGCGCCGCGCAGCGCGGCCTGCGTGAGCCCGGAGCCGGCGAAGCGCGCAGGGCCGACGCTCGTCACCGCGATCCCGGTCGCGACGAGCCGCTCGAACATCGACGGTCGGCGCTGCCACGTCTGCGCGGGAGGCATGTCCGTCCACGACACGAGGTTGCCGAGGTGTCCGGAGCCGGGGACGCGGACGGTGTACCCGAGCATCCCGGTCCCGCCCGGAGGCACGGCGACACCGAACGTGCCCATCGCGGTCGCGGTGGTCGACGGGAACGTGCTGGTCAGCGGCGTGGAACCGGCCAGCCGAGGGCGCAGGAACGGGGCATGGCCCGCGCGCTCGGCGAGGTTCGTGTAGCCGACCCCGTCGACGAGCACCACGCACACACGGTCCGCCGTCGGCAGGCCGATCGTCGCGCGCGAGTCGGGGCCCCCCAGGTCCACGCCGAGGTCGGCACCCAAGGCGTCCGCGACGGCGGGCAGCACCGTGCCGAGGCACTGACGGCCGACGCCCGGCAGTACCAGTCCGGCCGCCGCCGCCTGCTCGGCGAGCGGCCCGGTCACCAGGCCGGAGAGCCCGACGTCGGTCATCGTGACCCGGCGCTCGCCGCCGACAGCACGCGGGCGAACGCGGTCGCGGCGCGCACGGAGTCGATCCCCTCGGCGGCGGCGCTGACTCGCACCACGACGTCGTCGGGCGTCAGGGAGCCGGTGAAGCCGTGGTCGGCGTCGCACGCCGGATCGCCGCACGTGGCCGGCTCGAGGTCGACCCGGGACACCGCGCCCCAGCCGATCGCGAGCGTGAGCTCGAGCGCGGGGTGGCCCGCCTTGTGCTTGGCGGGCTCGGGAACCACGTGCGTCAGGGCGACCGAGCGCAGCTCGCCCAGCGGCACGGACTCGGTGGTGGCCGAGGCGCTGGCCGAGGGGTGCTCGAGGTCGGCGGGGTGGTCGTCGACGTGGGCGCAGACGAGGCGGGTGGGCGTCAGCACGAGGACGGTCACGTGGCGCCGTACCTCGGTGGCGTCGAACGTGGTCTCCGGGTGCACGAGGTGGGCGACCACGGGTTCGTCGGCGAGTGCGACGTCCAGGACGTCGGCGACGAGCTCCGGGTAGTAACCGGCTCGATGCAGGTCCTGACGCAGGGCGGTGAAAGCGGCGGGCACGCCCCCATCCTTCCACCACCTCGCGGTTGCCCGTCGCGCTCGTTCACACCCGCTGCAGGCGACGCGTCCCGTCCGCGCGGTCGGCTGGGGCGATGCTGGCGCGCGCGCCGAGCACCACGACCCCGCTCTCGGCGACCACGACCGGGTTGAGCTCGAGCGACCGCAGCTCCGGCAGGTCGTCGCACAGCACCGCGACCCGGGCCACGACGTCCTCGAGCGAGGCGACGTCGAGCGCCGGGAGCCCGCGGTAGCCGAACAGGCGCGGGGCGGCGCGCGGCGAGCGCACGAGCTCGGCCACGTCCACGTCCGTGAGCGGCGGCACGCCGTAGCTCACGTCGCCCAGCAGGTCCGACGCGTCGCCGGCGAGGCCGAAGCTGACGATCGGCCCGAACAGCGGGTCCTCGGCCGTGCGGACGACGCACGCGGACCCGCGCGGGCCCATCGCCTGGACCTCGAGCGGCGCCCGGCCGGGGTCGCCGCGCTGGGACTGCGCGAGCGAGAGGACGTGCGCCACGTCGGACCGCAGCGCCGCCTCGTCGTCGATGTCGAGCCGCACGCCCCCGAGGTCGGCGCGGTGGCGCAGCGCGGGTGCCGTGGTCTTGAGCGCGACCGGCCACCCGATCCTGCGCGCGACCTCGACCGCCTCGTCCGCGTCGTGCACCTCGAAGGAGGGGAGCACGGCGATGCCCGCGGTCGCGAGCATCGCCGCCGTGCGTTCGGCGTCCAGCTCCAGCACGCCGCCGTCGGCCTCGGTCAGCCAGTCGGCGACCAGCCTGCGCGCGGCCTGCGTGTCGACCCCCTCGAGGTGCAGCGTGCGGCCGCGGTCCCGCGCCCGGCGCACCGCGTAGCGGGCCGCATGGCCGAGGGCCAGGGCGGCGTCCTCGGGCGCGCTGTAGGCGGGGACGGTCCGCGGTCGCCCCTGGTCGTCGTCCGCGGTGAGCTCGGACGTGATGCCGTGCAGGCCGTGCACGCAGGCGACCGTGGTGCGTCCCGTCCGGGCCGCCGCGCGGGCGACGACGCGGACGAGCTCGGGGTCCGGGTGACCGATCGTCGGGACGAGGACGACGAGCACGACGTCGGTGTCGGGGTCGGCGTACAGCGCGTCGACCTGCTCGCGCGCCTCGTCGGGTGTGCCGCCCTCGGACAGGATCGTCACGGCGCCCGGCACGACGAGACCCGCGGCGGCCGCCGCCTCGGCGACGAGCGCGGCGATGGAGGCCGAGCTGGCCAGGATCGCGACGCGTCGCCCCGCCGGTACGGGCTGGTGCGCGAAGACCTCGACGACGTCGAGCAGCTGGTGGGTGTTGTCGACGCGGATGACCTCCGCCTGCCGCAGCACCTCGTCGAGCGCGCGCGGGCTCGCGTGCGTCGGCCGGACCGCGTGCCCCGGCGGCACCACCTGCCCGGACCGCCCGCTGGTCACGACCACGACCGGCTTGGCGAGCGAGAGCCGCCGGGCCACGCGCGAGAACTTGCGCGGGTTGCCGATCGACTCCAGGTACAGCCCGACCACGTCGGTGCCGTCGTCGTCGGCCCAGAACTGCATGAGGTCGTTCCCGGAGACGTCGGCGCGGTGCCCGGACGAGACGAACTCGGCCAGACCGAGGCCGCGGCGGCGCACGGCCGCGAGCAGGGAGACCGCCATGGGCGCCGACTGGCAGAACAGCCCGACGCGGCCCGTGGCGGGCGGCGTCTCGGCGAGCGAGGCGTTGAGCCAGCCGTCGCCCGACGCGACGAGCACGCCGTACGACGCCGGGCCGACGACCCGCATGCCCGCGGCGTGCGCG
Organism: Cellulomonas rhizosphaerae; assembly: GCF_003470205.1. Lineage (GTDB taxonomy): Bacteria > Actinomycetota > Actinomycetes > Actinomycetales > Cellulomonadaceae > Cellulomonas > Cellulomonas rhizosphaerae. The sequence continues at coordinate 9,425 of NZ_QWKP01000187.1, forward strand.
ACCCGCAGCAGGGAGCGCTGGCGGTCGAGGCCCTCGGGACCGAGCTCGGCGTACCCGGCCGAGAGCAGCACGACGGCCCGCACGCCGAGCCGCGCGAGCGCGCGCACCACCTCGACGGCGTCCGTGGGGTCGACCGCGACCACCGCGAGCTCGACGGGTCCGGCCACGAGCTCGAGCGCGTCGTACTCGTGCACCCCGGGACCGACGTCCTCGACGCCCACGGCGTGCAGGGCGACCGTCTCGTCGCCCGCCCGCAGGTTCGCCAGGGCCGTCGCCGCGGCGCGCGCCCGCGGCGAGCCCGCCGCGTCGGCGCCGGGCCCGACGACCAGCACCGAGCGCGCCTCGAGGAAGGCGCGCACCGAACGCGCCTCGGCGCGGTGCTCGCGGTCGGCCATCACGGCGAGCGAGCGGTCGGTCGGGTCGATGTCGAAACCGACCGCGACGATCCCGTCCTCGGTGCGCTGCCGGACCGCGTACCCGGCGTCCTTGAAGACCGAGATCATCCGGCCGTTCTGGGGCAGCACCTCGGCGACGAACCGGCGCACGCCGCGCTCGCGCGCGGCGGCGGCCAGGTGCTCGAGCAGCACCGAGCCGAGCCCGCGGCCCTGGTGCGCGTCCGCGATGTTGAACGCGACCTCGGCCTCGTCGTCCTCGAGGCGGTCGTAGCGGGCCACGCCGATGATCTGCTCCGAGCCGTCCAGCCCGGCCGCGACCGCGATCAGCGCCACGCGTGTGTCGTGGTCGACCGTCACGAGGCGGGTCAGGTCGCGGTCGGACAGCCGCTCGAGGGGCGCGAAGAACCGCAGGTAGGTCGAGCGCTCGGACTGGCCGACGTGGAAGGCCTGCAGCGCGTCGGCGTCGCTCGGGCGCAGGGGTCGCACGTGCGTCGTCGTGCCGTCCTGCAGCACGACGTCGGCCTCCCAGGCCGCGGGGTACGCGGCCTGCCGTGCGTCGTCGCTGACGTCTGCCATGCCCGCCAGGCTAGTGCGCCGTGCGTCCGCGCCCCGCGTGCCGCGACGTCGCATCGGCGACCGGCGGGCGACAATGGTCGGCGCACCGCAGCCCGGCCCCGAGGAGCACTCCCCCATGGCGCGTCGCCCCGCGACCCCCGACCTGCCGCCCGACGACCTCGTCGAGCGGATCGTCGACATCGACGTCGCGACCGAGATGGAGGGCTCGTTCCTCGAGTACGCCTACTCGGTCATCTACTCGCGGGCCCTGCCCGACGCGCGCGACGGCCTCAAGCCCGTGCAGCGCCGCATCCTGTTCCAGATGTCCGACATGGGCCTGCGCCCGGACCGGCCGTACGTGAAGTCGGCCCGCGTCGTCGGCGACGTCATGGGCAAGCTGCACCCGCACGGCGACACCGCGATCTACGACGCGATGGTCCGCCTCGCGCAGCCCTTCTCGCTGCGCCTTCCGCTCATCGACGGCCACGGCAACTTCGGCTCGCTCGACGACGGCCCCGCGGCCCCCCGGTACACCGAGGCGCGCATGGCGCCGGCCGCGATGGCCATGACGATCGGGCTCGACGAGGACGTCGTCGACTTCGTCCCGAACTACGACAACAAGCTCACCCAGCCCGAGGTCCTGCCCGCCGCGATCCCGAACCTGCTGGTCAACGGCGCGGCCGGCATCGCGGTCGGCATGGCGACGAACATGGCGCCGCACAACCTCGTCGAGGTCATCGCGGCCGCGCGCCACCTGGTGCAGCACCCCGCGGCCACGCTCGAGGAGCTCATGCGCTTCGTGCCCGGACCCGACCTCCCGGGCGGCGGCAAGATCGTCGGGCTCGACGGCATCCGCGACGCCTACCGCACGGGCCGCGGCGCGTTCCGCACGCGCGCGACCGCCCGGATCGAGAACGTCACGCCCAAGCGCAAGGGCATCGTCATCACCGAGCTGCCCTACGCGGTGGGCCCGGAGAAGGTCATCGAGAAGATCAAGGAGGGCGTGCAGTCCAAGAAGCTCTCCGGCATCTCGGACGCGGTCGACCTCACCGACCGTCAGCACGGCCTGCGCCTCGTGATCGAGGTCAAGACCGGCTTCAACCCCGACGCCGTGCTCGAGCAGCTCTACCGGTACACCCCGCTCGAGGACTCGTTCTCGATCAACAACGTCGCGCTCGTCGAGGGCCAGCCGCGCACGCTGGGGCTGCGCGAGCTGCTCGTCGTGTGGGTCGAGCACCGGCTCGTCGTCGTGCGCCGCCGCTCGGAGCACCGCCTCGCCAAGCGGCTCGAGCGCCTGCACCTCGTCGAGGGTCTGCTCATCGCGATCGTCGACATCGACGAGGTCATCCAGGTCATCCGCGCGTCGGACGACGCCGAGACCGCACGGGCGCGCCTGCGCAGCGTCTTCGACCTGTCGGAGCCCCAGGCCGAGTACATCCTCGAGCTGCGGCTGCGGCGCCTGACCAAGTTCTCACGCATCGAGCTCGAGAAGGAGCAGGAGCAGCTGGCCGCGGAGATCGCGGAGCTGCGCGAGATCCTCGGCGACGACGCGCGCCTGCGCACGCTCGTGTCCGACGAGATGGCCGACGTCGCCGCGACCTACGGCACCCCGCGCCGCACGATCCTGCTTGACTCCGCCGGTGGCGGCGCGGTCACCGGGGCACCCGCCGCGGGCCGGGCCGCCGCGACGCCGCTGGAGATCGCGGACACCCCCACGTGGGCGCTGCTGTCCGGCACGGGCCTGCTCGCACGCACGTCGTCAGACGAGCCCGTCGCGCGCACCGAGGACTCGCGGCGCGGCAAGCACGACGTGCTGGCCGGCGGCGTCCTGACCACGGCTCGCGCCGAGATCGGCGCGGTCACCTCGCGCGGCCGCATGGTGCGCGTCTCCGTGCTCGACCTGCCCGGGCTGCCCCCGACCGACGGCACGCCGTCGCTGTCCGGCGGCGTGCCCGTGGGCGAGGTCGTGGCGCTCGAGCCGGGCGAACGCGTCGTCGCGCTCGCGTCGCTGGCCGCCGACGCCGCGACGCTCGCGCTCGCGACCGCGCAGGGCGTGGTCAAGCGCGTCAGCGCGGGCGACGTCCCCGGCAACCGGGACGCGTGGGAGGTCGTCGCGCTCAAGCCGGGCGACGAGGTCGTCGGCGCCGCACCCGTGGTCGACGAGGACGAGCTCGTGCTCGTCAGCTCCGACACGTCGCTGCTGCACTTCGCCGCGTCCGCGGTGCGTCCCCAGGGCCGGGCCGCGGGCGGGATGGCCGGCATCAAGCTGGCCGCCGGCCAGCGCGTCGTCGCCTTCGGCGTGGTGCCCGCGGGCCGAGCCACGGAGGCGGTCGTGGTGACCGTCGCCGGGTCGTCGTCGGCGCTGCCCGGCACGCAGTCCGGCACCGCCAAGGTCTCCCCGTTCGACGTCTACCCGGGCAAGGGGCGGGCCACGGGCGGCGTGCGCGCGCACCGGCTGCTCAAGGGCGAAGACGCGCTCATCCTCGCGTGGGTGGGCGTCGGCCCGGCGTGGGCGACGGGCTCGGCCGGGCAGTCGATCGACCTGCCGCCTCTCGACCAGCGCCGGGACATGTCCGGCGTGCCGCTCGCGGCACCCGTGCACGCGATCGGCTGATCAGGCGGGCAGCACCTGCCGTTCGGCGGCCCTGACCGGGGCGCGCCGGACGGCGCGGTTGCGGGCGACGATGCCGCCGACGATGAGCGCCTGCCCGACGACGTAGGTGAGCATCACCGCGAAGTCCTGGCCGGGCAGGTCCCACGCGGGCACGAACCGCTCCAGGGCGATGAGCCCGTCCGAGACGAGGAAGACCGCTCCGCCTACCGCGACGAGCGGCCCGACCCCCGTTGCGAGCACGGCCATCGCGGTCAGCACGCCGCCGTAGACGGCCACCGGCACGAGCAGGGTGTCCGCGTGCGGGGCGCAGGCTGCGACGAGTCCGACGAGGACCAGGGCGTAGGGCACCAGGAGCGCCGGGCGGCGGTGCAGCACCGATCGGCGCGCGTCAGGTGCGAACGCGACGACGTAGGCCACCTGGGCGACGAGGAAGCACCCGATCATCGCCAGGAAGGCCGCGTCGCCGTCCAGGAGCGAGGGCAGCGAGTCGCCGAGCCACGACGCCGCCAGCGCGACCAGGCCCCAGCGCACGAGGTGCCCGCGCGGCCACCGGGTCGCCGTGACCAGCACCGCGGCGAGCAGCGGCATCAGCAGCCACTGGCTCACGTCCGCGAGCGTGCCCGCGCCGGTCAGCAGCGCGCCGAGGTGCACGGCGGCGGCCAGCACGAAGGCGGCAGCCCACCCGCGGGCGGCGGGGGACGAACGTCGGATCACCGAGACCTCCAGGCGCCGGACGTCGTCGGCCGGCGAAGCGAGCACGGTCCCCGTCGACCGGCGAGGGTGATGCTAGCGCCCGGGCGGGCCGCTCAGAGCTCGATCGTGCGCAGCGTCGTCCCGTGGAAGACCTCGTAGCCCAGTCGGGCGTACAGCCCGTGCGCGCCCGACGGGTTCTCCGTGTCGACCCCGAGCTCGGCGAACTCGATGCCGTCCGCGCGGTAGGCGAGCATCGCGGCCAGCAGCAGGGCGCTGGCCACTCCGCGGCCGCGCCACCCGCGCCGCACGCCGAGCAGGTCGGTGTAGCCCGAGGTGTACCCCGCGATCGGCCAGTCCTGCTCGTAGCGTCCCGAGATCAGATAGCCGGCGACCTCGCCCGACGCCTCGTCGACCGCGACGAAGCTCCACGTCGGCGCGAACATCGCCCGACCCTGGATCCACTGCTCCGGCGTCTGCGGCTCGCTCCCCCAGTGGTCGGCGAACGCCTCGTTGTGCGCGAGGCGCGCCTGCTCCTCGATGTCCGCCGACCACGGGACCACCCGGATACCGTCGGCCGGGGCGACCACGGGCAGGTCGCCGTCGAGCGAGCGGCGCATCTCGGAGTAGTAGCGGATCGGCGTCATGCCGCCCGCGGTGGCCAGGTCGATGCTGCCCTGCGCGGTGTCGTCGACGAAGACGCCGATCCGGGCGGGCACCTGCTTGTCGGTGGCCACGATCCGCTGCCGCCCGCGAGCCTGCGACCACGCGAGCAGCTGACGGCCGATGCCGCGCCCGCGCCACTGCGGGTCGACGCCGCCCGACAGGAACGCCCGCACCACGCGGGTGTCCCCGGCGGGCTGGTCGACCGCGGCCCAGGCGCGCATGACACCCTCGTCGTCCCAGCCGCCGAGCGTGTCCAGCGCGAGGTCGAGGGCGGGGTCCTCCAAGTGCTCGGCCAGCTCCTCGCGGGCCGAGCGGTACGGCGCGGCGTCGGCGGACTCGACCGCGTCGACCAGCCGGACCAGGGCGTCGATGTCGTCGGTCGCCAGTGGGCGCCACGTCAGGCCCGTGCCCTCGGGCAGGGGTGCGACCGACGGTGCGTCGACGCGCTCGGCCAGGGGGCGAAGTTCGGTGCTCACCTCGCCACCCTCTCCGACGGCCGCGGCGCGGGCAACCTGTTTGGCCGGGCTCAGGCGTCGATGCGGCTGCGGTCCAGGCCCTCGGCGCCCGCGACGATGAAGTCCTTGCGGGGCGCGACGTCCGAGCCCATGAGCAGCTCGAAGATCTCGTCGGCCCGCGCCGCTCCCTCGACCGTGACGCGGCGCAGGGTCCGGTGCCGCGGGTCCATGGTCGTCTCCGCGAGCTGGTCCGCGTCCATCTCCCCCAGGCCCTTGTAGCGCTGGATGTCCTCCTTGTAGCGCTTGCCGGAGCGGTCGAGCTTCTTCAGCGTCGTCGCGAGCTCGGCCTCGGAGTACGTGTAGACGTACTCGTTCTTGCGGCCTCCGCCGCCGATGACCTCGATGCGGTGCAGGGGCGGCACGGCGGCGTAGACGCGACCGGCCTCGACGAGCGGACGCATGTAGCGGAACAGCAGCGTGAGCAGCAGCGTCCGGATGTGCGCGCCGTCGACGTCGGCGTCCGTCATCAGCACGATCTTCCCGTAGCGCGCGGCCTCGAGGTCGAACGTGCGGCCCGAGCCGGCGCCCACCACCTGGATGATCGCGGCGCACTCGGCGTTGCGCAGCATGTCCGTGACCGAGGCCTTCTGGACGTTGAGGATCTTGCCGCGGATGGGCAGCAGCGCCTGGAAGTCCGAGCTGCGGGCGAGCTTGGCGGTGCCGAGCGCGCTGTCACCCTCGACGATAAACAGCTCGCTGCGCCCCACGTCGTCGATGCGGCAGTCCGCGAGCTTGGCAGGCAGCGCGGAGGTCTCGAGCGCGTTCTTGCGGCGCGAGATCTCCTTCTGCTTGCGCGCGGACAGGCGCGCGCGCATCTCGCCCACGATCTTGTCCAGCAGCAGGCTGGACTGCGCCTTGTGGTCGCGCTTGGGCGAGGCGAAGATCGCCGCGAGCTGGGTGTCGACCACGCGGCTGACGATGGCGCGCACGGGCCCGGTACCCAGCACCTCCTTCGTCTGGCCCTCGAACTGCGGCTCGGCCAGCCGGACGGTCACCACCGCGGTCAGTCCCGCCAGGATGTCCTCCTTCTCGATCCGCTCGGTCGCCGCGTCCTTGGCGGCGATCTTGAGCCGCCGGGCGTTGAGCTCGACCTGCTTGCGCAGCACCTTGATGAGCCCGGCCTCGAAGCCCGCCTGGTGCGTGCCGCCCTTGGGCGTCGAGATGATGTTGACGAAGCTGCGCATCTCGGTCTCGTAGCCCGTGCCCCACCGCAGCGCCACGTCCACCTCGCACGTGCGGGCGACCTCCTGCGGGGTCATGTGCCCGCGCTCGTCGAGCACCGGAACCGTCTCGGTGAACGAACCCGTGCCGGTCAGGCTCCAGGTGTCGGTCACGGCGGCGTCCGGTGCGAGGTGCTCGACGAAGTCGACGACGCCGCCCGAGTGGAAGAACGTCTCCTCGTGCGGGCCGTTCTCACCCGGCGTCCCGGCGATCCCGCGCTCGTCGCGCACCGTCAGCGTGAGGCCGGGGACCAGGAAGCTCGTCTGGCGGGCCCGCGTGACGAGCTCGTCGTAGGAGAAGACGGCCGTCTTGGGGAAGATCTGGCGGTCGGCCCAGTAGCGCACGCGCGTGCCGGTCCTGGCGCGCGCGACCTTGCCGACGACCGCCAGCTCGGACCCGGAGACGAACGGCTCGAACGGCGACTCGGGGCTGCGCCCGGCACGGTCGTCGAAGACACCGGGCTCGCCGCGGTGGAACGTCATGCGGTGGGTCTTGCCGCCTCGGTCGACCTCGACGTCGAGCCGCGAGGAGAGCGCGTTGACGACGGACGCGCCGACGCCGTGCAGGCCGCCCGACGCTCCGTAGGACCCGCCGCCGAACTTGCCGCCGGCGTGCAGCTTGGTGAACACGACCTCGACGCCCGTCAGGCCGGTCTTGGGCTCGATGTCGACCGGGATGCCACGACCGTTGTCGCGGACCTCGACCGAGGAGTCCGCGTGCAGGACGATGTCGATGCGGTCGCCCTGGCCCGCAAGGGCCTCGTCGACCGAGTTGTCGATGATCTCCCACATGCAGTGCATCAGGCCGCGGCTGTCGGTGGTGCCGATGTACATGCCCGGGCGCTTGCGCACGGCCTCGAGGCCTTCGAGGACGGAGAGGTGGCGAGCCGTGTAGCCCGACTGCGAGGAGGTCGTCGTCACGCGCTGATCGTAGTCGCGCGCACCCACGAGGCCCGGGAACACCCCCGGCGCGGGGCCGTCCGAGCCGCAGGATGCCGGTCTCGTCACGATCGTGTGTCAGTTCAGTACGCGGTCAGCGAACCACCCCCTCCTGGTGACATGGATTCGGGGTGGGGGTGGTTGTATGGAGATGTGACAGGGACCATGACTGAACCGCTGACCGCAGCCGACCGCTGCGACCGCTGCAACGCGCAGGCGTACGTTCGCGTCGTCCTGCCTGTCGGAGAGCTGCTGTTCTGCGCGCACCACGCGCGCGAGCACGCACCCAAGTTCGCCGAGCTCGCCACCCACGTCCACGACGAGACCGACCGCCTGCTCGCCGAGCACGGCGCCGGTGCGGGTGCCGCGAGCGTCTGACGCGGTCGCCAGAACCGACTCGAGGGCCCGGACCGGGAACGGTCCGGGCCTTGCTCGTCGGCACTCAGGCCGGCGCGAGGGCCGCCTCGTCCGCGACCACGCTCGCGCGGGCCGGGATGTGGTCGACGAACCGTAGGTGCGGCACGGCGAGCACCGCCGCGACGAGCGCGAGCCCGCCGCCGACGACGAGCGGCAGTCGCAGGTCGACGCGCGAGACCAGCCCGCCCAGGAGCGCGCCGCACGGCGCCAGACCCCACACCAGCGTGCGGGTCGCTCCGTTGACCCGGCCGAGCATCGCGCCGGGGACGATCATCTGCCGGACGGTCGAGGACTGCACGTTCCACGCCGTACCAGCCAGCGCCGCGACGGCCATGGCGAGCGAGGCGACGACGATGCCCGCCGTCCCGCCCGGCACGAGCGCGAGCACGACGAACGCAGCGCCGGCGACCGCCGTGGCGGTCACCATCGCGACGCGACGGCCGAACCGACGCGCGAACGCCGGTGAGCCGATCGCCCCGGCGACGCCACCGAACGCCATCCCCGCGGTGAGCAGGCCGAGCGCGGCCTCGGGCACGCCGACCCCGCGGACCAGGTAGAACATCAGCGAGCCCTGCGCGAACTGCAGGGTGACCGCGATGGTCGCGGTGACCAGCACGAGGCCGCGCAGGTCCCGGTGCCCGAACGTGTACCGCAAACCCGCGCCGGTTGCGGCCCAGATGCTCTCGCGCGGGCCGACGGGGGTCGTCGGCTCGGGCGCGGGACGTCCGGCGCGGCGCGGCAGGGTGAGGACGAGCACGGCGGCCGCCGCGTACGCGAGCGCGCCGACCGCGAGCGGCAGCGGCACCGCGACCGAGAACAGCGCGGCGCCGAGCGGCAGCGCCACCATCCCCTGCATGACGAGCTCGCCGGCCTGGAACCGCGAGTTCGCGGTGTCGAGGCGCGCGGTCGGCACGAGAGTCGGCACCATCGCCTGGGCGGCGCCGTCCGCGAGCGTCTCGATGCACGCCGCGAGCAGCACGGTCGCGAACAGCAGCCACAGCGGGATGCCGACCGTGCCGGCGACGACGGCGAGGGCGACGTACGCGCCGGCCCGGGCCAGCGCCCCGAAGCCCATGACGCGGCGACGGTCGGCCCGGTCGACCACGGCCCCGGAGAGCACGCCGAGCACGAGCCAGGGCAGGAACGCCAGCGCGCTGATCACCGACACGACGAACGGGTCGTCGCTGAGGCGCATCGCGAGCAGCGGCATGACCACCATGCCGACGCCGTCGGCCAGGTTGCTGGCCAGGCTCGCGGACCACAGCCGCTGGAACGAGCCCGGCAGGCGGACCTCGGTGCTGACGCTCATGACTGCTTCCCCTCGTCGTCCTGACCGGGCAGCGTGCTCGTCGCTCTGCCGTCGCCCGCCGCCTCGCGACGCGGGAACGCCCGCAGCTGGACCTCGACCACTCGCGCGCCCTCGGGGCGCTCGTCCTCGCGGCCGGCCGTGCGGGCTGCCCACGCCTCGAGCACGCCCATGAGCTCGGCGGTCATCGCCGAGAGCTCGTCGGGCGTGAGGATCGCGATGTCCGTGACCTCCTCGGCGTGCCCCGCCCACGCGCCCTCGAGCCCCGCCGCCGCGCGGGCCCGGAAGTCCGCGGCCGCCTCGAACCGCAGCCGCAGCCACTCGTCGGCGAACAGCTGCAGCGACTCGCGCGCCGCCGGTGCGCGCAGGTCCTGACCGCTGAGCACCTGGCGCGTCTGAGGGATCTGCCACCACCGCTCGCGCGCGGTCCCCCGGCCGACGACCTCCTCGACGAACCCGTGCGCCGCGAGCTGACGCAGGTGGTAGCTCGTGGCGCCCGACGACTCCCCCAGCAGCTGCCCGAGCCCGCTGGCCGTGGCCGGCCCCGCGCTCAGCGCGTCGAACAGGCGGATCCGCAGGGGGTGGGCGAGGGCCTTGAGGCGCGTGACGTCGACGACCGCGTCGGTGCGCTCGCTGGGCCCGGGAGGCTCGGGGTGGGGTGCCATGCGAGCGACGCTACGCCTGCAAAGGTTTCTTTGCAACATTTTCTTTGCATGCGCCGAGCGCCTCCGCGTGGTCGAATGACCGACGTCGACACCCCACCAGCGGAGGACCACCATGGCTGAACCCGTCTTCGACCGTCGTGAACAGCTCGAGCTCGTCCAGGACGGACTCCTCGACGGCGAGGAGGTGATCGCGGTGTTCGACTGCATCGGCGCCGGGACCGGCTTCGTCGGGCTCACCACGAAGCGCGTGATCCTGCAGGACAAGAGCTTCGTCGGCAAGCGCGTCGCGCTCACGTCGGTCCCCTACCGGCACGTCCGCTCGGTCTCGGTCGTGAGCAACAAGTCGTTCGCGGGGAAGTTCGTCTCCTCGAGCAGCCTCGCGATCGACACGGGCGGCTCGGTCCACGAGGCCGACTTCCGGGGCGAGGACAAGGCGCACCAGGCGCACCACCTGATCCTGGCGCACATCACCGCGTAGACCCAGGACGACGAAGGCCCGGACGACGAACGGGCCCCTCGCCGTGATGGCGAGGGGCCCGTTGCGTGCGGTGCGGGGGTGCGTCAGTCCAGGTAGTCGCGCAGCACCTGCGAGCGCGACGGGTGGCGCAGCTTGCTCATCGTCTTCGACTCGATCTGACGGATCCGCTCGCGCGTGACCCCGTAGACCTTGCCGATCTCGTCGAGCGTCTTGGGCTGGCCGTCCGTGAGGCCGAACCGCATCGAGACGACGCCGGCCTCCCGCTCGGAGAGCGTGTCGAGCACCTGGTGCAGCTGCTCCTGCAGGAGCGTGAAGCTGACCGCGTCGGCCGGGACGACGGCCTCGGAGTCCTCGATGAGGTCACCGAACTCGCTGTCGCCGTCCTCGCCCAGGGGCGTGTGCAGCGAGATGGGCTCACGGCCGTACTTCTGGACCTCGACGACCTTCTCGGGCGTCATGTCCAGCTCCTTGGCGAGCTCCTCGGGCGTGGGCTCGCGGCCCAGGTCCTGGAGCATCTGCCGCTGGACGCGGGCCAGCTTGTTGATGACCTCGACCATGTGCACCGGGATGCGGATGGTGCGGGCCTGGTCGGCCATGGCGCGGGTGATGGCCTGACGGATCCACCAGGTGGCGTACGTCGAGAACTTGTAGCCCTTGGTGTAGTCGAACTTCTCGACCGCGCGGATCAGACCGAGGTTGCCCTCCTGGATCAGGTCCAGGAACAGCATGCCGCGGCCCGTGTAGCGCTTGGCCAGGGAGACGACGAGGCGCAGGTTCGCCTCGAGCAGGTGGTTCTTCGCGCGACGGCCGTCCTGCGCGATCCACTCGAGCTCGCGCTTGGCCTTCGGCTCCATCGTGAGGCCGGCACCGAGGCGCTCCTCGGCGAACAGGCCGGCCTCGATGCGCTTGGCGAGCTCGACCTCCTGCTCGGCGTTCAGCAGCGCGACCTTGCCGATCTGCTTGAGGTAGTCCTTGACCGGGTCCGCCGTGGCGCCGGCCGTGATGACCTGCTGGGCGGGGGCGTCGTCGTCGTCCGCGTCGGAGTAGACGAAGCCCTTGTCCTCGGACTCCTCCTCGGCCGCGGCCGGCTTCTTCTCGCCGTCCTCGGTCTCCTCGCCGTCGGTGGCCGCGACGACCTCGGTGGTGTCGATCTCGACGTCCTCGATCTCGACCTCCTCGAGGGCGTCCGCGGCGGGCTCGTCGGCGTCGTCGCCCTTGACCGCCTTGGCAGCGGCAGCCTTGGCGGTGGTCTTCGCGGCGGGCTTGGCCGCCGTCTTGGCAGCAGCCGCGCGGGGAGCGCGGGCTGCCGGCGCGGTCGCTTCGCCGTCGGCGGCAGCGGCCTTGGGGGCCGCACGGCGGCGCGTCACCGGCTTCTCGGCGTCACCGTCCGCGACCGTCGCCTTCGCGGCGGGGCGCGCCTTGGCGCTGGTCGCGGCGACGGCGCGGGCCGGGACGGGCTCGCTCACGGTGATGCCGGCGGTCGCGAGGCCGCGGACGACGGCGCGCAGGCGCTTGGCGTCCTGCACGTCGGCCACCTCGCAGGCGGTACGCAGCTCGGCGGCGGCAACAGAGCCGTGGGTCCTGCCACGCACGATGAGGTCCTGGAGCGCAGGGTGCTCGAACTCACGCGGAAGTGCGGGATGCGGGGTCTGGGACGACACGAACGACCTTTCGGCAGCGCAACTCCGCGGAGGGGGTCACGGGGTGAGACTCATATTGTACCGAGCCATTTCCCGGGCGGCGGCCCAAAGGGCACACCACAGGCACGGGAGATCGGGGGGTTACGGGCTTCAACGCGCGGTGCAGCCCGATGATTCCCCGCGACGGGCCCGGTTCGCGAAGATCAGGCGAAGGATCGAGGCGGGAGCTGGAGCGGCGGCGCTCAGCCCGCGGGCTTGACCGTCAGGACCGGGCAGGGAGCGTCGAACAGCACGCGCTGGGCGTTCACGCCGAGGATCAGCTTGCCCACGGGGCTGCGCCGGCGCAGCCCGATGACGACCAGCTCCGCGTCGACGTCCTCGGCCGTGCTGATCAGGTCGTCCGCGACGTCGCCCCCGTCGAGCAGGCGGATCTCGTGCGCGGTGCCGTCGTCCGCGAGCGCGGCGTCGACACGCGCGAGCTCGGACTCGACCTCGGCGCGCTGGTCGGCGGGCTCGTCGGGCCGCGAGCTGACGACGACCACGACCCGCTTGCCGCGCTGCTTGGCCTCGGCGACGGCCGCGTCCAGAGCGGCACGGCCTTCCGGGGTGGCGAGATATCCGACCACGACTGCCATGACGACTCCCGTCCACTGCCCACGCCGCACCCGGCCGTCCGGCCGGTCGACCCGGCCGACCGCCACCGGACCCGAAGGGCCGGCGCGGGATGCGACCGTGCGGGCGTGACGCTACCGGAGCACGGGCCTCGGGACGACCCCGGCGGAGTCCAGTGGCCCTCCGTCGGGCCCACGAGCAGTGACGACGCGCCAGGGCAGGTGTCCTCACGCGGCCCGCCGCCGCACCCACCCGGGGCCGACCGCGGCAGTGAGCAGGTCGACGAGCATGAGCGCGAGCCGGTACTCGGGATCGTCCGCGAGCGCCCGGTCGAGCTGGATCTGCGCCCGTGCCCCGTCCCCCCTCCACCACGACAGGACGGCGAGCAACGTCCACGCCGGGGCCTGGTGCCCCGCGCGCCCGTGGGCCACGACCCCGTCCAGCGCGCCCTCGTGGGTCCTGCATCGGGCGAGCGGAGGCTCCATCCCCTCGGTCGGATCCATGATGCGTCGCAGCGCGGCTCCCATCGCCGCGTCGTCGGCCGGGTCCGGCGACGTCCCACGCACGCACCGCTCGGCGAGGTCCGCCGTGCCGGGGACGAGGGAGACGAGGACCGCGTCCCGCACCCTCCTGTCGGCGAGCCCGGCCTCGAGCCGCCCCCACGGCGCCGTCCTGCCCGCGACCGAGCCGTCGACAGCCGCGACCGCGGCGCGCCAGGAGGCCACGGATGCGGCCCGCCAGTCCCCCACCGCGTCCGGCCCGCTCGTCCAGGCGTCGATGCAGCGCGCCTCCCAGCGCCGGCGCACGCGCGCCACGGACCGCCGCACCTGCTCGGGCGCCCGCGCGACCTGCACCAGCTCGTCGCGGGAACCCGCGACGGCGGACCCGGCGAGCACCATGTGCGCCCCGACGAGGGTCGCCTCGAGCTCGCGCAGGGGGCGGCCGCCCGGCGGGCAGCACGTGTCCGGGTCGCAGTCGAGGTGGAGGTAGCCCGTCGACGTCACGACGAGGACGTCGACCTCGCCGAACGGGCCACCGGCGGCCTCGCGCACGTGCCGCGCCGCTCGGTGCAGCGGGGAGGCCAGGGCGCCGCGCGGGTCGCCCTCGTCCGCGTACAGCACGCACATCACGCGCCGTGCGCCGTCCTGGTCGAGCGTCGCGATCGCCGAGCGCGCGAGCTGGGGTCCTGCCTCGGGATCGAGCAGGTCGGGCAGGTCGACGCGCATGACGAGCCCGATCGCACCGCGCGGCGGGCGCAGGCTCAGCAGCACGGCGCTGTCCCGCGGGCGGAACCCGAGGCGGTGCGGGATGTAGGCGAGCACCTCGCGCGGCTCGCTGACGCGGATGGTCTCGATGTCGGTCTCCATGCCGATCAGCCCACCGCAGCGCACTCGTGCCGTGGGGGCGTCCGCCCGGATCTGTGCACGGACCGCGCCACGGAGTGGGCTGTGGTCGGCTCGGCGAGCCCGGCTACCCTGGCCCGGTGCTGCGCCCCCGTCCCCTCCTCGTCGCGCTCTCCTGCGCCGTGACCTGCATGCTCGCGGCCGGGGGCTGCACCACGAGCCAGCCCGCGCAGCTCGAGCCCACCGGGTCCTCGACCGCCGACGTCGCCCCCGCCCCGAGCCCGACCGAGTCGCTCCTGCCCGCAGACCAGCCCACGGGCTCCGCGGTCGGCACGCTCGCGCCGGACTTCCCGGCGACGCTGCTCCCCCTCCCGGAGGGGGCCACCGTGCTCGTCTCGTCGGCCGTGCCGGTGCCCGACTCGGACCTCGTCGACGTCAGCCTCAACCTGCGCACGTCGCAGTCGACCAAGCAGCTGCTCTCCGCGGTCCGCAAGCCCCTGCTCGCGGCGGGCTTCACGGAGACCGAGCCCGCCGACAAGGAGCCCGACCTCGCGGCGCAGGCCTCGTTCACGCGCGACGACGGCAAGGAGCGCGTCATCCTCGGCATCCTCGACCTGGACGACGTGCGCACGCTGACCCTCAGCGGTCGCGTGGACCCCGACGTCCCCTAGGCTGCCCGGCGTGAGCCTGGACCCCCGCACCCTGACCGACGTCGAGGACGTGAGGCCGCGGGTGGACGGCTACGTCGCCGCGCACGTCGATCGCCTCGAGGGCGTGCTCGCCTCGATCGGGGCCGGCGCCGCGCCGCTGGTCGAGGCCGTCGCGCAGATGCTCTCGGGCGGCAAGCGGCTGCGCGCGGCGTTCTGCTACTGGTCGTGGCGGGCGCACGGCGGAGCGCCCGGGACGCCCGACGAGGTCGCGGTGCTGCGCGTCGGCGCCGCGCTCGAGCTCTTCCAGGCGGCTGCGCTCTTCCACGACGACGTCATGGACGACTCCGACACCCGGCGCGGGCACCCTGCCGCGCACCGGGCCTTCGCGGACCGGCACCACCGGGAGGGCCTGGAGGGGGACGCGGAGCAGTTCGGGCTGTCGGCCGCGATCCTGCTGGGCGACCTCGCCCTGGTCGCGAGCGAGCGGGAGTTCGCCGATGCCGTGGCCGGGGCTCCCGCGACGCGCGCCGCGCGCACGCGCGAGGTGTTCGACCACATGCGCACCGAGGTCACGGTCGGCCAGTACCTCGACGTGCTCGCCCAGTCGTTGCCGTGGGGTGCGGACACCGCGGCCGACGAGCACCGCGCCCGCGAGGTCATCCGCGCGAAGTCGGCGCGCTACAGCGTCGAGCACCCGATCGTCCTCGGTGCGGCGCTGGCCGACGCGGACGACGACGCACTGGCCGCGTGCCGCGCGATCGGCCTTCCCCTCGGCGAGGCGTTCCAGCTGCGCGACGACCTGCTGGGTGTGTTCGGCGACCCTGTCGCGACCGGCAAACCCGCGGGCGACGACCTGCGCGAGGGCAAGCGCACCGTCCTGGTGGCACGGACCGTCGCGCACGCGATCGCGACGGGCGACGTCCCGACGCTCGACCTCGTGCGGTCCACCCTGGGTGACCGCGAGGCCTCCGAGGATCAGATCGCGGCGCTCGCCGAGGCGATCGCGGCCTCGGGTGCAGTCGAGGGCGTCGAGACGCTCATCGAGCAGCTGTGCTCGGCCGGCTTCGCCGGCATCGAGGCCCGCGACTGGGCGGAGCCCGCCCACGGCATGCTGACGGCCCTGGCCCACGCGGCCACCGACCGCTCGGCCTGAGCGGCCGCCGTCACCAGCCGAGCAGCGCCTACAGCTCGGCCTGGGCCAACCGCCGCACCTCGGTCTTGCCGCCCGCGCGCAGCGCGTCGATCGGCGAACCACGCAGCGCGTCGATCGGCGAGAACAGCCAGACCAGCGCCTCCTCGTCGGAGAACCCGGCGTCCCGCAGCAGCGTCAGCGTGCCCTGCAGCGATGCGAGGACGGTCCACTCCGGCAGATCCTGCGCGCGGGAGGGAGCCGACGGATTGGCGAGGTGCCCCGGGACGAGAAATGCCGCGGGAATGGAGAAAACCTTCGGCTCGCCTCGGCGGATGCCGAGCAGACGCCCCTCCTGGACGACTCGTCGCACCTTTCCGGCGTCGAGATCGAGCCGCTCGGCGACATCGGGAACGGTGAGCCACTCGGTGACGAGGGCGTCAGGTGCAGGGGTGTCGGTCACGCCGCCAGCCTACGCAACCGGGGGAATCACCCGCGCGCGAGGCCGTGCAATTCGGGCGTGGGGTTTCCACGGTTGCTGCGTTGGGATACGTTCACGTTCTGTCACTTCAGTAACACCAGTCACTTTTCTTCACTCGTGCACCAGGGGATTCGACATGACGCAGCCCACCGCCAGCCGTCCCGATGCTCGCCGACTCGTCACGACGAGCACCGGCGCGATCGCGCTCGCGGCCATCGCCGTAACCGCCTCCGGCACGGGCGCGCGGGCCGACGAGCGCTACACCGTCCGCTCGGGAGACACCGTGAGCCACATCGCGGCGCGCACCGGCACCAGCGTGGCGTCGATCGCGCGAGCGAACTCGCTGGCGGACGCGTCCCGCATCCACGTGGGCCAGGTCCTGGCGATCCCGAGCGGCTCGACGCCCACGGCGAAGGCCATTGCCAAGCCGAAGGTCACGCACACGGTGCGCGCCGGCGAGACGGTCAGCGCGATCGCCCACCGGTACGGCACCACGGTCGCGAAGGTCGTGGCCAAGAACCACCTCGACTCGCGCGCGCTGATCCGCATCGGCCAGGT
>NZ_QWKP01000188.1 GCF_003470205.1 Cellulomonas rhizosphaerae
GCGGCATGCTCTACGCGTTCCACCGGCTGGTCGGCCGCGCGGACGCCGAGCTCGGCGAGGCGCTCGACCAGCTCGAGGCCGCCGGTCACGGCGACCTGGCCGACGAGCTGCGCGCACAGATCGTCGGGCGCAACGTCCTCGACGGCCGCTGGACCTTCCAGGTCGTCGAAGAGTTCGACGACGGCTACTACCGCGCGTTCGGCGACGCCGAGCGGCGCGTGCGGGACGAGCTGGTCGCGGGCCGGCGCCACGTGTACGAGGCGCAGCTCAAGGAGGCCGAGCGCACGCACGGCCGGCCGGGCCATGAGGCGCGACCGGGCTAGAGCACCCCGCGCGCGGTCATCGACCGGAACGCCCACGCGCCCGGCGCGATGGGCAGCCAGAACGTGGCGAGCCGGTAGAGCAGGACCGCGGCGAGCGCGGGAGCCGACGCGATGCCCAGCCCGGTCAGCGACGCGAGCAGCACGGCCTCGACTGCGCCGATGCCGCCCGGGGTCGGCGCCGCGGCCGCGACCGTGCCGGCGGTCAGCGAGACGAGCACGACCGCGACGAAGCTGGTGTCCTGGCCGAGCGCGCGCACCGAGAAGTACAGGCACAGCGCGTAACCGAGCGGCAGCAGTGCGACGCCGAGGAACAGGGTGACGATCTTGACCGGGTCGGAGAACACCTCGCGCATCGCGTCGGCGGACGCGCGCAGCGACGGCAGGACGCGCTCGCGGACCACGCGCCGTACGCGCGGCAGAGCGACGGCGGCGCCGACGAGCACGAGCGCGATCCCGACGAACGCGCCGATCACGCCCGCGGGCGGCAGCCGGCTCAGCTCCCCGGAGATCGCGCCGGTCGACCCTGCGAGCACCGCGAACGCGACGAGCAGCAGCAGGTGGACCGTGAGGACAGCGGTCTCCTTCGCGGCGCTCGCCGAGACGGCGACCGGGGTCGGCAGCCCGCGCTTCTGCAGGTAGCGGATGTTCAGCCCCACCTGGCCGACGCCCGGTGGGGCGAAGGTCGCGACGAACGACGAGGCCAGCGCGACACCCGCGGCCTCGGGCACCGGGATCCGGCCGGGCGTGCCGCCCGCGAGGCCGAGCGCTGCGCCCACGTACGTCGCGACGGACGCGAGCACGATGACCGGCACCCAGGCCCAGTTCACGCCGCCGAGCGCGGTGATGGTGCTCGGCAGGTCGGTCAGCTGCGGTGCGAGGAAGTAGATGGCCAGGCCGAGCGCGGCGGCGGTGAGCAGCGTGCGGGGCTTGAACCGCTCGACCTTCTCGAGCTGCGGCTCCTCGACGCCGGTCACACGGCAGACCTCGTCGACCAGCTCGGGCGCACCCGACGGCGCGTCCTTGAGCGCGACGCGTGTGGGCGCGGACAGCGCTGAGGGGACGAGGCGGGGCAGGGCGGCGACGAGGTCCTCGTCCGGCACCACGCCGCGCGCCGCGGCGACGGCACGCTCGGGCCCGACCCGCGCCGATGTCCCGGCCAGCAGCTCGGCCACGTCCCACGCGAGGATCCGGTCGCCCGCGCCGGGCAGGCTGCGGTCCAGGCCGGTGATCCAGATGCGTCCCTCGGGGTCGACGAGCACGCGTCCCAGGTCGAGGTGCCGGTGCGCGATCCGGGCCGTGCGCAGCAGGGCGAGCTCCTGCCAGGCGCGCCGCAGCACGTCGTCGGTGAGCTCGTCGGGCGGCAGGTCGGCCAGCGGGCGGCCCTCGATCCGGTCGACCGCGAGGATCGACTCGCCGTGCGGCGCCTGCGTGACCGCGCGGACGGCGGGCACGTGCACGCCGCGCGACGCCGCGAGCAGCCCGCTCATCGCTTCGACCGCGACGGCCTGCGAGGGCGTCGGCGCGAGCGCGTCGTCGCCCACGTCGCGCCACCGCAGCCAGCGGTAGGTCTGGTCGAGGCGTGCGGTGCGCCAGTCGTGCTCGTCGAGGACCAGGACGTCGATCGGGCCGGTCGGCGCACTGGCCTCGTACCGCCCGGGGGGCGCGTCGGGGTCGCGCCGGACGGCGCTCGTCGCGAGGCCCGACTGGCGCAGGGCCGCGCTCACGCCCGCCGCGGTGAGCACGCTCGCGCGCCGGCCGAGCAGCAGCACCATCGCGGAGCCGACGAGACCGCCCGCGCCGATCGCGAGCACGACGTCGAGCGGCGCGGAGGTCGCGGTCAGCACCCGCAGCAGCCCGAGCGTGGCCAGGAAGCTCCACACCGCGCGCCGCCACGGCCGCGGCAGGCCCTGCGCGGTCGCCGCCGCGAGGGCCGCGCACGCCGCGACCGCGCCCGTCGACGGCCACTCGACCGTCACCGCGTCCGGCAGCCGGTCGGAGATGCCGCTCAGCGCGTCGCCCGACGCGCGGACCCCCGGGATCAGCGACAGCAGCCGGAACAGCAGCGGCCCCAGCAGCAGCGCGGCGGCACCCCGGGCGATGAGGTTGAACCGGCGGCGGAACAGGAGCACCACGGGCGTGACGAGCAGCACGGCCAGGTAGGTGACCTGCACGAGCACGAGGATGACGAGCAGCAGCGCGCGCGGGACGCGCTCGATCCCGTTCTGGGTGTCCTCGCTGATCCCGGTCATCGTCTCGGCGGCGACGGTCGCGAACGACAGGCCGATCAGGACGATCGCGAGGAACACGCCGGCTGTGCGGGCGTCGGCACGGCTGCGGCGGTGGTTGACGTCGCGGTAGTGCGGCGCGGGCAGGTCGACGTCCGCGTCCGCGGCGGGTGTCGACTCGGGCCTCACCCTGGCGGAGTGTAGCCAGGGCGGCTGCGGGCAGCCTGCTGGTTGGTGGCCGTGGCGCGGGGGTGAGAGCGTGGCGGGGAGCGAGAGGAGTCCGACGATGGCGGACGAGTGGTGGAAGTCGGCAGTGGTCTACCAGGTCTACCCGCGCAGCTTCGCGGACGCGTCGGGCGACGGCGTCGGCGACCTGCGCGGCATCACGTCCCGGCTCGACCACCTCGAGCGGCTCGGCGTCGACGTGCTCTGGCTCTCGCCGGTGTACGCCTCGCCGCAGGCCGACAACGGCTACGACATCAGCGACTACCAGGACATCGACCCGCTGTTCGGCACGCTCGACGACTTCGACGAGCTCCTGGCGGCCGTGCACGCGCGCGGCATGAGGCTCGTGATGGACCTCGTCGTCAACCACACGTCCGACGAGCACCCCTGGTTCCAGGCGTCGCGGTCGTCGGTCGACGACCCCAAGCGCGACTGGTACTGGTGGCGGCCGCCGCGCGCGGGCTACGCGCCGGGCGAGCCGGGAGCCGAGCCGACGAACTGGGAGTCGTTCTTCTCCGGCCCGACCTGGACCCTGGACCCGGCGAGCGGCGAGTACTACCTGCACCTGTTCGCCCGCGAGCAGCCTGACCTCAACTGGGAGAACCCGCAGGTCAGACAAGCCATCTACGCGATGATGCGCTGGTGGCTCGACCGCGGGGTGGACGGCTTCCGGATGGACGTCATCAACCTCATCAGCAAGGACCCGGCCCTGCCCGACGGCCCGCCGACCCACGCCGGCCTCGGCGACGGCTCGCCGCACTACATGACCCGCCCGCAGGTGCACGACTACCTGCAGGAGATGCACCGCGAGGTGTTCGACGGTCGCGACGCGCAGCTGCTCACGGTCGGCGAGATGCCCGGCGTCACGTTCGACCAGGCGCGCCTGTTCACCGACCCGGCGCGCCACGAGCTCGACATGGTCTTCCAGTTCGAGCACGTCGGGCTCGACCACGGCCCGGGCGGCAAGTTCGACCCGGTGCCGCTCGACCTGCGCGCGCTCAAGGCGTCGCTCGGCCGCTGGCAGACCGAGCTCGGCGACGTCGGCTGGAACAGCCTCTACTGGAACAACCACGACCAGCCGCGCGTGGTCTCCCGCTTCGGCGACGACGAGCACTGGTGGCGCGAGTCGGCCACCGCCCTGGCCACCGTCCTGCACCTGCACCGGGGCACGCCGTACGTCTACCAGGGCGAGGAGCTCGGCATGACGAACGCGCCGTTCGCCGGGATCGAGGACCTGCGCGACGTCGAGTCGCTCAACTACTGGGCGCAGGCGACCGCGCTGGGGCACTCGTCGGCCGACGTCCTGCGCGGGGTGCGCGCCATGGGGCGGGACAACGCGCGGACACCGGTGCAGTGGGACGGCACCGAGCAAGCCGGGTTCACGACGGGGGAGCCGTGGCTCGCCGTCAACCCCAACCACACCTGGCTCAACGCGGCGGCGCAGTACGACGACCCCGCCTCGGTGTTCCACCACTACCGGCAGCTGATCGAGCTGCGCCACCGGTTGCCCGTCGTCGCTCACGGCGACTTCACGATGCTGCACGCCGAGCACCCGAGCGCCTACGCGTACGAGCGACGCCACCTCGGGGCGCGACTGCTGGTCGCCGCGAACCTGTCGGCCTCGCCCGTGCGACTCGAGGTCGCCGCTGAGTGGGCAGCGGGTGATGTTGTGCTGACCAACGGGCCGTCCGCGCAGGTCAGGGACGGGGCGGTCGAGCTGGGTCCCTGGGCCGCGATCGTGGTGCTGATCGACGGCTGACCGTCGAACAGATGTTCGATATCCTGACGCGGTGACACCATCGCTCGAGCGCCTCGTGGCCAACCGGGAGATCCCCGAGCACGTCCCCCTGCGGCCCACCGGGGACGTGCCGGTGATCGTCCGGGTGGTCTGGACCGACGGCACCGAGGAGTGGCGGCCGGCGCGCGCGGTGCGCTGGACGAGCACGCACGTGATGGTCGCGTGGCGGGACGACGAGCGTGACCCCCGCTCCGAGCGGCACGAGTGGCTGCGCGCGGGGGACGTGGCCCGCTCGGTCAGCTGGCTGGTCCCGCCGGAGCGGACCGGCCGGTGAGGAGCCAGGCGACGACTCCGACGAGCACCACGGCCGTGCCCGCGATCACCGAGCCGAGCGGCAGGCTCACGGCGAGGGTGAGGCAGCCGACGAGCCCGAGGATCGGGACGACGCGCGGTGGCCGGCCTTCGTCGCGCGTCAGCGTCCGTGCGCTCGCGTTCGCGACCGCGTAGTAGAGCAGCACGCCGAAGGACGACAGCCCGATGATCGGGCCCGTGTCCGAGAGGAGCACCGCCGCGGCGACCGCGAGGCCGACGGCGCCCTCCGCCCACCGCGGGCTGCCGCTGCGTGGCTCGATCCGCGCGAGCCGGGCGGGCAGGTGGCGGTCGCGCGCCATTGCCACCGTCGTGCGCGAGACCCCGAGCGCGAGCGCGAGCAGCGAACCGACGCACGCGATCGCCGCGACGGCGCTGGTCGCACCTGCGAGCCCGCCCAGCCCATTCGATTCCACGACGTCGCGGATCGGTGCCGTGGACCGAGCGAGCCTCGCGGGGCCGAGCGTCCACAGGCACGTGAAGCCGATCGCCGTGTATGTGCCCAGCGTGACGGCCAGTGCGATCGGGACGGCTCGCCGGATGGTACGTGCGGGGTCGCGCACCTCTTCGCCGAGGGTGGCGATCCGCGCATAGCCTGCGAAGGCGAAGAACAACAGCCCGGCCGAGGTCAGCACGCCCCCGCCGTCGCCCACGGCCGGGCCTCCCGCCGCGCGCGGCCCGGACAGGCCGACGACGGCGACGGTGGCGAGCGCCGCCAAGACGACCGCGACGACAGCCCGGCCGAACCACGCGGTCCGTTGCACGCCAACCCAGCTGAGCGCGGTGACGGCGACGACGGCGACGACCGCGAGCGACCTCGCGTGCGCGGGAGACACGTACGTGCCGAACGTGAGAGCCATCGCCGCGCAGCTCGCGGTCTTGCCGACGACGAACGACCAGCCAGCGAGGTGCCCCCAGAACGCACCGAGCCGCCGGGTGCCGTACACGTAGGTCCCGCCGGCCTCGGGCATCAGGGCGGCCAGACGCGCGGTGGACGTCGCGTTGCACCAGGCGACGACTGCCGCCACGAGGAGGCCGACCATGAGCCACGGTCCCGCGGCGGCTGCGGCGGGACCCCACACGGTGAACACGCCCGCGCCGACCATCGCGGTCAGGCCGACGACGACCGCGTCGAACGGGCCCAGGCGACGCGTGAACCGGCCAGGTGTGGACGCCACGGCTGAAGCCTGGCACGGACGTCCCGCCCGTGCGGCGTTCAGGCGTTCAGGCGCGGGGGTGCGGTGCTGGCGCGGACGACGAGGGTCGTCGGGATCGAGACGTGCTCGTCGAGCAGCGGCTCCCCGGCGCGGATCTGCCGCATGAGCAGCTCGATCAGGCCCTCGCCGATCTGCGTGAAGTCCTGCCGCACGGTGGTCAGCGGCGGCCACAGGTAGTCGGCCAGGGGGATGTCGTCGAACCCGACGACCGAGACGTCCTCGGGTACGCGCAGCCCGCGCTCGGAGAGTGCTCGCACGAGGCCCGCGGCCATCTCGTCGTTCGCGCAGAACACGGCCGTGACGGCGGGGTCGTCCGCGATCGCGCGGCCCACCTCGTAGCCCGACCGTGCGCTCCAGTCGCCCGCGAGCATGGGCGGCACGGGTCGGCCGGCGTCGGTCAGGGCCGCCGCCCAGGCCTGGGCGCGCTGCTCGGCGGGGCCGGAGTCGAGGGGGCCGCCCAGGTGGTGCACGGTCGCGTGGCCCAGGTCGAGCAGGTGGCGGACCGCGGCGATGGTGCCGGCGGTCTGGTCCGCGCCGACGGCCGGGTGGTGGCCGACGAAGCGGGAGTCGGAGACGACGACGGGCAGGCGCGGGGGCAACGCGAGGGTCGTGGGGGTCGCCGTCTCGGCGCGGATGATGACGAGCCCGTCGATCGACTGGTGCGTGAGCCGCTGCACGGCCTCGTCGACGTCGGCCGACGACGGTGTCTCGACGTCGACCAGCGTCACGGTGTAGCGCTCGCGCCGGGCCGCCTCGACGACGGCCTCCATGGTGCGCGACTCGCCCGTGCGGGACAGGCGGTGCGCGACGAGCCCGATGGTGCGGAAGCTGCCGTAGCGCAGCGCGCGCGCCGCGTTGTTGGGGGAGTAGCCGACCTGCTCCATCGCGTCCAGCACGCGCTGCCGCGTCTCGGGGCGGACGTTGAGCGCGCCGGTCGAGACGCGCGAGACGGTCTGGGGGGAGAGGCCGGCCAGCTTGGCGACGTCGCCGATGGAGGGACCGGGGCGTCGGCGACCGGTCGTGGTCCCCGGGGCGTCGGGTGTCGGCGCGTCGGTGGGCATCGCCACAGCATAGCGATGGCGACGTCACCATTCGCGCGTTGCCACCGGGATGGCAACGTCACCATTTCGTGACCCGCCGCGAGTTGACACCGTCGCCGATCGCGTGGAACTCTCGGTCCAGACGCGATGGTGACGTAAACATCGTGCCCACACGAGGGAGTGGTCGGGAGTGACTGAGGTGGCAGCGGCGCCGGTGGTGCCGGCGACGACGACGCGCACGCTGCGCAGGTCGCGACCGTCCTGGGTCGGCTGGGGATTCATCGGGCCGTTCATGATCGTGTTCGCGCTGGTCTTCCTCGCGCCGATCGCGTACTCGATCTACCTCAGCCTGTTCCGCAAGCAGCTCGTCGGCGGCAACTCGTTCGTCGGCCTCGAGAACTTCACGACGGCGCTGACGGACCCCAAGTTCTGGGAGTCCTTCGAGCGGGTCGCGCTCTTCCTCGTCGTGCAGGTGCCGATCATGCTCGGCATCGCGCTGCTCGTCGCCCTGGCGCTCGACAGCGGGCGGCTCTACGGCCGCAACTTCTTCCGCATCTCGATCTTCCTGCCGTACGCGGTCCCGGCCGTCGTCGCCACGCTCATGTGGGGCTTCATGTACGGCACGCGGTTCGGCCTGATCGGCAACATCAACGACGCGTTCGGCACCTCGCTGCCCAACCCGCTTTCCCCGGACCTGGTGCTGGCCTCGATCGGCAACATCGTCACGTGGGAGTTCGTCGGCTACAACATGCTGATCTTCTACTCCGCGCTGCGGGTCGTGCCGGCCACGCTGTACGAGGCCGCCGAGATCGACGGCGCGG
This sequence comes from Cellulomonas rhizosphaerae, assembly GCF_003470205.1. GTDB lineage: Bacteria > Actinomycetota > Actinomycetes > Actinomycetales > Cellulomonadaceae > Cellulomonas > Cellulomonas rhizosphaerae. The sequence continues at coordinate 7,959 of NZ_QWKP01000188.1, forward strand.
GCCAGTGGCGCGTGATCCGGGCGATCAAGCTGCCCGCCATCCGCGGCGCGCTCGTCATCGCGACGATCTTCTCGATCATCGGCAGCTTCCAGCTGTTCAACGAGCCGAGCATCCTCAAGAGCCTCGCGCCCAACGCGATCACCACCTACTTCACCCCGAACCTGTACGCGTACTCGCTGTCCTTCTCGGGCCAGCAGTACAACTACTCGGCCACCGTCGCGATCATCATGGGTCTGATCACCATGGTCATCGCCTACGTGGTCCAGCTGCGCGGCATGCGCAAGGAGGCATGACGTGGCCACCGCCGAGTCCGTCCAGGCACTGCGTCCGGCCCGTCGACGGGGGGCCCCCAGCGGGCTGCGCGCCTCGAAGAAGAACCACGACGCGCGCGCACCCCGCAAGAGCAAGACGCTCACGCTCGTCACGGCGATCGTGCTCGTCTACGCGCTGCTCCCGCTCGCCTGGCTGGTCATCAACGCGACCAAGACCCAGCCTGACCTGCTCGGCTCCTTCGGCCTGTGGTTCGGCGACAGCTTCTCGCTGTGGGACAACATCGTCGCGACCGTCCAGTACGACGACGGCATCTTCCTGCGCTGGCTCGGGAACACGGTGCTGTACGTGGTGCTCGGCGCCGGCGGCGCGACGCTGCTCGCGGTGCTCGGCGGGTACGCGCTGGCCAAGTTCCGCTTCCCGGGCAAGCGCTGGGTGTTCGCGGTCGTCATCGGCGCCGTCGCGGTGCCGGGCACGGCGCTCGCGGTCCCGACGTTCCTCATGTTCAGCAAGATGGGCCTGACGAACACCCCGTGGGCCGTCATCATCCCGTCGCTGATCTCGCCGTTCGGGCTCTACCTCATGTGGACGTTCGCCGCGGAGGCGATCCCCACCGAGCTGCTCGAGGCGGCGCGCGTCGACGGCGCGAGCGAGCTACGCACCTTCGTGCAGATCTGCCTGCCGCTGCTCGCCCCCGGCATCGTCACGGTGCTGCTGTTCACCATGGTCGCGACGTGGAACAACTACTTCCTGCCACTGATCATGCTCAAAGACCCCGCGTGGTACCCCCTGACCCTGGGACTCAACGCGTGGAACGCCCAGGCTGCCACCGCTGGCGGCGAGGCGATCTTCAACCTGGTGATCACGGGGTCCGTGCTCACCATCCTGCCCCTGATCGTCGCCTTCCTGTTCCTGCAGCGGTACTGGCAGTCAGGCCTGGCGGCGGGCTCCGTCAAGGAGTGACCGGGCAGCCCCCACCGACGGTCGTCGCCTGCCCGATGGTGACGTCATCACAGCTCCACAGATTCCGCCTACAACGAAGTGAGAGGACTCGCATGACCACCACGTCGCCGTTCCGGCGCGCCATGCGCATCACGGCCATCGCCGGAGCGCTCAGTCTGACCCTGGCTGCCTGCAGCGGTGGTTCGGACGACGCCAGCAGCACCCCGTCCGACGCCGGCTCGTCCGCCGCCGCGGGTGACCTGTCGGGCAAGCTGACGGTCTGGGCCTGGGAGCCCACGCTCAAGCAGGTCGTCACGGACTTCGAGGCCGCTCACCCCGACGTGACGATCGACCTCGTCAACGCGGGCACGGGCAACGACCAGTACACCGCCCTGCAGAACGCGATCGCCGCGGGCAGCGGCGTGCCGGACGTCGCGCAGGTCGAGTACTACGCCCTGCCGCAGTTCGCCATCGCCAACTCCCTGACGGACCTCGCGCCGCTCGGCGCGTCCGACCTGGACGGCACCTTCACCCCCGGCCCGTGGTCGTCCGTGAAGCAGGGCGACGGCATCTACGGCCTGCCGATGGACTCGGGCCCGATGGCGCTGTTCTACAACAAGGAGCTGTTCGACAAGCACAAGATCGAGGTGCCCAAGACCTGGGACCAGTACCTCGAGGCGGCTCGCGCGCTGCACAAGGCCGACCCCAAGGCGTACATCGCCAACGACACGGGCGACGCCGGCTTCACGACCTCCATGATCTGGCAGGCCGGCGGCAAGCCGTACACGGTCGACGGCACCAACGTCGGCATCAACTTCACGGACGAGGGCTCCACCAAGTTCGCGACGCTGTGGCAGAAGCTGATCGACGAGAAGCTGCTCGCCCCCATCAGCTCGTGGAGCGACGAGTGGTACCAGGGCCTCGGCTCGGGCGGCATCGCGACGCTGACCATCGGCGCCTGGATGCCCGCCAACCTCGAGTCCGGCGTGCCGGACGGCTCGGGCAAGTGGGCCGTCGCGCCCATGCCGCAGTGGACCGAGGGCGGCACCGCCTCCTCGGAGAACGGCGGCAGCTCGCTCGCGATCCCCGCGGCCACGACGAACGCGAAGCTCGCCTACGAGTTCATCAAGTACGCGGACGCCGGTGAGGGCGTGCAGACGCGCATCGACGGCGGCGCCTTCCCGGCCACGACCGCGGAGCTGAACTCGGACGCGTTCAAGAGCAAGGAGTTCCCGTACTTCGGTGGCCAGAAGGTCAACGAGGTCCTGGCCGAGTCCGCGGCGAACGTCGTCGAGGGCTGGCAGTACCTGCCGTTCCAGGTCTACTCGAACAGCATCTTCAACGACACGGTCGGCAAGGCCTACGTCTCCGGCACCACGCTGACCGACGGCCTCGCCGCCTGGCAGAAGGCGTCGATCGACTACGGCAACGAGCAGGGCTTCACCGTCAAGTGACGCCCTGAGGTGGGGGCGGGTCTCGTCGCCCGCCCCCACCTCCCGCCCCTCCCTCATCCCCGTACGCCAAGGAGCGCACCGTCATGCCCTCGTTCGAGATCGGCGAGCAGGACTTCCTGCTCGACGGTGAGCCGCTGCAGATCCTGTCGGGCGCGCTGCACTACTTCCGGGTGCACCCGGACCTGTGGGCCGACCGCATCCGCAAGGCGCGCCTCATGGGTCTCAACACGATCGAGACGTACGTCGCGTGGAACTTCCACTCGCCCGAGCGGGGGGTCTTCGACCTGTCCGGGCAGCGCGACCTGGGCCGGTTCCTCGACCTGGTCGCCGCCGAGGGCATGCACGCGATCGTGCGCCCCGGCCCCTACATCTGCGCCGAGTGGGACAACGGCGGCCTGCCCGCCTGGCTGCTCGCGACGCCCGGCGTCGGCGTCCGCACCGCCGAGCCCACCTACCTCGAGGCGATCGCCGGCTACTACGACGCCGTGCTGCCCGTGGTCGCCGCGCGCCAGGTCACCCGCGGCGGTCCGGTCCTCGCGGTGCAGGTCGAGAACGAGTACGGCGCCTACGGCGACGACGCGGACTACCTGCGCGCGCTGGTCGCCCTGGTCCGTGAGCGCGACATCGAGGTGCCGCTGACCACGTGCGACCAGGCGAACGACGAGATGCTCTCGCGCGGTGGCCTGCCCGAGCTGCACAAGATGGCGACCTTCGGGTCCCGCAGCCCCGAGCGCCTCGCCACGCTGCGCGCGCACCAGCCGACCGGCCCGCTCATGTGCATGGAGTACTGGGACGGCTGGTTCGACAGCTGGGGCGAGCAGCACCACACGACCGACCCCCACGCCGCGGCAGACGACCTCGACGCGCTCCTGAGCACCGGAGCCTCGGTCAACCTCTACATGTTCCACGGCGGCACCAACCTGGGCCTGACCAACGGCGCGAACGACAAGGGCACCTACCTGCCCATCACCACGTCGTACGACTACGACGCGCCGCTGGCCGAGGACGGCACGCCGACGGCCAAGTACGACGCGTTCCGCGCGGTCATCGCCCGGCACGCGCCGGTGCCCGCGGAGCGGCCGGCCCGCCGCGCGCCCGCGCCGGTGCTCGACGTCGTCGTCGACCAGCGCCTGCCGCTCGTCGACGCGCTGCCGCTGCTCACGGAGCCGAAGCCCTTCACGTACCTGCCCACCACGGACGAGCTCGGCCACTGGTCCGGCCTCACGCTCTACCGCACGCAGGTCGAGGCCGACGACCTCGCGCTCGCGATCGACGAGGTCCGCGACCGCGCGCTCGTGCTCCTCGACGGCCAGCCGATCGGCACGCTGAGCCGCACCGAGGGCCTGACGACGATCACGCTGCCGCGCCGCGCGGGCCGCCTCGACGTGATCCTCGAGGACCAGGGCCGCGTCAACTACGGCCCGCGCATCGGCGAGGCGAAGGGCCTGATCGGCTCGGCGCGCACCGCCACGCGTGAGGTCACCCGGTGGGACGTCGGTGGGCTGCGCCTGGCACCGCTGGCCGACGAGGCGCTCGACCGCCTGCGCGCCGCCGCGCCCGTGACCTCGTCCGCCGCTCCCGTGGACGGCCCGGTGCTGTCCCGCGGCACGTTCACGACCGACCCCGACGCCGACCACTTCCTGCGCCTCGACGGCTGGGGCAAGGGCCTGGTGTGGGTCAACGGCACCCTGCTCGGCCGCTACTGGGCGGCGGGCCCCACGCACACGATGTACGTGGCCGCTCCGCTGTTGCGGGCGGGCGACAACGAGATCGTGGTGCTCGAGCTGCACGGCGCCGCGCGTGGCGTCGTGTCCTTCGTCGACGCCCCCGACCTGGGGCACACCGAGCGCTGACCCGCTCGGCACGACGACGGCCCGGGGCTCCCAGCCGCGGGCCGCCGTCGTCTGCCCACCGCGCCCCCATCTCGCCGAGCGCGGGTCGTCCGGCGCGACGGCGCGTGGCGCGCCACCCGCGCCCGGGCCGTTCTACCCGCGCTCGCGGGTGGGCGGCGCGGGATGCTGGGCGCATGGTGACCACCAGGAGCGAGCCGCAGCAGGGGCCTACGCAGGGGCGGGTGCGGGTGTGGCACGACGAGCAGGGGTGGGGAGTCATCGACTCGGATCTCACGCCGGGCGGGTGCTGGGCGCACTACGCGCAGCTGGTCGTCGGCGGCTACCGGACGCTCGCGGCGGGGGAGGCCGTGACCTTCTCGTTCGAGGAGGTGGACCAGGACGGGTTCGTGTTCCGGGCGCTCGAGGTCTGGCCCGCGGGCCAGGATCCCGTCCGCCGCGAGGCCCAGCCGGACGACTCGTCGGCGTTCTTCAGCAGGCTGATCGTCCACGTCGACGACGATGGCGACGACTCGCGCCGGCCGTGACCGGCACGACGAAGCCCCCGGGTCCACCAGGGCCCGGGGGCTTCGTCGATCAGCAGCTCAGCGCTTGACCTTCACGGTCACGCTCTTGGCCGTCGCGGCCGCCGCGGAGGACGACCCGGCGTAGGACGCCTTGACCGTGTAGGTCCCCTTGGCGAGCTTCGGCAGGGTCACCGTCGCGGCCGACCTCGACAGCGACGCCGTCTTGGTCGCCACGAGCTTGGAGCCCTTGTAGACCTTCACGGTGACCCTGCCGGTCACAGTCGCCTGGGGAGAGGCAGTGACGGTCACCTTCACCTTGGCCCTCGCCTTCGACGTGACCGTCTTGGGCGACACGGCGGCCTTCATCGTCGTCGCGCGGACCACCGTGAAGGACGTCGAGGCCGACGAGGCGCTGACGCCCGTCGTCCCGGCGTACCTCGCCGTGACCGCGTACGAACCCGGCGTCGTCTGCGCGGGCAGCGTCACCTTGGCGGCGCCGTTCGTCAGCCGGACCGTCGTGGTGCGGACGGTCGTGGAGCCCCGCTTCACCGTCACGGTGACGGATCCGGCGGCGGCCGCGTTGCCGGCTCGCGCCGAGACCGTGACGACCGGCTTCGTCTTCGTCGTGGCCTTCGTCGGGCTGACGGACACCTTCGTGGTCGACGTGACGACCGGGACGGTGACGACGAGCGCGAGCGACGACGACGCCGACGGGGCGACCACGGTGGCCGAGGCCGCCGCGGGCGTGAAGTCCGCCGACAGCGTGTGCGTGCCCGCCGTCGGCTTCGCGACCGTGTAGCGGGCGACGCCGTCGGCCCCGACCGTGACGCGACCGAGAAGGACCGAGCCGTCGTGGAACGCGACCGAGCCGCCCGTGACAGCGCCTTGCGCCGACGAGGTGACGCGCGCCGTGAGGACCACGGGCTTGCCGGCGACCACGGGGCTGGGCGAGGCGCTCAGCGCGACCGTGCTGGCCACGCGGCCGTCGAGCACGGTGACCGCGTCCGAGGTGCCCTGCGCGGGGCGGAAGCCCGACGCCGTGGCCTCGACCGCGACCGTGACGGCCTTGCCCACGTCGGCGAGACCGGGCGTGAACGTCGGTCCGGTCGCCACGGGCGAGCCGTCCACGGACCACTCGTAGGTGAGCGACGCGTCCGCGGGGTCGGTGACGGCCGACGCCGTGAGCTCCTGGCCCGCGACCGGGCTGCCGCTGATGCGGACGGCACCGAGGTCGACCTGCAGGTCGAGGTCGACCGTGTAGGCGGTGGTCGTGCCGTCGACGGCGGTGACCGTGAGGGTCGCCGTCTCACCCTCGCGCGTGACCCGCACGGTCGCCGAGCGGTCCGTCGGGACGCCCGCGACGACGGGTGCGCTGCCGCGGTGCTCGACCGTGTAGCTCGTCGTCGCCGGGTCGAAGTCTGCGACGTCGACGCCGCCGACCGTGAGTCGCGCGAGGGACGAGACCGAGGAGGGCGCCGGCGCGACGCCGTCGATCTCCGTCTCGGACACCACGAGGTGGGTCGCCGCCCGCGCCGTGAGCACGAAGCGCACCGCGTTCGCGGAGACCCCGCCGAGGTCGATCGTCGCGACCGGGGCGGGCGCGGTGGTCGAGTCGGTGAGCGTGGTCAGGGTCGGCAGTGCCGTCCACAGGCCCGTGCCCGCGTCGCGGTACTCGGTCTTGACGGTGGTCGGCCACGTCAGCGACGTGCCGTCCTTGTAGAAGTAGACGCGGGCCTGGTTGAGGATGTCCTCGTTCTTCAGCACGTACGTGAGCGTCTCGCTCGCGTTCTTGGTGCCGCTGACCCAGTTCGACCAGCCCTTGTCGGTCCGGTCGCCGTTGATCGTGCGCGTCGCCGGGTAGCCCGACTCGGTGAACGTGGCCGTCGGCGTCGAGGTGAGCGCGACGTTGGACACGCCGCCTGCGGGTGCGACCACGACGTGCAGCACGGCCGCGACGTCGGTCGTGCCGGTGGCAGCCGCCGCGACGGTGCCGGGCACCGTGACGACGCCGGCCTGCGTGAACGCCGAGCTGTCGAGCCCGGAGAAGTCCCAGGTCACGGGCAGCGCGAACCGGGCCGCGCTGGTGCCGACCTGGGTCTGGACCGACGTGGGCGCCGCACGCTGCACGAGCCCGAGGCTCGAGCCCGTCACGACCGTGACCGACGCGGGGTCGGTGGCGACGACGTCGCCGACCTCGACCACGGCGGTCACGGTGATGGCGTTGCCGTAGATGTCGGTGCCCGTGCCCTGCAGGGTGACCGAGCCGGCCGTGTCCCATGCGTCCGCGGGGACGTTCCAGGTCACGGGCGTCGCGACGCCCGCACCCCAGGAGTAGGTCGGGACGACGGTCGCCGGGAGCGTCGCGGCCGAGCCGACGAGCGTGCGCAGCGACAGCGGCGCGACGCTCGGCGTGGCGGTCGCGGAGCGGAACGTGAAGCGCTGGTTCGCGCCGCCGTTCGTCCCGTAGATCCCCACGCTCGTGCCGGCGGCCGTGGCCTGGCCCGCGACGTCGAGCGACGACGCGGTGCTCTTGTTGATGAGCGACCACGTGGTGCCGTCCATCGTCGTCAGGTACCAGGTCATGCCGGCCGTCGCGCTGGCCTCGGCCAGGGTGGCGGACGAGAAGCTCGTGCCCGCGCTGCTCGCGCTCAGGAAGGTGCCGTCGCCGGCGTTCTCGAGGACGAACGAGCGACGAGCGGTCGGGTCACCGGCCGGCGTCGTCTCGTGCGCGACCCACTGCTGGGCCTTGAGCGTGCCGGCCGTGGTGGCCAGGTTGTCGATGACGAGCGTGCCCGTCGAGCTCTTGGCCAGCGCCTTGCTGCTCTGGACACCGACGGCCTGGTAGGTCGCGCCGTCGACGAGCGGGTTCGCGTCGGCCGCGACGCCGGAGACGTCGGTGACCGCGAGGGTGGTGACCGAGCGCGCGGGGACCGTGAGGGTCGCCGTGCGCGCCGCGCGGTCGACGAGCACCGGGGTGCCCTCGACCAGCGCGGTGGACGTGTCGTCCGCGTCGGCCGCCTGGGTCGTGACGATCGGCGTGACCGTGGCGCCGGGCGCGATGTCGCCGAACTTCGACAGGTCGAGCGTGACGACCTGCTCCTGCGTCGAGGCGTTGGCGTGCACGACGTTCAGGCCTGTGCCCGCCGCGGTGACGGCCGCGGTCGAGGCGGTGTCGTTGGTCGGGACGAGGCGGTCGCCCGCCTTGATGTACTGCATGTAGTTGCGCATCGCGTCGAACTTGGAGTTCGTGACGATCGAGCAGTTCTCCACGCCCGAGACCGGCTGGCCTGCGGCGATCGCGTCCGCGACGCGGCGCTTGGACTTGAAGCCGATCGCGTCGTCCTCGCCGACGACCGCGCCGGTCGCGTCGACGTAGCTGCAGTCGAAGTCGATGAAGATCGAGCCCCAGTTGAGCTTCTCGCCCTTCTGCATGTTGTAGTAGTCCTCGACCTCCTGCCACAGGACGTAGGCGTCCGGCTGGAGCTGGCGCAGGTCGTCGTTGATCTTCTGGGCGATGCCGAGGCCGCCGCTGATGCTCACGGGGTCGAAGCCCGAGCCGACGAAGTCGCCGCCCGTCTCGCTCATCCACAGCGCCTTGTCCGCGGTGATCGCGGTGTCACGCGCCTGCAGGATGCCGTTGGTGCCGTAGGAGTGGACGTTGATCTGGTCCACGTCGGCCTTCGTGGCCGTTCCGTACTGCGACCACGCGGTGTTGAAGTTGCCGGGGTTCGTCTCGTCGTTCGCGGAGACCACGGCGTCCGACGACGAGCCGCGCAGCTGCTGCGCGAGCAGCGCGATGAGGTTCTGCTGCTGACCGGCACCCGTGCCGGGGCAGATCTGCGCGCCCTCCTGCGGCTTCTTCACGGCGTTGGTGAACGGCGTGATCCCGTCGGCGAGGCGACCGCTCGGGGTCGACCAGTAGCCGGTGCACGGCTCGTTGAACGGGTCGACGGACTGGAACGTCACGCCGTAGGTGTCCTCGAGGTGCTCGACGACGGTCGTCAGGTACTTCGCGAACTTCGTGGGGCTGTCGTTGGCGGTCGAGACCTGCTCGGTCGTCGAGCTCGCGCCGCCCGAGGTGTAGCCGGAGTTCGTCATGAAGTACGGGGGCGAGTTGGAGAAGCCCTCGAGCACGAGGTCGTCACGCTCAGTGGCCAGCTTCTGCAGCCACCAGCGCTGGGTCGAGTCCTTGGACCAGTCGTAGCTCGCCGGGTCGTCCGGGTTCCACGCCGCGGCGAGCGCGTCGCGGTCAGCGAAGTTCGTCGTCGCCGTGCCGTACCGGCTGTCGGCGGCCGTGCTCGTGTCGTCGGCCCAGTAGCCGTCGACGTCCGCGCCGAGGCGGAAGTAGTTGCCGACGTCGGACGCGCGCCCGCCGCCGATGTTGTACCGGGCGACGTTCATGTTGAGGCCGTCGGACCCGAACACGAGCTCGTACAGCTCGTCGCGCAGGGCGTCGGGGTAGCCGCCGGTCGCGTTGGCGAACCAGACGAGCGAGTTGCCCCAGCCCTCGAACGGAGCGCCCGCGTAGGCGGGGTTCGGCGTGATCGTCGTCGAGATCGCGGCCGCGGCGGGAGCCGCACCGACCGCGAGGCCCGTGACGGTCCCGCCCGTCGCGAGTGCCGCGGTGAGCGCGCCGGCGACGAGCCGCCTGCGGCGTGACTGCACTGTCACTGTCATGAACTGCCTCTCCTCGTGGGCGGGACGGGTGTCCCGCATGACGAGCCCGGCGCGCGTGGCAGCGCGAGCCGGGCCAGGTGTGGACCCGCCGCGCGTGGCAGCGCGCGACGGGCGGTGTGGTGCAGGTGCTGGTGCTGCTGGCGTTGCGTGCAGGTCGAACGGCCCTCGCTCGGCCGGGTCGCGGGGCGAACCGGCAGGTCAGGAGCCGACGGGCGAGCATCCGGACGGCGTCGACCCGTGCCGCGCGTGCGTGCGGCGGCGGTGACGTCGATGTCATCGAGGGACACTCGACCCTGAGTGGTGATCCGTTCCACGGCTGATGGTGACGTAAACATCTGGCCGCGCCCGCCACGTTTCCATGCCGCCGCGACGACGTCAAGGCGAACCAGGACACAAGATGGTCACGTCACCACACGGCCACTCGGTCCGCGTGCCGGAGCCCGCGCCCGAGCCCGTGCCCGCCAGGCCACTCCGCCGAGCGCGGGTCCCGCGGCGCGAGGGCGGGTGGCGCGCCACCAGCCCTCGGACCGCTCGACCCGCGGTCGGCGAATGGGTGGATGGGGGAGCGGCGGGCGGGCGTGGCCGGGCGGGCGTGGGGCGGCCTGCGCCAGGGGGCAGTGGCCCACGCCAGGGGCGGGACGCGCCAGGGGGCAGCGCCAGAAGGTCAGCGGGGCGGGGGTGGGGCGGTGCTGGCGCGCTCGATGAGCGGGGCCGGGACGACGACGTTGCGGTCGACGAACGCCGACCGGCTGCGGATCTGCTCGAGCAGCAGCCGGACGAGCTCCTCGCCCACGCGCGTGAAGTCCTGCCGCACGGTGGTCAGCGGCGGCCACAGGTGCGAGGCGAGCGGGATGTCGTCGAACCCGACGACCGAGACGTCCTGCGGCACGCGCCGGCCGGCCTCGTGCAGCGCGTGCAGGAGCCCGGTCGCCATCTCGTCGTTCGCACTGAACACGGCCGTCACCTCGGGGTCGAGCGCGAGCACGCGCCCGGCCTCGTACCCGGACTGCGCCGACCAGTCGCCCTGCACGGGCGCGGGCACGCGGCGGCCCGCGCGCTCGAGCGTGGTCCTCCACGCCTGGGCGCGCAGCTGGGCGGGGCCGGACTCGACCGGCCCTGCCAGCAGGTGCACCGTGGCGTGACCGAGCCCGAGCAGGTGCTCGACGGCCTGGCTGGCGCCCGTGACCTGGTCCGCGCCGACCGCGGGGTGGTGGCCGATGAACCGCGAGTCGGCGACGACGACGGGCGTGCGGGCCGGCAGGGCGAGGCTCGTGGGCGTGGTGGTCTCGGCGCGGACGATGACGAGCCCGTCGACGCTCTGGTTGCTCAATCGCTGCAGCGCCGCCGTGACGTCGTCGGACGACGGGGAGGCGACGTCGACGAGGTTGACCGTGTACCCCTCGCGGCGCGCGGCGTCCACGATCGCGTCGACGGTGCTGGACTCGCCCGTCCGCGCGAGGCGGTGCACGACGACGCCGATCGCCGCGAAGCTGCCGGTGCGCAGCGCTCGGGCGGCACGGTTGGGGGCGTAGCCGAGCTGCTCCATCGCGTCGAGCACGCGCTGGCGCGTCGAGGGGAGCACGTTCTCGGACTCGTTGGACACGCGTGAGACCGTTTGCGCGGAGACTCCGGCGAGGCGGGCGACGTCGCTGATCGACGCACCCGCCCGGCGCGGCGCGGGCACGCTGTTCGACGTCGGGACGGACATGCGACGAACCCTAGGCCATGTTCACGTGAACATGTCGAGTCCCTTCCGAGCAAGTTTGATTGGCCAAGGCATCATCGCTGGTGAGGGCGTCAAGATTGACAGTGCCGCGCTCGACGTGACAACCTCCGGAGTGTTCGGATGGTGACGTTAACACGCAGGAGGTCCACCGTGGCAGGCCCGAGGCGCGAGGATGCGCACGACGAGGACACGACGGTGGACGCTCGGGCGGGCGCACCGGTGACCGCGCAGCGACCGCGCTTCACCCCCACGCACCTGGCCGACGGGCGCGAGCTGATCTACGTCGACGACACCGAGCCGTACCGCTCGGGTGCGGCGACGCGCCGCCTCGACGACCCGCGCCCGCTGGCGGACCGGTTCGCGCCGGTCGTCGGGCCGGACGGCACCGCGACGCCCTTCGTCGGCCCGCAGATGCGACGCGACCCGCTGACCGGCGAGTGGATCCCCATGGCCTCGCACCGGATGAACCGCACGTTCCTGCCGGCCGCGGACTCCTGCCCCCTGTGCCCGGCCAAGCCGGGAGCCGCGTACAGCGACGGCGAGATCCCGGACACCGCGTACGACGTCGCCGTGTTCGAGAACCGGTTCTCCGCGCTCATGAAGGTGCCGGGTGAGCCGACCGACCCGATCGCGCTCGACGGCGAGGACCTGTGGTCCGTGCGCCCCGCCGCCGGCCGCTGCGAGGTCGTGTGCTTCTCGAGCGACCACGACGCGTCGTTCGGCACGCTGCCGGTCGAGCGGGTGCGCACGATCGTCGACACCTGGGCCCAGCGCACCGAGGCGCTGTCCGCGCTGCCGGGCATCGAGCAGGTGTTCGCGTTCGAGAACCGCGGCCGGGAGATCGGCGTGACGCTGCCGCACCCGCACGGCCAGATCTACGCGCTGCCCTACGTCACGCCCCGCACGACCGCGATGCTGCGCGAGGCGCGCGCCTACCGCGACCGCACGGGCGGCTCGCTGCTGGCCGACGTCGTCGCCGCCGAGCTGCGAGCGGGCGTGCGGGTCGTGCTCGAGTCCGAGCACTGGGTCGCCTACGTCCCGGCCGCAGCCAAGTGGCCCGTCGAGGTGCACCTCGCGCCGCGTCGTGACGTGCTGGACCTGCCCGGCCTGACCGACGCCGAGCGTGACGACCTCGCCGCGACCTACCTCGCGCTCCTGGGGCGGCTCGACCGCTTCTTCGTCGACCCGACCACCGGTGAGCCCATCCCGCTGCCGTACATCTCGGGCTGGCACCAGGCCGTCGTCGGCGAGGGCCGTGAGCTGGGCCGGTTGCACCTGCAGCTGTTCTCGGTGCTGCGCGCCCCCGGCAAGCTCAAGTACCTCGCGGGCGTCGAGTCCGGCATGGCCGCCTGGATCAGCGACACCACCCCCGAGCGCATCGCCGCACGTCTGCAGGAGCTCGCGTGAACCAGATCCCCGCCTGGACCGCTGCGGAGGGTGCCGAGCGCGCCCGCACGGCCTACCGCGCCGCCTTCGGCGCCGAGCCCGCCGGCGTCTGGGCCGCGCCCGGCCGCGTCAACCTCATCGGCGAGCACACGGACTACAACGGCGGCCTGTGCCTGCCGATCGCGCTCGCGCACCGCACCTACGTCGCGCTCTCGCCCGTCGCGACGTCCGACGTCACGCTGACGTCCCAGCAGGAGAGCGACGTCTGGACGCAGCCGCTCGCCGACATCGGCCCCGGCCGCGTCGACGGCTGGCCCGGCTACGCCGCGGGCGTGTCCTGGGCGCTCGCGCAGGACGGGCACGAGCTGGGCGGCTACCGCGCCGCGGTAGACTCGTGCGTCCCGTACGGCGCCGGTCTCTCGTCGTCGGCCGCGCTCGAGTCCGCGTTCGCGGTCGCGGTCGACGAGGTGTTCGGCCTGGGCCTGGGCGCCGACCACGAGGGTCGCCGGACGCTGATCGCGGCGTGCATCCGCGCCGAGAACGAGGTCGCCGGCGCGAACACGGGCGGCATGGACCAGTCCGCCGCGCTGCTCTCGCGAGACGGCACCGCGCTGCTGCTCGACATGCGCGACGGCAGCCTCACGCACATCCCGTTCGACCTCGCGGCCGACGGCCTCGCGCTGCTCGTCATCGACACCCGCGCCCCGCACCAGCTCGTCGACGGCCAGTACGGGCAGCGGCGCGCGACGTGCGAGGCGGCTGCGGCCCGCCTCGGCGTCCCGACCCTGCGCGAGGTCACGAACCTGCCGGCGGCGCTCGCGCAGCTCGAGGACGTCGTTCTGCCCGACGGCACGGCCGTAGCCGCCGACGTCGTCCGGCGCCGGGTGCGCCACGTGGTCACCGAGATCGGCCGCGTCGAGGAGTTCGTCGGCCTGCTGACCGCGGGCCGTGTGCGCGAGGTCGGTGCCGCGATGGACGCGTCGCACGCCTCGCTGCGCGACGACTACGAGGTCAGCTGCGCCGAGCTCGACGTCGCCGTCGAGGCCGCCCGCGCGGCCGGCGCCCACGGCGCGCGCATGACCGGCGGCGGGTTCGGCGGGTCGGCGATCGCGTTGGTCGAGGCGGACCAGGTGGCGAGCGTGTCCGAGGCCGTGCGTACCGCGTTCGCGGAGCGCGGCTGGACCGAACCGGGATTCCTGGCAGCAACGGGCGACGGCGCGGCGAGCCGCGTGGACGAGGGGGAGTGACGTGAGCACCTGGCTGGTCACCGGCGGAGCCGGCTACATCGGCGCGCACATCGTGCGCGCGTTCCTCGCGCAGGGGCTCGACGTGGTCGTCGTCGACGACCTCTCGAGCGGGCACGAGTCCTTCGTGCCGGCCGGTGTGCCGTTCGTGCGGACGAGCATCCTCGACACCGCCGCGCTCACGGCCGTGCTGCGCGAGCACGCGGTCGCGGGCGTCGTGCACCTCGCCGGGTTCAAGTACGCGGGGGTCAGCGTCCGGCGGCCGCTGCACACCTACGAGCAGAACGTCACGGGCACCGCGAGCGTGCTGCAGGCGATGGCCGACGCGGGCGTGAGCTCGCTCGTCTTCTCGTCGTCCGCGGCCGTGTACGGCACGCCCCACACGGACCTCGTCACCGAGGCGACCGCGACCGCTCCGGAGTCCCCGTACGGCGAGAGCAAGCTCATCGGCGAGTGGCTGCTGCGTGACCAGGCGCGAGCGACGGCCGAGTCCGACGCGCCCCTGCGGCACACGAGCCTGCGCTACTTCAACGTGGTCGGCTCGGCCGACGAGAGCGTCGTCGACACCAGCCCGCACAACCTGTTCCCGCTCGCGCTCGAGTCCGTGGCCGCCGGGAGGACGCCGACGATCTTCGGCGACGACTACCCGACGCCCGACGGCACGTGCGTGCGCGACTACGTCCACGTGGGCGACATCGCCCTCGCACACGTCGCCGCGGCGCAGGCGCTCGACGCCGGCCGCACGCTCGAGCCCGCCTACAACCTGGGCAGCGGCGACGGCGTCTCGGTCCGGCAGATCATGACGGCGGTCGCCGCCGTGACGGGTCGCGACGTCGAGCCGACGGTCGCCCCGCGGCGCCCGGGCGACCCCGCACGCATCGTCGCGTCGGGCGAGCTCGCGACCCGTGACCTGGGCTGGAAGATGCGCCACGATCTCGTCGAGATGGTCGCGAGCGACTGGCGGGCCCGCTCGGCGGCACGCGCCGAGCAGAGCTAGGCGACGGCCGCCGTCCGGCGCGTCCAGCCGCGCCGCGTGCGGGAGTTCCCGACGAGCCGGCAGACCAGGTAGATCACGAACGAGATCGTCGTGACGTACGGGCTGATCGGCACGTTGCCACCGAGCGCGAGCAGGATCCCGCCGACCGCGCTGGTCACCGCGAAGGCGACGCTGAGCAGCGGCACGACGATCGGCGACGCGCTGATCCGGCTCGCCGCGGCGGCCGGCGTGATGAGCAGCGAGAGCACGAGCAGCGCGCCCACCACCTGCACCGCGAGCGCGACCGCGAGGCCGAGCAGCAGCATGAAGGCGAACGACAGCGCGCGCGTCGGCACCCCGCGGGCGGCCGCGACGTCGGGGTCGACGCTCGCGAACGTCAGGGGGCGCCAGATGATCAGCAGCCCCGCGATGACGATTGCCGAGATGGTCACCAGCAGCGAGAGCCGGGTGTCGTCGACCGCGACGATCTGCCCCGTGAGCAGCCCGAACTTGTTGGCCGCGCGGCCGGGGTAGAGCGACAGGAACAGCACGCCGAGCCCGAGCCCGAACGGCATGAGCACGCCGATGATCGAGTTCCGGTCGCGCGCACGGGTGCCCAGGAGGCCGATGACGACCGCCGCCAGCACGGACCCAAGCACCGAGCCGAGCACCACGTCGATGCCGAACAGCAGGGCCGCGGCGGCACCGGCGAACGAGAGCTCGCTGATCCCGTGCACCGCGAACGCGAGGTCGCGCTGCATGACGAACACGCCCACGAGCCCGCCGACCAGCCCGAGCACGGCACCCGCGATGATCGAGTTGTGCACGAGCGAGAGCAGCTCGCCGTAGTTGTCGAAGTTGAACAGCCGGTTCCACCAGTCGTCGGACGTCACAGCTGGCACCAGGGTCGCGATCACTCGCCCACCTCGTCGACGTGGTGGCTGTGCTCGTCGCCCCCGACGATCAGGACGCGCCCCTGCGAGTGGAGGACCTCGACCGGCGTGCCGTACAGGGCGCTGAGGTTCTCGGACGTGAGCACGTCGTCGGGTGCGCCGATCGCGTGCCCGGCGGGCGCGAGGTACAGCACCCGGTCGGTCCACGGCAGCACGGGGTTGATCTCGTGCGTCACGAACACCACGGCCGTCCCGGTCGCCTGCCGCGTCTCGTGAATCAGCGCGGTGACCTCGTGCTGGTGGCGCAGGTCGAGCGAGAGCAGCGGCTCGTCGCACAGCAGGATCGAGGGCCGCGTTCCCAGCGCCTGCGCGATCCGCACGCGCTGCTGCTCGCCGCCCGAGAGCATGCCGAGCGGCACGTCGGCGTAGGACGAGGCGCCCACCGCGGCGAGCAGCTCCTCGACGCGCTCGCGGTGGCTGTGCCGTCCCGGCCCCCACCGGTCGCCGTCGATGCCCATCCGCACCAGGTCACGCGCCCTGACCGGCGTCGCCGGGTCGATGAGCCGCTGCTGGGGGATATAGCCGACGTCCTTGCTGCCGCGCCGCGCTGGCCGGCCCAGGATGGTCAGGCTCCCGCTCGTCAGCGGCTGCAGCCCGAGGATCGCGCGCAGCAGGCTCGTCTTGCCCGAGCCGTTCGGGCCGAGCACCGTGAGGAAGTCGCCCGCCCGCAGCGTCAGGTCCAGGCCGGACCAGACCGTGCGCTCGCCGTAGGCGAGGCTCGCGTCCGTGAGCTCGAGCGGGGGGTGGGCCGTCACGACGTCAGCGCGCTGCGCACCGCGTCGATGTTGGCCGTCATCCACGAGACATAGTCTGTGCCCTCGGGCAGCGTCTCGGTGACAGGCACCACGGGCACGCCGGCGTCCTTCGCGGCGGACAGCACGCGCTCGGTCTCGGTACCGGTCGTCTGGGAGTTGTAGACCAGGGCGCTCACGGCGTGCGACGAGAACAGCGCGATCGTGTCCTGCAGCGCGGCCGGCGGCACGTCGGTCTCCTCCTCGATGGCCTCGGAGAACTCCTCGGGCGTCTTGTTCACCAGCCCGGCGTTCTCGAGCAGGTAGAGCGGCACGGGCTCGGTGATCGCGACGCCGGCGCCCGCGTGCTCGGCCTTGATCGCGTCGGTCCCGGCGATCAGGTCGTCGACCTTGGCCTGGAACGCGGCGGCGTTCGCGGCGTAGGTCGAGGCGTTCGCCGCGTCGATGCTGCTCAGCTCGTCGGCGATCGTGCCGGCCAGGGTGCGCACGGTCGGGAAGTCGTACCAGACGTGCTCGTTGAGGTCGCCGCCGGTGTCCTTGCCCGAGACCTCGACCGCGTTGACGACCACGGGCTTGTTGTCGATCGCGTCGAGCATCGTGTCGACGAAGTCGTCGTACCCACCGCCGTTCTCGACGACCAGGGCGGCCTTGGACAGGGCGAGCTGCGTCTGCGCGCTCGCCTCGTACGAGTGGGGGTCTGCGGACGGGTCGTCGATGATCGCGGTCACGTCGACCAGGTCGCGGCCGACCTGCTCGGCGATGTCGCCGTAGACGTTGGTCGAGGTGACGACGGCGACGGTGCCGTCGGCGGCGGGCGTCTCCGGGTCGGCCGACGAGCACGCGGCCAGCGCGAGTGCGGTTGCCGTGGCGACGACGAGGGCGAGCGACTTCTTCATGGCGATGAGGTCCTAGCAGGAGGTGTGCCGGGCGGTGGGTAGCCGCTTCCAGGCACGGTAACGATAACAGTTCCCATTGGCTTCCCATGGGGCAAGAGCCGTGTCGGAGCGACCCCTCGAACCTAAACGAGAATGACTATCAAAAGCAAACAGCGGCGTGGCTCCGCGATCGGACGGCCGGCCCGCGTGATGCTCGGCGGCATGAGCGGACACGTGCACGGCCCCGTCGGGCCGACCTCCGAGCAGTCGCGCCGCCGCGCGCGCGTGATCTTCGCGGTGATCCTCGTCCCGGTGCTCCTGGCCACCGTGCTCGGCGCGATCCTGCTGTGGCCGCACGGTGAGCGGCCGACGCTGGTCACGTCCGCGCCCGGCTCCACGTTCCACACCGCGACGGTCGTCGCCGTCGACCCCGACGCGAGCGACCAGGTCCACCAGCTGCGCGCGCGGATCGACGGCGGGGCTCCCGCGTGGGTCAACGTGCCGCCCGAGCACCTCGGCGAGCTCGAGCCGGGCGACCGTATCCAGGTGGTCGACACCGGCGACGCGGGACCGGGCGGGACGCCGTACATCTTCGTGGACTACGTGCGCGGGCCGCCGCTGGCCGTCCTGGCGATCGGGTTCGTCGTGCTCGTCGTCGCCGTCGCGCGCTGGCGCGGGCTCGCGGCCCTCATCGGGCTCGCCGCGTCGCTCGGCATGATCGGCGCGTTCACGCTGCCCGCGCTGCTGCTGGGCAAGCCCGCCGTGCCGGTCGCCCTCGTCACCGCGGTCGCCATCATGTTCGTCGTGCTCTACCTGGCGCACGGGTTCACGCTGCGGACGACGACGGCACTCGTCGGGACCCTGGCCGGGCTCGCCGCGACCGCACTCATCGCGGCCTGGGCGAGCGGTGCCGCGCACCTCACCGGCCTGTCCGACGAGTACGCGCTC
>NZ_QWKP01000189.1 GCF_003470205.1 Cellulomonas rhizosphaerae
CCCTGCCGCTGCCGTCGCCGGTGCGCGGGCGGGTGGAGTTCGAGCACGTGGCGTTCAGCTACTCGCCCGACAAGCCGCTTATCGAGGACCTGTCGATCGTCGCCGAGCCCGGTCAGACGATCGCGATCGTCGGGCCGACCGGTGCGGGCAAGACCACCCTGGTCAACCTGCTCATGCGGTTCTACGAGGTCGACTCCGGCCGGATCACGCTCGACGGCGTCGACACGCGCGCGACGACGCGGGACGCGCTGCGCTCGCAGATGGGCATGGTCCTGCAGGACACGTGGCTGTTCGGCGGGTCGATCGCGGACAACATCGCCTACGGCGTCGAGTCGGCGACCCACGAGCAGATCGTCGCGGCCGCCGAGGCGACGCACGTCGACCGGTTCGTCCGGACGCTGCCCGACGGCTACGACACCGTGATCGACGACGAGGGCGCGAACGTCTCCGCGGGCGAGAAGCAGCTGCTCACGATCGCGCGCGCGTTCCTCGCCGACCCGACGATCCTCATCCTCGACGAGGCCACCTCGTCGGTCGACACGCGCACCGAGGTGCTCGTGCAGCAGGCGATGAACGCGCTGCGCGTGGGCCGCACGTCGTTCGTCATCGCGCACCGGCTCTCGACCATCCGCGACGCCGACATCATCCTGGTGATGGAGAACGGGGCGATCGTCGAGCAGGGCTCGCACGACGAGCTCCTCGCGGCCGACGGCGCGTACGCGCGGCTGTACGCGAGCCAGTTCGCGGCGGCGGTGACCGAGGAGTAGACGGGACCTGCGTGAAACGGGCATAGCGGACACGCGCTGCCTCCCGATAGCGTCGGAACGCCCCTGGAGCAGGGACGCGACGTGAGGGGGACCGGCATGCGCCCGCTGGTGCGGATCCTGGGGCGGTCGGCTGCGCGCGCGGCCCAGCATGCACAACTGCCCTCGCCCGACGTGCTCGAGCTGCGGGTGCACGGCGTCGCGAACACGCCGCCCGCCGCGATGCTCGGGCTCGACCCGACCCAGATCGAGCAGGTGGACGGCGACGCGCTCGGCAGCTTCTGGGCCGCGACGCCTCGAGCGCTGGGCACCGAGCGCCCCGCGGGCGACCCCCGCGTCCCGCCGCCGGGCGTGCGGCGCGAGGGCTACTCGTGGGGCGCGATGGCCCGCCTGTCGACCGTTCCCGCCCTCGGCAAGGCCAGCGGGCTGGTCGCGGGCGTCATCCGCGCGCTGTGGGTGCTGATCATCCCGTTCGGCCTCGCGAACGTCGCGTACTGGACGCGGGACGCCGACGAGCCCACGGGTCGCCGCTCGTCGGCCGCGGGCGGGCTGGTCCGGCTCTTCGGGCTCGCGCTCACGCTGCTGTGGGTCGCGACGACGGCCACGGTCGCGCTCGGCATCGTCGGCGCGCAGTGCTACGGCCCCCGGACGACGCTCGACGTGGCCGTCCCGGGCCAGGGCACGACGACCGTGGACTACGTGCTGACCTGCTCCGCCCTGCCGGACCAGCTGGACTCCTGGGCGCGCTGGTCCTCGGGGTCGCGCACCGCGTTGCTCGCCGTCCTGGCCGCCGCGGCCGTCCTCGCGCTCGCCGCGGTCGGGTCCACGGGCAGGCTGCGCTACGAGCGGCGGATGTCCGGCACGAAGGCCCGCGGTCTCACGTCGGACCGGGCGAGCGACGACGGGAAGGTCTGGCCGATGCTGGCCCGCCCGGGCTTCTGGACCCACGCCAAGCGCTCGTCGGTGCTCTGGTACCAGCACCTGTCCGCCGCGTTCGCGCTGCTCGCGCTGCTGCTCGCGTGGCACTTCCTGTACCGCGACGAGCCGGAGTGCTGGGACGCCACCGGCTTCGGCGCGCGCGGCTGCCTCGGTCCCGGCGTGTGGGGAACGTCGGGCAACGCGTCCTGGGCGGTGATGATCGCCGTCGGGCTGGCGCTGCTCGTGGTCGTCGCGTGGCGCGTGGCGCGCGTCCGGCTCGACCCGCTGCCGCACGGCGCCTCGCGCCCGGCCGTGACGTCCGACGCGCAGGTGTCCCGCGCGGGCGACGCCGCGCTGTTCGGGGTGGGCTTCGGCCTGTTCGTGTGGGCCGTCGTCGCGGTGGCGGGCAGCGGCGACGGGCCGCTGCGGCCGAGCGACCCGGCGGCCGTGCCGTTCCTCGGGCTCGCCGCGGTGCCGAGCATCCTCATCGGGCTCATGGTGGTGCTGTGCGTCGCGGCGGTCGGCCTGCGCTCGCGGTTGCGGGCCCTGGTCTGGGCGCCGTGCGTGGTGGTCGCCGTCGGGGGAGCGGTGACCGCCCTGCTCTGGCCGGACGGGGCGGGCGGGGTGTTGGCGCGCTCGGCCACCGGCGCGGCGTTCGTCGTGCTGCTCGTCGTGGCCGTCGTCTCCAACGCGCGGCACCGCACCCGCGGCCGCGAGGGCTGGTCCGGGCGCGGCCCGTTCGTCCTGCTCGCCACGTCGGCGGGCATCGCCATGGTGCTCAGCGCCTCGACCGTGCTCGGCGTCGTCGCGTGGCTCCAGGCGCCGGGCGCGCCCGAGAACGCGACCGTCCCCGCCCAGGTCACGGCTGCTCTCGGCGAGGTGGCCGCTGACGACCGCCTGCGCGACCCCGTCACCGTGCAGGTCGCCGCCCCGGTGCAGCTCGTCACGCCGCCCGGGTACGTCGAGTTCGCCGCGATGAGCGTCGCGGTGATCGCCGTTCTTGCGGTGCTGATGATCGTGCTGTCGGCGCGGATGGGGGCGCTGCGCTCGCGGCCGCTGCCCGTGATCCCCGGCGACGCGCCCCCGGCCAAGACTGACAAGGGCGTGGACCAGGCGATCCAGCGCGGGCGCCGGCACGCCGCCCTCGCCCACCGGGCCGAGCGCATCGTCGGCGTGGTCGGGACCGCGTTCTTCCTCGCCCTGGTGGGCACGCTGCTGCTGCCGGACCCCGACGAGGAGGTCGCCGGGTTCTGGGGCGACGTGTGGGACCTGGGCGTGCAGTGGTCGACGAAGGCCGTGGTGCTGGCGTTCGGGCTCGTCGTCGCGAGCGTCGTCGGCGCCGGCTCCAAGAAGTCGCTGGCCCGCCCGTGGGGGTTGCTGTGGGACCTCATGTGCTTCCTGCCGCGCGCCGCCCACCCGTTCGCGCCGCCCTGCTACGCCGAGCGGGTCGTGCCCGAGCTGCGGGCACGCATCGACACCTGGCTCGGCGACGACCTCGATCCCGCTCAGGTCCCGGCCAGCCGCCGTCGCGCGCTGGCGGACCGGCGCGTGGTCATCTCGGCCCACAGCCTCGGCGGGGTCGTCGCGGTGGCCGCGCTGCTGGCGCGGTGGGACGGACCGGCAGGCCCGCGCGACGACCGGGTCGCGCTGCTCACCTACGGGACCCAGCTGCGCGCGTACTTCGGCCGGTTCTTCCCCGAGCTGTTCGGCCCGGCCGTCCTGGGTACCCACCCGGTCGCGCCCGCGAAGCTGTGGGCGGCTGACCCGTGGGCCCGGGCGCTGCCGGCGGACGTGACGCCGGACGCCGTGACGGTCGTCGAGTCGCTGACCACCCCGGGCCGCCCGACCCGGTGGCGCAGCCTGTGGCGGCGCACGGACTTCATCGGCTTCCCCGTCGACGCGTACGCGGCCGACGGCACGGGCATCGACCATCCGGCCCAGGAGGTCGACGACGTGGCCTACCTGCTGACCATCGCCGCGCACAGCGGGTACCCGAACGCGCCCGAGTACCGCGGGCAGCTCGACGAGCTCGTCGGAATGCTGCGCGAGGAGGGGAGCTAGCGGCCCTATCCTCGGCACATGCCCGGAGATCCGCAGGTCGACGCGGTACAGAAGCGCGCCGGTTTCCACCGCGACCAGCTGACCTTCGCGTTCTACGGCAACTTCGTCATCTGGGGCTGGCTGCTCTACAGCTTCAACCCGAGCGTGACGCTGCTGGCCGACGACTTCGACATCTCGCTGGCGCAGGCCGGCCTGCACGGGACCGCGATGGCCGGCGGCGGGATCGTCGCCGCGTTCCTCTCGCCGCGGCTCGTGCGCCGCTACGGCCGTCGGGCCGCGCTGTTCGTCGCCTACGCGGCCATCACGATCGGCATCGTCGCCCTGGTCACCGCGGCCGACCTGCCCTCGAGCCTGACCGCGGTCGTCGTGCTCGCGATCGGCGGCAACATCGCGATCAGCGCGGCGCAGCCCGGGCTCGCGCTGCACCACGGGCCCGCCGCGTCGGCCGCCGTCACCGAGGCCAACGGCGTCGGCTCCTCGATCGGGCTCATCGGACCGCTCGCCGTGGGCGCGTGCGTCGCGATCGGCTGGGGCTGGCGCCCCGCGGTCGCCGTCACGGTCCTGATCGCCGCGGTCACGGCCGTGATGCTCGCGCGCATGCCCGTCGGCGGTGCGATGACGCCGCCCGCGCGCCGCGCCCACGGAGGCGACACCCTGCGCGCCGACGGCGAGCAGCCGTTGCTCGGCTCGGTCGAGGCGCTCGCGGTGGCCGTCGTCGACCCGACCGACCCGCACGACTCGGCGGCCGACCGCCGCGCGCTCAACCGCCTGCCCGCCTGGTGCTTCCTCGCCTCGCTCGTCGCGGCGATCGCCCTGGAGATGACCACCACGTACTGGTCCACCGACCTCGTGCGTGAGCAGACCGGCGCCGGCGCCGGCATCGCGGCGGCCACCACCGCCGGGCTCGTCGCGGGCATGTCGGTGATCCGCTTCGTCATGGGGCCGATCTCGCTGCGGGTCCCGCCCGCGCTCATCCTCGTCTCCGGCTTCCTCGTCTCGATCGGCGGGTGGGCGATCCTGTGGACCGCGACGACGCCCGCCGTCGCCATCGTCGGCCTCGTCGTCACCGGGCTCGGCTTCGGCGTGCAGTACCCGCTGTCGATCTCGCTGCTCATCGCGACCGCCCCCGCGGCCGGCGACGCCGCGCAGTCGCGAGCCACCCTCGCGGGCGGGATCGCCGTCGGTGTCGCGCCCTTCGCGCTCGGAGCGCTCGCGGACGCGGTCGGCATCCACGCCGCGTTCGCCGTCGTCCCCGCGGCGGCTGTGCTCGGCTGCGCCGCGGCGGCGCTCGGCGCGCGCGCGTCCAGCCGCGCGTCGAAGACTTCGTCACGCGAGGCGTGACCACGTCTTCGACGTCGCCGGTCCGAGCACCGGGCCGACGCCTGGGAGAATCCTCGTCGTGATCGAGCACATCGACGACTCCCGCGACCCCCGGCTCAGCGACTACTTCGACCTGACCGACGTCCGGCTGCGCCGCTCCAAGGAAGCCGCCGAGGGCCTGTACATGGCGGAGAGCTCGAAGGTCATCGGTCGCGCGCTCGAGCTCGGCCACCAGCCGCGCTCGCTGCTGACCACGGAGCGGTGGCTCTCGACGTTCGAGGACCTCATCGCGGATGCCGAGGCTCGCTTCGGGCCGATCCCCGTCTACGTCGGGACCTCGGAGATCGTCGAGCAGCTCACGGGCTTCAACCTGCACCGCGGCGCCCTGGCGGCGATGCACCGTCCGCCGCTGCCGTCGATGACCGATCTCGTCGCGTCGGCCCGGCGCATCGCGGTGCTCGACGGCCTGGTCGACCACACCAACGTGGGTGCCCTTTTCCGCAGCGCGGCCGCCCTGGGCATCGACGCGATCGTCCTGTCGCCGGACTGCGCCGACCCGCTCTACCGGCGCAGCGTGCGCGTCTCGATGGGTGCCGCGCTCACGCTGCCCTACACGCGAGCCGTGTCCTGGGCCGAGGACCTGCAGGCGCTGCGTGCCGAAGGCTTCACGCTCGCCGCGCTGGCGCTGAGCGACGACTCGGTGGACCTGGCCGACTTCGCCGCCGACCTGCCCGATCGCGTGGCGTGGATGCTCGGGTCCGAGGGGCACGGGCTGTCCAAGACCGCGCTGGCCGCGGCCGACGTCGTCGTGCGGATCCCGATGCAGAGGGGGATCGACTCGCTCAACGTGGCCGCGGCGAGCGCGGTGGCGTTCTGGGCGTCGCGGGGGTGAGCTGGTGGCAGGCGTTCCGGGAGGCGTGGGCGGAGCGTGCCGAGCCCCGAACGGATCTGCCGGGAACGCTGGCCGAGGCGCTGGAGGCAGTGGGGGGATCCGGACGTCCGGGTCCGTGCTGCCGCGGGCGTCGTTCTGGCGGGTTCGGAAGACGTCGGTGCCGTCGCCGACCGGCTCGATGCGCTCCTGCTCGATCCCGAGAACACCTTCGTCACGTCCGAGACCGCGCTGGCCTTGGTCGCCCGAGATGATGCGGAGAGGATCCGGCTGATCGCGTCGGCACTCGTACGAGCCGACGAGGACACGGCGAACTGGCTGGTGGACGCGGTGACGTGTGGGCACTCTGATGCCGAGTGGCGCCTGACGGTGTCGGTCCTCGCCACCCTCGTCGAGGATGACGACCCGGACACGGCTGCTGGTGCGGCGCGGCTCGCGGCGCAGATGCCGGGCGCGGAGGCGACTGGCGGCTCACCGGGGTCTACTTCCTGACCTTCTCGAACCCACGAGGGGACGACCCGCGTGAGCCCTTACCGTCAGGGCGGCCAGCCGGTCCCGATCGTCGCGCGGCACCCCGATCGAAGCAACGCGATTCCACCGCCGGGCGCTTGGCGCGGAACGCGCCTACCGTGCGTGCATGCCCCTCACCACGCGCGCCATCGGCGACGAGAGCTTCGTCTCCCTGACCACCTTCCGTCGCACCGGCGTCGGCGTCCCGACCACGGTCTGGCTGGTCCGCGACGGTGAGGACCTGCTGGTGACTACCCCCGCGACCAGCGGCAAGGTCAAGCGGCTGCGCAACGACAGCCGCGTCGAGCTGCGACCGTCGAGCCGCACGGGGAAGGTCGCCGACGACGCACCGGTCCTGACGGGCACCGCAGAGGTGCGCGACGACGCGGCGATCCTCGCGACCGTCACGCGGCTGATGCGCGCCAAGTACGGGCTGCAGTACCGCGTCCTCATGCTCGTCGAGAAGCTCAGTCGCAAGCAGGGCAACCGCGTGATCGTGCGGATCACCCCTGCCTGAGGCTCAGCCGAAGACGTGCGGCCCCTGCGCGTGCTCGACGAGGACGTCGAGCGCGCTGACCCAGCCGTCGTAGAACGACTCGTCGCCGGGCGTGCCGTCGACGCCCTGCAGCTGGAAGGTCATGAGCGTGAGCTCGCCGAGCGACTCGAAGGTGACCGTGACGACGGGGGCGTCGTCGGGGTCGTCGTCCGGGTTGCCCCACGTGAACACGAGGCGCTCGGTCGGGACGATCTCCCGGTAGACGCCGCCGGTGGGGTACTCGTCGCCGGTCGAGTCGTTGACCATCGTGTAGGTGTAGGCGCCGCCGACGCGGAGGTCGACGGTGACGCTGTCGCGTGGGGTCGTCACGCCGCGCGGGTGCCACCAGTGCGCCAGCTCGTCGGGGTCGGTCCAGGCGGTCCAGAGCTCCTCGGGCGTCGCGTCGATCTCGCGCGTGAGGGTGAAGCCCTTCGTGGTGTCGATCATCGTGCCTCTCCTTGTCGTCGCTTCTCACGGATGCGTTCCTCGAGCAGGTCGAACCGCTCGTTCCACTCGGCCTTGCGCTCGGCGATCCACGCGGACGCGTCGTCGAGGCCCTCCTCGCAGATGCTGCACTGCCGCCACTGGGCGTCCACGGTCCGCTCGACGAGGCCCGCGCTCTCGAGCACGCCGAGGTGCTGGGAGACCGCCGGTCGGCTGATCGGGTAGGGCGCCGCGAGCTCGCCCACGCTGATCGGCCCGTGGGACAGGCGGGTCAGGATGTCGCGGCGTGTGGGGTCGGCCAGGGCGCTGAACACCCGGCTGAGCTCGTCGGTGGCTGGCATGGCCCTCCGTATGTAAGGAATTGCTTACACACTAACCCCGTCGGCGATCCGTGACAATGGGGCCATGGGGGACCTGCTGGTGCTGCTCTCGTCCGTGCCGCTCGCGGCGAGCATCGTCCTGCTGTTCAACCGGCGCGGCGGGCTCGTCGACTGGGGCGGCTCGGCCGCCGCAGTGCGCGGTGTGCGCATCCGCGGGGCGTGCTTCCTGCTCGGCCTGCTGATGCTCGGTGTCGGGCTGACGCTCGGGCTGCAGCAGGGGTGGACGACCTCGTCGGCCGTCGAGGCCGGGGTCGCGGCGGCGGCGCTGGTCGCGTTCGCGGTCTACCGCCCGCGCGTGGTCGCGTTGGCGCAGACGGGCCGACGACAGGCGCCGAGGATCAGGCTCGCTCCTCGGGCGCGCACGGTGTGGCTCATGCTGTTCGCCCTGAGCGCGCTGGCGTCGCTCGTGCTGAGCGTGCTGGCCGTCGCCTAGTCCAAAGCCAGGCCGTCGACGACCTCGACGCCGGGCATGGTCGCCAGCAGCGAGCCCGGCAGAGCGATCTTCGAGTGCCGCACGCCCGAGCCGATCACGACGATCCCGCCCGCCTCCGGGTCGTCGACCGTGACGCGGGCGTCGAGCAGGACGCGGTAGTCGTCGGGCAGGCCGATGGGCGTGATCCCGCCGTACTCCATGCCGGACTCGGCCGTCGCGCGGTCCATCGGCAGGAACGAGCACTTGCGCACGTCGAGCAGGCGCTTGACCGTCGAGTTCACGTCCGCCCGCGTCGTGGCTCGCACCAGCGCGGCGGCGATCTTCTCGGTGCCCTCTCGTCGGCCCGCGACCAGGACGCAGTTGACCGACGCGGACGGCGGCAGGTCGAACGCCTCGGTCAGCGCGGCCGTGTCGGCCAGGTCCGGGTCGATCTGCGCCACGAGCACCTCGTCGGCCACGCGGGGCTCGTCGGCCGCCCAGGCGGTCAGCGCGGCGGCCGTGCTGGGGGCCACGAGGTCGAGGTGGTCGAGCGCGCGCGCCCACGTCAGGGTCCCGAGAGTCATGCCCGGCAGGCTACCCAGCGTTCTGGTAGGTCGGCACGATCAGCCCACGGGCGATCGTGTGGAACACGACCGCGGTGTTCGCGGCCCCCGGCATCGCGTCCTTGCTCAGGCCGAGGGAGGATGCGGACAGGGCGTGCACGACGAAGAAGTACCGGTGCGCCTGGTCGCGCGGCGGCGGGGCGGCGCCCTTGTAGACGGGCTCGCCGTCGTCGCCGCGCAGCATGAACGCACCGGCGGGCAGCGTCCCGCCCGGCGAGCCGGCGCCACGCTCGAGCGAGGTCGTGTCCTTCGGCAGGTCGACGAGCGTCCAGTGCCACCAGCCGGCCGGGCCGGGCGCATCGGGATCGAAGCAGGTGACCCAGAACGACTGGGTCTCCTCGGGGAAGCCGGACCAGCTCAGCTGCGGGGAGACGTTGTCGCCGCGGTCGGTGTTGGTGTGCTCGTCGGGCAGCCGCTCGCCGTGGGCGATGTCGTCGCTGGTGACGGTGAACGTGGGCACCGGCGGCAGCAGGTCGTACGGGTGCGGGGCGACGGGTCGGGTCAGCGAGGTCATCTGGCCATCATCGTGCGGGTCGCCCTCAGGTGCGCGACGAGTCGTCGAGGACCGCCCGCGCGGGCATGAGCCGGTCGATGCCCACCAGGACCAGGCCGAGGACGAAGAACCCGATCCCGTAGATCACGACGTTGAGCAGCAGGCCGCCGTAGCCGATGTCCGAGACGTCGACGAACGGGTAGGGGTAGGCGCTGCCGGGGGAGACCAGGCCGCGCACGGTCGCGAACGCGCAGTACGCGACCGGGTAGAGCAGCCACCATGCCGCGTGCGAGACCCGCAGGCGACGGTGCGGAACCATGAGCAGGAAGTGCACGAACGCCGCGATCGGGGTCAGGCGGTGCACGATCTGGTCGTGCGTCAGACCGAGCGTGATGATCTCCTCGCCCGGAGGCGCCGGGTCGAGGATCAGGTAGGCCACCAGGCCGGTGATGAGGATGAACAGGGTCACCGCGCCGATGAGCCACAGCGGGGGTCCCTGACGCCGGGCGAGGGCGGCGACGCCCGCCCACGTCATCACGATCGCCAGCAGCAGGTTGGACTGGTTGGTGAAGTACACGTAGTCGGTGAGCTCGAAGCTCACGCCGGTGCTGGGCGCCCAGAACAGGGCGACGAACGTGACGGCGGCGAGCGCCAACCGGTACAGCCCGACGACGATCCGCATGCCCGCTCCTTCGTCTCGTACCCGCCGCAACGCTGCGGCCTGCGCGAACGTATCCGAGCCCATCGCCGGTTGCCATCGCGCACGCCGTTCGCCCTCCCCGCGGATTGACACCGGAGGTCGTGTGGGCGTCTACTGCATACTCGAACACGTGTTCGACAAACGTGTCGAAATCGTATGAAGGCGCAGGTCAGCGCGCTGCCGTAGGTGGGAGGAGGTGCAGTGTGGGCACCAGCACGATGAGCAGGGAGGACCGTGCCGCCCTCGCCCGCGCGGCCCTCGCGCACGCCGAGCAGCGCACCGGTGCACGCAGCGTGCTGCGGCCGGACGGCGCGATCCGCGCGGCCGACGAGAGGGACGCGGTCGCTGCGGTCGACCCGGTCGCCCTGCGCGCGCCCGAGGTGGTCCGCAGCACCGCGCTGATCACCTCCGAGCGTCCGCCGCTGCCCGTGCCTGCCCAGCTCGCGGAGGTGCTGCCCGACGGGCTGCGCCGCGGAGGGACCACGGCCGTGCTCGGCTCCACCTCGCTCGTGCTGACCCTGCTCGCGCACGCGTGCGCCGGAGGGGCCTGGGCTGCGGTCGTCGGGCAGCCGACGATCGGGCTGCTGGCGGCCGCGCAGGCGGGGGTCGCGCTCGACCGGCTCGCGCTCGTGCCGCGTCCCGGTGCTGATGCCGCGGCGGTGCTCGCGGCGCTCGTCGACGGGCTGGACGTCGTGGTCGTCGGGCCGGACGTCGCGCTGGGCGATGCCGACCGCCGCCGGCTGTCCTCCCGGGCGCGTGAGCGAGGTGCCGTCCTGCTGCCCACCGTGGCGTGGTCCGGGGCGAGCGCCGTGCTGACCGTGGAGCAGGCGCGCTGGACCGGCGTGGGTGCGGGCGACGGGCGGCTGCGGACGCACAGCCTGCGGGTGGCGCGCACGGGCCGGGGGAGCGCGGCCGTGCCGCACGTCGTGGAGGTGACGCTCCCGCTGGGTGCGATGGCGCCGGTGGTCGTCGAGGTCGAGGTCGAGGTCGAGCAGACCGAGCGCACGTTGCGGCTGGTCGGATGAGCACGCGGACCACGGTGCTGTGGGTGCCGGACTGGCCCGTCGTCGCGGCGGCGGCGGCCGACGAGGTGCCCCGCCACCTGCCCGTCGCCGTACACGACGGGCAGCGGGTCACGGCCGTCTCCGCCCTGGCGCGCCTCGAGGGCGTGCGCCGCGGCATGCGCCGACGCCAGGCGCAGGGGTGCTGCCCGGAGCTCGTGCTGCTCGCGGCCGACGACGCGCGCGACGTGCGGATGTTCGAGCCGGTCGCCGTCGCCGCCGAGAGCGTGGTGGCCGGCATCGAGGTGGTCCGCGCGGGCATGCTGCTGCTGCCCGCGGGCGGGGCGAGCCGCTACCACGGGTCGGAGGAGGCGCTCGCGGAACGGCTCGTCGACGCCGTGGCCGCAGGCTCGGGTCACGAGTGCGGGGTCGGCACGGCCGACGGGATGCTCGCCGCCGTGCTCGCGGCCCGCACCGGCGCGCACGTGCCCCCCGGGCGCTCGGCCGCGTTCCTGGCCGAGCGCAGCGTGGCCGAGCTCGTGCACGCGACGGTGACCGACGAGGTCGCCGCCGAGGTGGGGGACCTGGTCGACCTGCTGGGCAGGCTCGGCCTGCGCACGCTCGGCCGGCTCGCCGCGCTGCCCGCCGCCGACGTGCACGCCCGCTTCGGGCGGCTCGGGGCGTGGGCACACCTGCTCGCGCGCGGCGACGACGAGCGCCCGCCCGCCCGCCGTCGCCCCGAGGCCGACCTGGAGGTCTCCGCCGAGCTCGAGCCGCCCGTGGACCGCGTCGACACCGCGACCTTCGCCGGTCGGCGCCTCGCCGAAGACCTGCACGCGATGCTCGTGCAGCGCTCGGTCACGTGCGGGCGGCTGCAGATCGCGGCGCGCACCGACGAGGGCGAGGACCTCGTGCGCACGTGGCGCACCGACCTCGGCGGCTGGGGCGGGCTGACCCCCGCGCGCATCACCGACCGCATCCGCTGGCAGCTCGAGGGGTGGCTCACCGCGTCGGCCGTCACGACTGCGCGAGGGCTGGCTGCCGACGCACGCACCGCCGGGGTCAGCCGCCAGCCCTCACGCAGTCGCGACGACTGGCCGGTCGACGACCCCGGCCCCGACCACGACCAGCCGGGCGTCGCGCTGGTCCGGCTCGCGGTGACCGCGCTCGACGTCGCACCTGCGGGAGCCGAGCAGGGGCGGCTGTGGGGCGGACCCTCGGGCGGGGACCTGCGCGCGCACCGCGCGCTCGACCGCGTGCAGGGGCTCGTCGGTGGTGCCGGGCTGCTCACCGCGACCCTGCAGGGCGGGCGCGACGTGCGCGACCAGGTGTACCTGCGCCCGTGGGGCGAGCAGACCACCCCGCCCCGCCCGATGGACCGGCCGTGGCCGGGGCGGCTGCCGGACCCTGCACCGGCGACGGTCCTGACCGTGCCGCGGCGGGTGGAGGTCCGCGACGCCGAGCGGCGGCCCGTCGAGCTGGACGTGCGCACCGGGATGAGCGGCGAGCCCGCCTGGGTGCGGGTGCTGCCCGAGGAGGACGGCGCGGCGGGCGACCCGCGCCCGCGCAAGGTCACCGGGTGGGCCGGCCCGTGGCTGCTCGGGGAGCGCTGGTGGACGGGGGACGCCGCGCCGACCCTGCGCGCGCACGTGCAGGTCACGCTCGACGAAGGCCCTGCGATGCTGCTCGCGTGCACCCCGGCAGGATGGACGTGCGAGGCCACCTATGACTAGCTCACCGCGGTACGCCGAGCTGCACGCGCACTCCGCCTTCAGCTTCCTGGACGGCGCGAGCCAGCCCGAGGAGCTCGCCGCCGAGGCCGCCCGCCTGGGCCAGCGCGCGCTCGCCCTCACCGACCACGACGGCCTGTACGGCGTGGTCCGGTTCTCCCAGGCCGCCAAGGCCGTGGGGCTGCCGACCGTGTTCGGCGCCGAGCTGCACCTGCCCGCCCCGGACGGTCGTCGCCACTCCCGGGAGCGCACCCGTGCCACGCCGGGGCTGGCGGTCCTCGACGCGCCGACCGGCGTGCCCGACCCGCGGGCGTCCCACCTGCTCGTCCTCGCCCGCGGGCCTGCGGGCTACCGCGCGCTGTCGCGCGCCATCGCCGAGGCCCACCTGCGCACCGGGCGCAAGGGCGCCGCGGACTACCGGCTCGAGGAGCTCGCGGCGACCGCCGACGGGCAGTGGCTCGTGCTGACCGGGTGCCGCAAGGGCTCGGTCCGGCGCGCGCTCGCGGGCGGCGACCCCTCGGGCGGCACGGGCGTGGCACCGGGCGGGTTCGACGACGCGCGGCGCGAGCTGGATCGGCTGGTGGCACTGTTCGGGCGAGACAACGTGGCGGTCGAGGTCACCGCGTCCGGCGACCCCTACGACTCCGAGCGGGCCGACGCCCTCGCCGCGCTCGCGGCCGCGGCGGACCTGCCGCTCGTGGCGACGGGCAACGTCCACTACGCCACGCCGCGCGACGCCGACCTCGCGCACGCGCTGGCCGCCGTGCGTGCGCGCTCGTCGCTCGAGGACCTCGACGGCTGGCTGCCCGGCGGGCCGGTCGCGCACCTGCGCTCGGCCGCGGAGATGCTCGCGCTGCACCGCCGGCACCCGCAGGCGGTCCTGACCGCGGCGGACCTGGCCGACGAGTGCGCGTTCGACCTCTCGCTCGTCGCGCCGGACCTGCCGCCCTACCCGGTGCCGGACGGCCACACCGAGGCCAGCTGGCTGCGCGAGCTCGTGCGGCAGGGAGCGCTCGAGCTGTACGGGCCACCGGAGTCGGAGCGCATCCCGGGTGCGTACGCGCAGCTCGAGCACGAGCTGCGCGTGATCGAGAACCTGCACTTCCCGGGCTACTTCCTGGTCGTCTACGACCTGGTCTCCTTCTGCCGCCGCAACGGGATCCTCGCGCAGGGGCGCGGGTCCGCCGCGAACTCGGCGGTCTGCTACGCGCTGCGGGTCACCGCGGTCGACGCGGTGCGGCACGGGCTGCTGTTCGAGCGGTTCCTCGCCCCCGAGCGCGACGGGCCGCCGGACATCGACGTCGACATCGAGTCCGCGCGCCGCGAGGAGGTCATCCAGTACGTCTACGAGAAGCACGGCCGCACGCATGCCGCGCAGGTGGCCAACGTCATCTCCTACCGGCCACGGTCCGCGATCCGCGACGCCGCTCGGGCGCTCGGGTTCGACGCCGGGCAGCAGGACGCCTGGGCGTCGTCGATCGAGCGGTGGGGGAGCCTGCGGCCACCTGCCCCTGCCCCTGCCATGCCGCCGGCATCTGCACTGTCGACACCAGCGCCGCCGCCCGTGCCTCGCGTGACCCGCGGCAAGGGCACGTCGACCGTCCCGCGCGGGCGGCCGGAGCCGACGGCGATCCGCGGCCGGGCGCAGCCTGCCCAGCCACGTCCTGCCCAGCCGCGCCCGGCCGGCCGACCGTCACGCCCGCACGTGGGTCACACCGACCCGTGGCCCGTGGCTTCGCTCAGCGCCCCCGTGGTCGTCGACCCGGTGGCGGACCCGGTCAGGACCGCGCGGATGGAGCGCAACGACGCCCGCGCGGCCATGTGGGGCGAGGACCGCGCGCCGGCGGCGCCCGGTCGCCTGCAGCGCGAACCCGCCTCTGCGCCCCGCTCGCCGCGCGAACCGCTGCCGCCGACCCGCTCGCCGCGCGAACCCTTGCCGCCGACCCGCTCGCCGCGCGGCACCGAGGTCGCCGGGCTCGCGACGGCCGACGGCCACGACGTGGTCCCCGCGCTGCGCCCGCCCGCCGCGAGCGAGCTGGACGAGATCCCCGAGCAGGTCCTCGACCTGGCCGAGCGGTTCCTGCGGCTGCCGCGCCACCTGGGCATCCACTCGGGCGGCATGGTCATGTGCGACCGGCCGGTCATCGAGGTGTGCCCGGTCGAGTGGGCGCGGATGCCCGGCCGCACGGTGCTGCAGTGGGACAAGGAGGACTGCGCGGACGCGGGACTGGTGAAGTTCGACCTGCTCGGCCTGGGGATGCTCACCGCGCTGCGGATCGGGTTCGGGTTCGTCAAGGAGCACGAGGGTCGCGAGCTCGACCTGCACGCGCTGCCTGACGAGGACCCGGGCGTGTACGAGCTGCTCAGCGCGGCGGACACCGTCGGGGTCTTCCAGGTGGAGTCGCGCGCGCAGATGGGCACGCTGCCGCGGCTGCGCCCCAAGGAGTTCTACGACATCGTCATCGAGGTCGCCCTGATCCGTCCCGGCCCGATCCAGGGCGGTTCGGTCCACCCGTACATCGAGCGCGCGCACGGCCGGCAGAAGGTCACCTACCTGCACCCGCTGCTCGAGAAGTCGTTGCACAAGACGCTCGGCGTGCCGCTGTTCCAGGAGCAGCTCATGCAGATGGCGATCGACGTGGCCGGGTTCACGGGCGCGGAGGCCGACCAGCTGCGTCGCGCGATGGGCTCCAAGCGCTCGACCGAGCGGATGTACGCGCTCAAGGACCGGCTGATGGCCGGGATGGCCCGCAACGACGTGACGCCGGAGGTCGGCGAGCAGATCTTCGACAAGCTCAAGGCGTTCGCCGACTTCGGCTTCCCCGAGTCGCACGCGTACTCGTTCGCCTACCTGGTCTACGCGAGCGCGTGGCTGAAGGTCTACCACCCGGCCGCCTTCTACGCGGGGCTGCTGGCCGCCCAGCCGATGGGGTTCTACTCGCCGCAGAGCCTGGCCGCGGACGCGCGCCGGCACGGCCTGGAGGTGCTGCGTCCGGACGTGCAGCTCTCCGACGTGCAGGCGTGCGTCGAGCGGCTCGGCCCGCCGCCGGACGGGGGAGAGCCCGTGCTGGTCCCCGCCCCGAGCGGCACCGGCCCGGCGGTCCCCGCGGGAGTCCGCACCGGGGAGGCGACGACGAGGCCGCGTGCGCTGGCCGTGCGGATGGGCCTGGTCGCGGTGCGCACGATCGGCGAGGAGCTGGCGCAGCGGATCGTCGACGCGCGGAACGCGCACGGGCCGTTCGTCGACCAGCGGGACCTGGCACGGCGCGTGCAGCTGACGACCGCGCAGCTCGAGGCGCTCGCGACCGCCGGCGCGCTGGACGGCCTGGGCATCAGCCGACGCGAGGGGCTGTGGGCCGCCGGGGCGCTCGCCCAGGAGGGGCCGGACACGCTCCCGGGTGTCAGCGTCGGGGTGCAGGCGCCGATGCTGCCGGGGTTCAGCGACGTCGAGACGGCGACCGCGGACGTGTGGGCCACGGGGGTCTCGGTGGACTCCTATCCGACCCAGTTCGTCCGCGACCGGCTCGACGAGGCTGGGGTGCTGCGCGTCGAGCAGGCGTTCCGCCACGAGGAGGGGCGCCGGGTGGCGGTCGCGGGCGTCGTCACGCACCGGCAGCGGCCGGGCACGGCGGGCGGCATCACGTTCCTGTCCCTCGAGGACGAGACCGGCCTGCTCAACGTCATCTGCTCGCCCGGGCTGTGGAGCAAGTTCCGCGTGGTGGCCCGCACGTCCAAGGCGCTCGTCGTGCGCGGCCGCCTGGAACGCGCCGACGGCGCCACCAACCTGGTCGCCGAGCACCTCTCGCCGCTGTCGCTCAAGGTCCGCAGCTCGTCGCGCGACTTCCGGTAGCGCCCGTCACCGCCGGGGCAGGTAGCCGCCGATCATCGCCTTCACCCAGGCGTGCTTCGCGGAGCCCGAGCAGCGTGAGGTGTACCCCGTCCAGGTCGCGCCGAACGAGCGGGCCACGCAGTCGGCGACCTTCTCCTGGCCGTTCGTGCCGAACGCCGGGGCGAGCCTGCGCCCGAGCTGCGCCCACGTGAGGCCGTACGTCCGCATGAGTCGCCCCTGGTAGATGTGCGCGATCTCGTGCCGCACCACGTCGCGCGCGAGCGAGGGCTTGCCGGCCAGGCGGCGGGAGTTCAGCAGGACCGTCGTCGTGCTGCCGATCCGCACGCCGCCCAGGTGCGAGCCGAGCGCGGGGTCGTTCCACACGAGGTGCACCCCGGCAGAGCCCGGCAGGCTGTGCAGCGTCCGCAGCGCCGAGACGCCGCCCTTGCCGGCCACCTTCCGCGCGCCCTTGACCTGCGCGGCGGTCGGCTTGGCAGCCTTCGATGCCTTCGCCGGCCGAACAGTGGCGCTCCCCGCGAAGGTGATCTGTCCCGCGGCGGCGGCAGGGTCCGCCAGGCCGAGCGAGACGACCAGGGCCAGGCAGAGGGCACCGATCAGGACGAACAGGCGGGCGGAGGACGAACGGCGGAGGGAGACCACGGAGAGCTCCAGACACGAGGCGGGGGACACTGGTGCCCCACCTGATCGACCGGTCGCGTCCCGGGTTGAGCGGCTGCCGCGGCGCCATCGGCCACGCCGGACGCGTCGTCGGACGATCGACGCCAAGCCCCTAACCTGGCCGCATGTTCGGACCCCTCGTCGCGTACCTGCCCACGCCGCGCACCGCCGACGGGCTGGTCGCCGCCGAGCCCTTCCAGGCGCTCGTCGACCGGGCCGTCGGTGCCGGCGTCGACGGGATCGCCGTGCTCGGGTCGGCCGGCGGCTTCGCCTACCTCGACCGCGCACAGCGCGAGCGGGTGGTGCGGGCGGCCGCCGAGGTGATCGACGGCCGCGTCCCGCTGCTGGCAGGGATCGGCGCACTGACGACCGCCGCCGTCCTGGAGCACTCCGCCGATGCCGCCGACGCCGGCGCGGACGCGCTCCTGCTCGGCACCACGGCGTACCTCCCGCTCACCCCCGACGAGGTCGTCGGCCTGTTCAGCGACGTCGCGAGCGCGGCCGAGCGGCCCGTCTGGATCTACCACAACCCGCGCACGACGGGCGTCGAGATCGACGTCGAGACGCTCGCCCGCATCGCCCACCTGCCCGGGATCGGCGGCACCAAGGACCGCGGCGTCGACGCATCCGACCTGCGTGGCCGCTACGCCGCGCTCTCAGCCACCGTGCCCGCGCACGTCGAGATCGGCTTCAGCGGCGACCTGCTCGGTGTCCACGGGCTGCTCGCGGGCGCTCAGACCTGGCACTGCGGGCTCGCCGGCCTGCTTCCCGAGCCGTTCGTCGCAGCAGCCGCCGCGGCGACCGCCGGCGACGAGGGTGCCGCGGCTGCACAGCTCGAGGCGATCCGGCCGTGGCTGGACCTGTCCCAGCAGTGGGGGATCGCGCGGCTCGCGCCGCTCGTCGGCCGCGCGTGGGGGGTCGACCTCGGCTCGGTGCCCCGCCCGCTGCTCGAGCCGCCGGCGTCTGTGCGCGATGAGGTGGACCGGCTGCTCAGCGTGCCTTGACGGGCTCGTCGTCGTCGATCTGCGGCGCGTCGTCGTCGGGCTCCACGTCGTCGTCCGCATCGTCCTCCGACATCGGCGGGTCGATGGTCCGCAGCCGCGAGAAGATCGCCCAGAACACGGCCACGAGCGGCACGGCGATCACGGCACCCAGCAGGCCCCCGGTCAGCGTGCCGGCCGTGACGGCGAGCGCGATCACGACGGGGTGGATCGAGACCTGCTTGCCCATGATGAACGGCTGCAGGATGTGCCCCTCGAACTGACCGATGAGCGCGATGCCCACGCCGACGGCCACCGCCGACCACAGTCCGTTGGCGGCGAGGGCGACGATCATCGCGACGACCATCGCCGTCGGCGCACCGACCAGCGGGATGAACGCACCGATGAACACCAGGACCGCGAGCGGGGCAGCGAGCGGCACGCCCAGGATCAGCAGCAGCGTGAAGGCCAGCGCGCCGTCCGTCAGCGCGATGATGACCGTGCCGCGCGTGTAGCCGGAGAACGTGTACCAGCCCGCCCCGCCGGCGATCTTCCAGGTCTCCCGGTGACGAGCCGGGAGCTGGTTGAGGAACCAGGTCCACATCTCCTTGCCGCGGGCCAGGAAGAACACCGTGCAGAAGATCGCCAGGGCGAGAGCGGTGAAGATCTCGACCACGGAGCCCGCCCGGGCGGCCGCCTGCGTGGCGAGCTCACCGGCGTGGTCCTGCAGCCACTGCTGCCCGGAGTCGATCCACTTGACGATTTGTTCGTTGGTGATCGTGAACGGCAGCTTCCCGCTCTCGAGGAAGTCGGTGATCTGCGTGATGCCCGTGCTGAACTGCTTCGACAGGTCGTCCCACTGGTCGATGATCGAGTAGCCCACGTAGGTGAGCAGACCGAGGAAGAACGCGATCCCGGAAAGCAGTCCGAGCCCGGTCGCGAGGCCCCGCGGCATGACCTTGGAGAGCCACTCGACGAGCGGGCGCAGCACCGCGGTGAACACGCAGGCCAGGAACAGCGCGATGAACAGCAGCAGGACGTGCCAGACCGCGTAGAACACGAAGAAGATCGCGATCACGACGAGGATCAGCCGCCATGAGACACCGGCGAGTGATCTCAGCCACCGTGGCGCCGTCTGCTCGTCGATGCCGAGGGCGTTGGGATTGCGCCGCGCACCCGCCACCTTCCGCGCCGGTGGGGCGACGTATGCCCTGGCCGGACGGTCATTCGGGGCGTCGGACATCGATCTCCTCAGACTGGTGCGCGGATGCTCCGGCCAGTCTGCACCGAGGGACCGATGCGTGCTCGGCTGCCGCGCCGTGCTATCTTTTCTGCCGCACCTCAGGGGGCCTTCGGGCCTCCGGTGGTCCACCTGTCCGGGTGGCGGAATGGCAGACGCGCTAGCTTGAGGTGCTAGTGCCCTAACGGGCGTGGGGGTTCAAGTCCCCCTCCGGACACTCGTTGAGACAGCGACGACGAAGGCCCCTGATCCCGCCGATCGGGGGCCTTCGTCGTGTCGTGGCACCTCCTGGCAGGCGGCCCGTACGGCGACGATCCTCAGGGCGTCGGCTGGTGGGTTGGTGGGGTGATCGAGGCGTTGGCCAGGGCCCACTCGAGCGCGCGGTCGGCGACCTCTTCCCATCCGGGTCCGGCGACCATGAGGTGGGGACGGCCCTCGTAGGTCTCGTGCTCGGTGATCGTGTCCTTGGCCGTGTAGTGCTTGGCGTTCGATGCCTGCACCGAGGGCGGCATGATGTGGTCCGCCGAGCCGGACAGGAAGAGCAAGGGGGCCCGATCGGCGTTCGTGAAGTCGACCCAGGCGCCCTGGTGGCCGGGCCTGAAGTTCGCCAGGACGGAGTCGAACAGCACCCGTCCGGAGGCGGGGATGTGGTACCGCTCGTAGAACGCGAGGGACTGCTCGTCCGTGTAGGTGTTGGTGAACGCGTACTTCCACTGCTCGGCGTCGAACCCGACGGCCCGGTGGTGGTTGAGCGGGTTCTTTAGTGCCGGGAAGACCGAGTGGAGCTGGGTCCACGGCGTGACGCGCACGCCCTCGACGGGAGCCGAGTTGAGGGCGACGCCCGCGCATCCGTAGCCGTGGTCCATGACGACCTGCATGAACGCCCCTCCCGCGGAGTGGCCCATGAGGATCGGGGTCGTGTCGAGGGTGTCGAGGAAGCGCTCCAGGTTCGAGACGATCGCCTCGATGGTGAGGTCGGCGATCGGCTGGGGGTCGGCCCGCAGGGCCTCGACCTCGACCTCGAAGCCCGGGTAGCCGGGCGTGTGGACGGTGAAGCCTTTCGCCTCGTAGCGGGACTTCCAGTGCTCCCAGGAGCGGGGTGTGACCCAGAAGCCGTGGATGAGGACGATGGTGTCGGGATGCTTGGTCATGGCTGTGCCTTTCGTGGTCTCTGGGGTTCAGCGGTCGATGAACTCGAGGAGGTCGTCGGTGAGCTGCTGGTGGTGCGTCTGGGTGATGCCGTGAGGTGCGCCGGGGTACACCTTGAGCTCGGCGCCGGCGATGAGCTCGGCGGAGCGCTTGCCGCCGACGTCGAAGGGGACGACCTGGTCGTCGTCGCCATGGATGACCAGCGTGGGGATGTCGACCGTGGCCAGGTCGGGGCGGAAGTCGGTGGCGGAGAACGCGGCGATGCACTCGTACGCGGCGCGGTGCCCGCACGCCATGGACTGCAGCCAGAACGCGTCTCGGAACCCTTGGGTGACGTCGCCGCGGCGGTTGTGACCGAAGAACGGCCCGTCGGCGAGGTCCCTATAGAGCTGGGACCGGTCGTCGTCCTCCGCGGTGCGGAGGTCGTCGAACACGTCGACTGGGAGACCGTCGGGGTTGTCGTCGGTGCGCAGCATCAGCGGTGGGACGGCAGAGACGAGCACGAGCTTGCGGACGCGTTCCGAGCCGTGCCGGCCGAGGTAGCGGACGACCTCGCCGCCGCCCGTGGAGAACCCGACCAGTGTCACCTCGTGCAGGTCGAGCGTCGTCAGGAGGCACGCGAGGTCGTCGGCGTAGGTGTCCATGTCGTTGCCGTGCCAGGTCTGGCTGGAGCGGCCGTGACCGCGGCGGTCGTGGGCGATGACGCGGTGGCCCGCCTCGGCCAGCCGCCGCTGCGGGACCTCCCAGCTGGCGGAGTGCAGGGGCCAGCCGTGGGAGAGGATCACCGGCCGGCCGGTGCCCCAGTCCCTGTAGAAGATCTCGGCGCCGTCGTCGGTGAGGAAGGCGTCCATGACCGTGCTCATCTCGAGCGCACCCGGTCAGTCGGTGCTGTGGATGGCGCGCAGGATGATCTTCGTCGTGGCGCCCGGGTGGCTCATCATCGCGACGTGCGAGCTGGCGATGGTGCGGGTCCACGAGCCGGCGCGCGCGGCCATGGCGGCCTGGGCGGCCGGTGGGATCAGGTGGTCGTCACCTGCCCGCAGGTACCACGACGGGATGGTCTTCCACGCCGGCGGACCGGAGGGCGTGATCAGCGCACCGAACGTCGCGGGACGCTGACCGGCGGCCATCGCGGTCGTCTGCGACCGCGGGAGGTCGTGCGCGAAGATGGAGCGGAACGAGCCGGGGTTCACGTACACGTCGCCGTCCTGCTCGGGAGCGCCGGGGTAGGGGCGGACCACGATGTGGTCGAGCAGGTCGGAGTGCCCGCCGCCGAGCTCGTTGGCCGCTGCGACGTTCTCGCCCTCAGCCAGCGCGTACGCCGCGACGTACACCAGCGCCTTGACGTTCGGGTTCCCCGTGGCGGCATTCGTGATGACGGCGCCGCCGTAGGAGTGCCCGACGAGGACCACCGGCCCCGCGATGGTGGACAGGAACGTCCGCAGGTACT
Source organism: Cellulomonas rhizosphaerae (assembly GCF_003470205.1). Lineage (GTDB taxonomy): Bacteria > Actinomycetota > Actinomycetes > Actinomycetales > Cellulomonadaceae > Cellulomonas > Cellulomonas rhizosphaerae. Next base: position 22,107 of record NZ_QWKP01000189.1, read on the forward strand.
CGGCGTCCGCGGTCAGGCCGCGTAGCGGGTTCGGCGGTGCCAGGACGGTGTAGCCGTGGGCGACCAGGCGGGTGGTCACGGCGTTCCAGCCCGACGCGTCGGCGAACGCACCGTGCACGAGGACGACCGTCGGTGCCTTGCCTCGATGGACCGGTGCCGGGCCGTCCGTACGGGCGCCGACGGTCGTCGCGGACACGGTGGCAGCGGTGGAGGACGTGGCGCCCCAGCCGATCGACGGCAGGGTGGAGGTCGCGGCGGTCGTCGCGAGCAGCGTGACCAGCGCGATGGGCACGGTGAGGAGCGCGCTCGTTCGTGAGCGAAGCTTCGTGAACATCAGGACTCCTTGTCGTCGGGGAACGGCCGGTCGGTGACCGATGGCCGGTAGCGCTCCTGACGAGGGTCGAACACCGCCTGTCGGCGAGGGAACGGGTGGATGCGCTTTCGGGCACTCAGGGACAGAATCTGGGCGTCCCCAGGCGCGGCCCCTCGGCTACAGTCGTCGAGACGCCAGGCTCGGGTCCCGCACTGCCATTCCCCAACGCTGGAGGGGGTCGTCGTGCTCGTCTTCGACAGCGCCACGCTGCCCACCCGTGAGCGCTACGGCGCCATCCACGACGCGATCACCAGCGCCGCGTCGGCGACGTTCATGGCACCTGCTCGCGGCGGAGAGAGCGTCCACCTGCGGATGCAGGCGTGGGACCTCGGCGGCGGCGTGGAGGTCATCGACGCGCGGTGCTCAGCACACACGCTGAGGCGGACCGTGCGGGCCGGCGACGAGCAGCCGACCTACCTGATCACGTGCGGCCTCAAGGGCCGCGGCGCGCACCATCAGCTCGACCGCGAGATGCCCGTACGACCGACGGGCGTCTGGGGCACCGACCTGACCCATCCCTACGTCCACCACGTCACCGACACCTGGACCACGACCGCCAAGGTTCCCCGCGACCTCCTCGGTGTCCCGTCCCGCCTCGCGGGCCCTGCTTTCCAGCACCTCAGCGACAGCCCGCTCGCGCCGCTGTTCCACCGCCACATGGCCGAGGTCCGCGACGTGGCCGGGGATCTCAACCCCGTGGCAGCCGCTTCGTTGGGCACCGCGACGATCGCGCTCACACGCGCGCTCATCGCCAGCGTCACCGACGACGACCGCCTCAACCGCGAGACGACGGGCGACATCCTGCTGCTGCAGGTCAAGGAGTTCGTGCGCGCACACCTGGCAGACCGCGCCCTGGACCCGCGCACCGTCGCGGCCGCGAACCACGTCTCCCTCCGGCACCTCTACAAGACGTGCGCGCAGGCCGACCTGCACCTCGAGCAGTGGATCATCGCCGAGCGGCTCGCCGGCGCCCACGAGGAGCTCGCGCGACCGTCGTCGGCGCCTGTCTCCATCGCGGCGGTCGCACGGCGTTGGGGGTTCTCCAGCACGTCGCACTTCGCGCGCAGGTTCCGCGAGGCGTACGAGCTGTCGCCGAGCGAGTGGCAGGCACTCAACCGGCGGCGTTGACCGCGCGCTTGTTCCCGCCTCGAGCGCGGTGCCTGCAAACGGCAGGCAACGGGTCCGCGGGCGGACGCATCCCGGCCGACGGTGCCGAGGCTGCGCCGGAGCCGCCGGGATTGAGCGTCTCCCGCGGCGTCGGCCGGACTCACGGCACGCCGTTGACCTGCAGGCCAGCTGACGGCACGGCCCTGTCGGCCGAACCCCCCTTACCGGGATCAGATGGGGCCCGAACCGCGCCCGCGCCGCAGGCTCGGGCGATACGGTCCTCGACGGGCGCGCGTCGACGCTCCGGACTCGGAGGACCGGGAGGTGAACGCGTCTCCGCAGGTCAAGGCCGTAGGGCGATCACGGAGGCGTGTGTCGCAAGCGGCCAAGTCCCCCTCCGGACACTCGTTGAGACAGCGACGACGAAGGCCCCCGGTCCCGCCGATCGGGGGCCTTTGTCGTGCGCACGTGCCGCTAGCTCGAAACGCCGTCACAGGCCGATCCTGATCTGCTCGCCACGAACGAGGCGGGTTTCCGACACCGACAGATTGTGGCCACCGACGGGGTACCTGGGATCCTCGGAAGCGACGACGACGCACTTCCAGTAGCCGCCGTGCCGACGGCGCAGCTCCTCGGCCGTGAGGCTGGTGCAGGTCAAGCGCCGCACCGGTACGACGACGATGGTGAGAGGGCCCCGGTCGACGATCGCCGGGAGCCTGATGAGCAGCCCTTCCAGCGGGTCCGTGATGAGGACCGGCAGCGTGGACAGAGCGTGGTTGATCGAGCCGGCTGGGAACTCGGCGAGGCGAGCTCGCTCCTGCTCGGGAGTCTCGATCAGGAAAGTCGTGGCGAAGGTCATGATGTCCTCCTTTCATGTGAGGGAGTTCCGGCCCATCGGTCTCATCGATCAACGCCTCGACGGCCCTCGTCCTCCCGTCGGATCTGACGCACGAGTGACACGAGTGCGGCCGCGACCACCGAGAGCATGGCCGTGGCCACGGCGCGGATGTCGGAACCCGGTAGGGTGGTGGCAGCAACCGGAACGGTGTGCTCGACGCGGGTGTCGAACCTCATCGGCTCCGAAGGCTGGTCGTCCTTCGTCGCGGCCGAAGCAGTGGCGTCGTGGTGGACGGACCGGCGGGCGCTGCCTGCGAGCCAGGCGCCGAGACCGAGCCCAGGTCGGTGGTGGCGGTCGTGAGTCGGTCGGCGGCGAGTGCGCCACCGGTACCGAAGACGCTGGCTACCGAGATCGCCAGAGCGACTGCGGCAGCCCTGCGGGGGGTGCGGCGGATTTTCATGAGTTCCTCGCTCCAGCGTGTGGTGGCTGCCGGGTTGGCCTGACCACCCCAGCGTGCGGCTCGGGGAGGCGGGTCGGCCTCCTCCGATCGGTCACCACGGCTCGTCCGATCGGCCGCACTCGAGCTCGGAACGCGCGGCTCCGGGGGGAGGGGCGGAGGGCAACCCGCAGTAGCGTGGAGACGTGGATCGCCTCGCAGGAGACGACCGGCGCACGGGCGCCGTGATCGCGATCGCCACCGCTGTGTTCGGTGTCGGCATCGTGGTGATCCGCGCTGACGCGGATCAGCTCGGCAGGCCCGTCGCGGTCGAGGTCGTCGCTCAGGTCGTCGGCGCGGTGCTCCTCGGTGTGCTCTGGCGCTGGCCGCTGTGGGCGTACGTCGCGTGCGTCGCCCTGAGCGTGTACTCGCCGGTCCTGGCGGCATGCGTCTGCGCGTTCCTTGTGGGACGCCGCCTCCGGCAGACGCGCGAGGTCGTCGCGGTCGTGCTAGGAGCCCAGGGCTTGCTCGTCCTGGGATGGGTCGTGTCCGCGCGACCCTGGCAGCCCGGTCATCTGGCTGCGATGGTCACCCTGACGTTGGTTGCCTGGATCCTCGGCGGGGCAGCACGGTCCGCCGCGGACGCGGCGGAGACCCGTGCGACGGCTGAGGCGGCACGAAGGGTGCACCTCGCGGAGACGGTGCGAGCCGCCGAGCAGGACCGGCTGGCCCGCGAGATGCACGACGTGGTGGCGCACCGCATCTCGCTGATCGTGCTCAACGCCAATCGCATCGAGTCGGGCTCGGCCGCTGACGTCGTCGAGGTCGCCGGGCAGATCAGGCAGACCGGCCGGGCGGCACTGGACGACATGCGTCAGGTGCTCGGGCGCCTGCGGCATGACGAGGCAGCGCCAGGCCTCGCTCGCCTCGCCTTCGACGAGGTCGACGGCCTCGTGGCCGAGATGCGTGAGGTCGGTCAACCCATCGCGGTGCGGATCGTGGCCGAGGGCCGCACTCCACCCGACGCTGCCGAGCGCACCGCAGTCCTCGTCGTGCGCGAGGCCTTGACGAACGCAGTCCGCCACGCACCGGGCGCCGACACGTCGATCGAGATCGCCGACGGTCCAGGCGCCGTGCGAGTGCGCGTGACCAACGGGCGGCCGTCGGGCACAGTGGATCACGAGATGACCACAGGTGGCCACGGACTGCTCGGGCTGAAGGAACGAGTCGCGATGCTTGCCGGGACTTGGAACGCCGCGGCGACGCCGGAAGGAGGGTTCGTCGTGGAGGCGACCTTGCCGAGGGCGGACCAGTGATCAGCGTCGTGGTGGTCGACGACGAGGCCCTCTTCCGAGAAGGGCTCGTCGAGCTACTCGGCGCTGCTGACGACATCGACGTGGCGGGGCAAGGCGCCAACGGTCGCGAAGGCGTCGACGCGGTCCTGGCTCACCGCCCGGACGTCGTGCTGCTCGACATGCAGATGCCCGTGATGAACGGGCTCGAGGCCATGGCAGAGATTCGACGCTCCGCGCCCCACGTGGCAGTGATCGTCTTGACCAGCTTCCAGTACGACGAGTACATCCTCCCTGCCCTCCGCGACGGGGCAGCCGGGTATCTGCTCAAGGACTCCTCCACTGATGAGCTGCGCCGTGCCGTGCGGGTCGCGGCAGCGGGCGACGCGATCCTCTCGCCCGCCGTCACCAGGCAGCTGCTCGACGCACTCGGTGGCCGGCTGCCCCAGCCGGGCCCGAGCGTCACGGACGCGGTCGACGCGCTGAGCGAGCGTGAACGAGACGTCTTGGGCTGCGTGACCGCGGGGATGTCAAACACCCAGGTCGCCCGCCGGCTGTACATGTCCGAGACGACGGCCAAGTCCCACCTCGCCCACGCGATGGCCAAGCTCGGCGCAGCCAATCGCACCCAGGCCGCCATCATCGGGTTCCAAGCTGGTCTCGAACCGCCTTCGTAGCGGGCACGCCTCCGCGCCGCAGGACGCCATCCTCTCGCACGCCGACGACGTCACGCCATGAACGGGCCCCGATAGAGGTCGGGGTCGTCGTTGTGGCGATCTCTTCCTGAGGCCCGCCGCGGCGCGACGTCGCGGCCCGTCACGGCCGGTCGTCCTGGGACAGGCGGCACGGGAGTGCTCCGCCTGCTGCCAGGCGGAACGCGATCCACGTCTGCCAACCCGCTCCGACACTCTCAGGCGGCCCGCGGTTCCGGTGCTCGTCGGGCGACCGAGGTGATGAGGGGGGGCGACCGATCGGATGAGGTCGGGGGGTGCTGCGCAGAGCCATGGTGGAGACATCAAGCAAGCAGGAACCGGAACTGAAGGAGTTCGATCATGAAGAAGCTCAACAGGACCACGGCGCTCGCCGGAGTCGCGACACTCGGCCTCGGTCTGACGGGGATCTTCACGGCGGCAGGAGCCTTTGCTGACGACGCCGTGCCGACCGATCACCGTGCCACGCACTCGGCCGGTGAGGTCGAGCACGGCGACGGTACCAACGCTGGGGATGGTTCTGGTGCGGTGACGCACGACGAGGGCAGTGCTGGTGATGGTTCTGGTGCGGTGGCGCACGACGAGGGCAGTGCTGGTGATGGTTCTGGTGCGGTGACGCACGACGAGGGCGCGCCGAACGACGGGGCG
>NZ_QWKP01000019.1 GCF_003470205.1 Cellulomonas rhizosphaerae
AGCAGCAGTCCAAGGACGCGACAAATAACGACTAGCGTTTGACCATTGTTGACGCGCAGTGCGATGCTGGCGGCATCGGGCAATTAGCCCACGGGGGCACACCTCTGACCGCACGGCGTAAACGGAGCCCACAATGGCACAGAAGGTTCAGGTCCTGCTCGTCGACGACGTCGACGGCGGCCCCGCAGACGAGACCGTCACATTCGGTCTCGACGGCGTGACGTACGAGATCGACCTCACCACCGCCCACGCCGGTGAGCTGCGCGACGCGCTGGCCCAGTGGGTCGGCCACGCCCGCAAGGTGGGAGCCCGCTCGTCGTCGGCGCGCTCCTCCGCGCCCCGCGCCAGCCGCCGCTCGGACTCGGACGCGCACGCTATCCGCGAGTGGGCCAAGGGCCGCGGCCTGGCCGTCTCCGAGCGCGGCCGCATCTCGGCCGAGGTGCGCCAGGCGTACGAAGCCGCCAACTGACCTGACACGACGCGAGAGCCCGGCCCCCCGCAGTGGAGGCCGGGCTCTCGCGCGCGAGCGGTCAGGCGGGACGCACCCCCGTCAGCTCACGGACCGCCGCGTACTGCGCGCGCACGTGCGGCGCGTCCGGGGCGGAGTGGACGGTCGCCTGCGCAGCGGCGTTCCAGGTGGGCGCCGACGAGGCACCTGACAGCACCCACGCGGCCTGCCGCGCGGCACCGTCCGCGACGTACTCGCCGGGCGTCGGCACGTGCACGTCGAGGCCGAGCACCGACGGGGCGATCTCGCGGACCGCCTGCGACTGGGCGCCGCCGCCGATGAGGAACAGGCGCTGCACGGGCACACCCTGCGCGCGCAGGGCGTCGATGCCGTCCGCCAGGGCGCACAGCATGCCCTCGACGGCCGCGCGGGCCAGGTGCGCGGGGGTCGTGTTGGCCAGCCGCAGCCCGTGCAGCGCTCCCGTGGCGTCGGGCTTGTTGGGAGTGCGCTCGCCCTCGAGGTAGGGGACCAGCACGAGGCCGTCGGCGCCCGAGGGTGCGGACAGCGCCAGGGCGGAGAGGCCGGCGTGGTCGACGCCGAGCATCCGCGCGGCCGCGTCGAGCACGCGCGAGGCGTTGAGCGTGCAGGCCAGGGGCAGGAACGCGCCGGTCGCGTCGGCGAAGCCGGTCACGAGGCCGGAGCCGTCGGCCGTGGGCGACGTCGAGATCGCGCTGACCACGCCCGAGGTCCCGATGGAGACGGCCACGTCCCCGGGTCCGAGACCCAGGGCGAGCGCGGCGGCGGCGTTGTCGCCGGCACCGGGGCCCAGGACGGGCCGACGAGCGCCGACCACCGATCGGGGGCCGGCCTCGGACGGGCCGAGCACGCGCGGCAGCACCGCCTCGTGCCCCAGCCCCAGCGAGAGCAGGTCGCGGCGGTAGTCGCCCGTCGCGGGCGACCAGTAGCCGGTGCCGGACGCGTCGGAGCGGTCGGTGACGAGGGTGTCGAGCCCGCTCGCACCGGACAGCTTCCACGTGAGCCAGTCATGGGGGAGGGCCACCGCGGCGACCCGGGCGGCGTTGTCCGGCTCGGCGTCCCGCAGCCAGCGCAGCTTGGTCACGGTGAGCGAGGCGACGAGCACCGAGCCGACCGCGTCGGCCCACGCCTGCGGCCCGCCGAGCTCGTCGATCAGGTCGAGTGCGGCCGGGGCGGACCGCGTGTCGTTCCACAGCAGCGCGTCGCGCACGACCGACCCCGAGGAGTCGAGCGCGACCATGCCGTGCTGCTGCCCGCCGACGGAGATCGCCTCGACGTCGTCGAGGCCGCCTGCGTCGGCGATCGCCGTCTGCAGGGCGTCCCACCAGTGCCGGGGGTCGACCGCGGTGCCGTCAGGGTGCGACGCCCGCCCGGAGCGCACGAGCGCACCGGTCTCGGCGTCGCGCACGACGACCTTGCTGGACTGCGTGGACGAGTCGACGCCGGCGACGAGCGGCACGACGCACCTCCAGGGCTGAGCGCGGCGTCCGGGCGGCGGTGGCCGCCC
>NZ_QWKP01000190.1 GCF_003470205.1 Cellulomonas rhizosphaerae
CGTCCCCGAAGTCCGACCACCAGCCTGGCTCCGATCCTTGACCCGAGCCGGACCACCGAGCAACGCAACGAACGGCACCGACGGCACCGACGACGACGGGTGGCAGCGGGCAACCGGCTCACCCACCCGCATCCTCGACGCGTTGACCACCCAGCACCGCGCGTGGACGACTTCGCTCGCCGGCTGAGCGCAGGTCCTTTACCGACGGTAAACCGCTGGCACGTCACAGAGAGCAGCAATGTCACATCTCGGCGTCTGGCATCGTCTAGTGGTCATGAGAATCGCTGTGGTGGGTGGGACAGGTCTGCTCGGGTCGCTCGTCGTGCGCGAGCTGGAGTCGCGCGGGCACGACGTGCGGGTGCTCGGGCGGCACGTCCGCGAGTTCCCCGTCGACCTCACGACAGGCTCAGGACTCGACGATGCGCTGGTCGGCTGCGAGGTCGTCGTCGACGCCTCGAACTCTCAGTCCAAGGCGCGCGAGACGCTGGTCGACGGCTGCCGACGCCTCCTCGAGGCCGCGCACGCGGCGGGGGTCGGCCAATACGTCGGCATCTCGATCGTCGGGTGCGACGCCGTGCCGATGCCCTACTACCGGGTGAAGGTCGAGCAGGAGCGCGTGATCGAGGACGGCCCGGTGCCGTGGAGCATCGTGCGCGCCACCCAGTTCCACGAGTTCGTCGACAGCCTGCTCAGCCAAGCGACGAGGAGGCACGTGCTGCCCCTGCTCAAGGTCCCGGTGCAGACCGTCGCCGTGGCAGAGGTCGCCGCGCTCATGGCCGACGTCGCCGAAGCACCGCCGACGGGGGCCACCACCTCGATCGCCGGTCCGCGCCGCGAGCAGCTCGACGATCTGACCCGCGCGTGGCGCGACAAGGACTCGAGGTGGGCCGTCCCGCTGCGGCTGCGAGTCCCGGGCAAGCTCGGCCGCGCGCTCCGCGCAGGCGGCCTGACCACGGCGGCACCGGACGCGAGCGGCCGGCAGACGTTCCACGAGTGGCTCGCCGCGCGATGACCGGCGACGACCTCGCGCACGCCTTCGAGGCCGAGCGGCCCCGCCTCCTGCGCCTCGCCTACGCCACGACGGGCTCGTGGACCGAGGCCGAGGACTGCGTGCAGGACGCCTGGCTGCGGCTGCGCCGGGTCGACGAGTCGACGATCGAGAACCTCCAGGCCTGGCTCACGCGCGTCGTCGGCCGGCTCGCCCTCGACGTGCTCGGCAGCGCCCGGGTGCGGCGCGAGTCGTACGTCGGCACGTGGCTGCCCGAGCCTCTGGTCGAGCCCGCCGCCGACCCCGCGGACCGGGTCACGCTCGACGAGTCGGTCAGCATGGCGCTGCTCGTCGTCCTCGAGCGACTCTCCCCGCCGCAGCGTGCGGCGTTCGTGCTGCACGACGTGTTCGGCCTCCCGTTCGACGAGGTCGCGGAGGTCGTCGGCCGCTCGCCCGCGGCGGTGCGTCAGCTGGCAGCCCGCGCCCGACGAGATGTCGCGGCAGCCCGGCCGCGGTTCACGTCCTCCCCCGCCGAGCACTCGTCCGTGCTGTCCGCGTTCATGACGGCGTGCGGCGAGGGCGACCTGCCGGGGCTCGTCGCGCTGCTGGACCCGGACGTCGTCTTCCACGGCGACGGCGGCGGCAAGGTCCCGACCGTCCGCGGCGCGACCCGCGGGGCGGACCTCGTCGCGAAGGTGCTGCTCGGCTTCCTGCGCAAGCCGCCGCAGTGGCTCCGGGTCGCCGAGGTGAACGGCGCCCCGGGCCTCGTCGTGCTCGCCGGCGACGGCGTCCTGTCGGTCGTGTCGATCACCGTCTCCGACGGCCAGGTGACGGAGATCGACATCGTCCGCAACCCGGAGAAGCTGACCCGGGTGGAGAAGCCGACCTGAGATGTCGGGCGCCGGTCCTCAGGCGGCGAGTGCGGCGACCTCGACCGTGCCACGGGTGCCCCACACGGAGGCGACCTTCCTGAAGGTCCCCATCGCGTACCAGCGCAGCACGCGCATGACGGTGATCTGCCACAGGCCGACGAGTGGCGCCGTGGCGTAGACAGCAAGCCGCTGGCCGACGCTCTGGTCGCTGCGACGCAGAGTCAGGTAGGGGAGGTTCAGGAGCAGCTGCAGGCCCACCATCACCAGGCCGCCCCACACGAGGACGACGGGGTGCGAGAGCATGCCGGTCGCGGCGAGCACCCCGACGGTGACCGTGACGGCGCCGTACTGGGCCCACTTCGCCAGGTGGTACCAGTACGCGAACGAGCGCAGCGGCAGGTGGCGGAAACGCCAGGCGGAACGGACCGTGGACCCACGCATCCAGCGCAGCTGCTGGCGGCGGTGGTGCGAGAACTTGGTCGGCATCAGGGTGAACGCGAAGCTCGTCGACTGCTGCACCGCGCGGCCCCGCTGGAGGGCCCACAACGTGAGCAGCGAGTCGTCGGAGGCGTGCATCGGGCGGCCGAACAAGGTCTCGCCGAGGTATGTGTCGAGGTTGTCCAGGATGACGCCCGACCGGTAGAACGCCAGGCCGCCGCAGTTGACCATGACCGAACCCTTGCTCGACAGCGCGCCGCGGTTGACCATCTGCAGCGTCGTGAACCACAGCTCCTGCATGCGGGTCAGCAGGTTGGCACCGTAGTTGGCGGTCAGGACGATGCCCGCCACCGACTGGACGCGTTCGTCGGCGAACGGCTGCAGCCCGTGGCGGACGGCGTCGGGATCCAGGATGGTGTCGGAGTCGACGGTCAGGAAGACGTCCGCGCCGAGCTCGTGCCGCACCCCCGTGATCTGCGCGTGTCGCTTACCGCCGTTAGCGGTCCGCTCCCAGTGGCCGGTGACACCGCGTGCTGCGCACTCCTGCAGGAACCAGGCACGCACCTGCGCGTAGTTGCCCGTGGTCGAGCCGTCGTCCGTGACAGCGATGGCGTCCAGCGGACGCGTCTGGGTGAGCATCGACTGCAGGCACTGCCGGAGCGCCTCGTCGTCCTCGTTGTACGCCGGCACGAGCGCGACGACCCGCAGCGCATCGAGCTCGTCGCGCTGGACGCTCGTCGTGCGGACGGTGCGCTCCCGGCTGGATGCGGACAGGCGATGACGGCGGCGGCCCCGATCGCAGCGGCCCAGATCCAGGCCGATGACGCACCGGTCGCGGCCAGGGCGGGCACGGACAGGGCGACGAAGCCCGGGCTGAACGTCTCGCCTTCACTCATCTCGAAGCATCTCCCGTGGTCGGTGGTATGTGAAATACACTAGATCGCCTGACGGTCTTTCCCTCGGGACGAATGTCCTGACTTGTCGGAATCGTGAACGCGGGCCCCGCGAGGAAGACGCTGCCCGCTCCCCTCATCCGACGCTCGCGTGCGCCCGATCGAGCGCCGCATCCAGATCGGCCATGATCTGCCGGCACTCCGCGACGTCCTCCGGCGTGCCCGCGAGCTCGAACTCGAACAGCACGGGCCGCCCGGACCTCGCCGCGATCTGGCGGCACGCCAGCTGGTAGTGGGTCCCGAAGTTCCGGTTGCCGGACCCCATGACCCCGACCATCGCGCGCCGGTTGACCTCGTCGCGCAGGAACCGGCGGACGCCCTCGGGGATGGTGTCGTTGCTCGGGTTGCCGGTCTTGTAGCTCGGCGTCAGCAGCACCCACGGCCCGTCGACCTGCGACTGCCGCACGGCGCGGTCGGCCAGGTTGAGCACGGGCCGGTCCAGGTTCTCGGCGAACGTGCGCACCAGGGCGCTCGACGACGAGTAGTAGTAGATCGGCGTGCGACGCATGGCCCCAGCCTGTCCGCCGGGGCCGCCCGCGGCGGGGGCCCTCGGTCCCACGGCACCGTGCGGACTCGCGTGGGCAGGTGAACACTGGCAGGACCGCGAACCGGCTGGAGGACCCGATGAAGGCAGTGGTGGGCGACACGATCGTCGCCGAGGCGCCCGAGAGCGACCTGATCAAGATCGAGGGCAACTGGTACTTCCCGCCCGCGAGCGTCAACGACGAGCTCATCTCGACGAGCCCCACGCCGTACACCTGCCCGTGGAAGGGCGTGTGCCAGTACCTCAACGTGACGGTCGGCGACGAGACGCTGCCCGACGTCGCCTGGCGCTACCCCGATCCCTACCCGGGCTCGTTCGAGCGCGTGGGCAAGGACTTCTCGAACTACGTGGCGTTCTGGAAGGACGTCAAGGTCGTCGAGTAGCGACTACATCGAGAACGTCGCGACCGCGGCGGTCAGTCGCTCGGCCGTCCCGCGCAGGTCGACGGCCGCCTGAGCGGTCTTGTCCGCGTTCGTGCGCGTCTCGCCCGCGGTGTGGGCGACGGTCGAGACCGAGCGCGCGATGCTGTCCGCGCCGGACGCGGCGTCGGTGAGCGAGCGGCCCATCTCGGCGGTCGTCGCGCTCTGCTGCTCGACGGCCGCGGCGATCGTCGCCTGGTAGTCGTTGGCCTGGGCGATCACGGTCGAGACCTCGCCGATGCCGGCCTCGGTCGCGTTCGCGTCTGCCTGGACGGCCGCGATGCTGCGGTAGATGTCCGCCGCCGCGCGCTCGGCCTCCTCCGCGAGGCTCTTGACCTCCTCGGCGACGACCGCGAAGCCCTTGCCCGCCTCGCCCGCGCGCGCCGCCTCGATCTGGGCGTTGAGCGCGAGGAGCTTGGTCTGCGCCGCGATCTGCGCGATGAGGTCGACGACCTCGCTGATCTTGGCCGACGAGCGCGCGAGGCTGCCCACGGCTCCGCTAACGCCGCCCGCGATCTCGACGGCTCGCGCGACGACCTGCGCGGCGGCCGTCGCTGATGCGGCGATCTCGCGGCTCGACTGGCCCATCTGCTCGTTGGCCGCGGCGACGGCGCCCACGTTCGCGGCGACCTGCGTGGCCGCGGCCGCCGAGCTCGTCGCGTGGTCCGCAGTCGTCTGGACGCCGCCGCGCATCTCCTCGCTCGTGGCCGACAGGTCGGCCGACGCCGACTCGACGCCGTGCGCCGACGCGACGACCTCCTGGAGCGTGGCCCGCAGCGCGAGCGTCGTCGCGTCGAGGGCGCGGGACAGGTCGCCGACCTCGTCGCGACTGTCGTCGTCGACCCGGACCGTGAGGTCGCCGCCCGCAACGCGGCGCAGCGCCGCTACGCACGAGGCGAGCGGACGGGTCACGGACCGCGTGATGCCGACGCCCGCGAGCCCCACGAGCAGCAGCCCGACGAGTCCGACCGTGACGATCAGCCGGCGTGCGGTGTCGGACGCCGCGCGCATGTCGGCGGCCGCCTGGTCGGACCGTGCGGACAGGCTGTCCGCGAGCGCCTGGGTGTGGTCGAGCATCGTCGCCCACGTGTCCGACAGCGGCCCCTGCAGCAGGGCGTACGCGTCGTCGAGCGCCGTGGGGCTGTCCGAGCCGACGAGCTCGATCATCTGGTCGGTCTGCTCCTCGTACGCCGCGGCGTCGGTGCGCAGGTCCTCCACGGACGTGAGCTCCGCGGGGGTGAGCGCACGGGTGTCGAACTCGGCGAGAGTCGACTTCAGCTGGCCCAGCGACTCGAGCATGCCCGCCATGTTCTCCGAGTCCGGCTGCGTGGCGGCATCGGGGCCGATCTTGAGCACGTCCATGAACACCCAGCCCTGCCAGCCCGACAGGTCGTTGTCGAGGTAGCGCTGCTCCTGCGCGGCGTCGGACGCCGCACGCAGCGCCTGGTACTCGTCGAGCAGGTCGCGCTGGTGCTGCGTCGACCACAGCCCGACCGAGCCCACCGCCACGAGCGCGAGGATCGCGACGGTGCACAGGACGAGCAAGCGGGCGCCGAGGCGCAGGCGGCGGAGAGCGGACATCGAGGGCTCCTGGGGCGAGGCGGACGGTCTGCACCTCCCATCGGCCAACCCCATACTTTCGTAAGCCCTATTCCGCCATTTGGGTGAATGTCGTCTCAGATCCTGGGCTTTGCCTAAGCGATGTTGACCCTGACCTGCGACGACCGGTAGAAATTCGATCGAAAAGTTGACCGATGCGGTCGACAAATACAGGTCACGAGTGTCTCCGAGAAGCCCCGGCTAGGAGACCGGCAACCCTCCGTCCGTGGCGGGGTGCCCCGGGTGACGACCAGGTCGTCGTGCGCCGCACGAGGACAAGCACGGAGACCACGAGGAGCACCGACGTGAGGCCCGCAGGTACGCACCGATCGAATCGATGTCGCTGCACCACCGCCTGACTGCACGTCGTCTCTCCGGCGCGAGGTCTTCTGCACCCGCGCCCGACATCCCTCAGTCCCCCGGAGGGCAGCTCCCCGACCGTTGACGGCCCCGGGGTTGGCCCTCGCATGATCGGAGCACCCCCATGAACCTCTGGGACGCGACCGCACTCGCTGTCACCTTCGGCCTGTTCGCCGGCATCTTCGCCCTCGCACGCAAGCGCGTGAACTTCAGCGTGCTGACGTTCATCGGCCTGTTCCTCGGCACCGCGGTCGGAGTCGTCTTCCGCAACCACGTCGAGTACGTCCAGCCGATCGGCCGCATCTACGTCAACCTGCTGCTGACGATCGTCGCGCCGCTCGTGATCGTCTCGATCCTGTCGAGCATCACCTCGCTCGGCTCGACGGCGCAGCTCAAGACGATCGGCGGGCGGTCGGTCTACTGGCTGCTCAGCCTCAACCTCGTCGCGATCTTCCTCGCCCTCGGCACGGCCCTGCTCGTCGGCCTCGGCAAGGGGGCGAACCTCGCCACCGACGTGGACACGCGGTCGCTCGACTCCATCCAGAAGCCGTTCACGGACGTGCTCATCGGGTTCTTCCCGACGAACATCGTCAAGGACATCTCCGAGAACAACATCATCCCGATCATCCTCGTGAGCATCCTCGTGGCTGTCTCGTGCTCGGTCATCGCGGACAAGGCCCCGCAGAAGGTCGCGCCGTTCAAGGCGCTCGTCGAGGCCGTGCGCGAGATCATCTACCGCGCCGTCGGCTTCGTCATCAGCCTCACCCCGTACGCGGTGCTCGCGCTCACGGCGGCGTTCACCTCGACGGTCTCGGCCGACACGAGCCAGCTGTGGCCGCTGTTCACGCTGCTCGTCGTGGCGTTCGTCGTGTGCTTCGCGCACACCTACCTCGTCAACGGCGTGTTCCTGCGGACCTCGGCCAACGTCAGCCCGGTCGCGTTCTTCCGCAAGATCCTGCCCGCGCAGGTCACGGCGTTCAGCACGCAGAGCAGCGCCGGCACGCTCCCCCTGACGACGAGCCTCCTGCGCAGCCGGGTCGGCGTCCCGTCCGAGATCGCGGGCTTCACGGCACCGCTCGGCACGACGATCGGGATGCCCGGCTGCGCCGGGATCTGGCCGATCCTGCTGGCGGTCTACGCGGTCAACGCGCTCGGCATCCCCTACGGCCTGAGCGACTACGCGGTGCTCGTCATCCTCGGCCTGCTCGTCTCGATCGGCACCGCGGGCGTCCCCGGCACGGCGACGGTCACCGCGACCACCGTGCTCGCCGCGGCAGGCCTGCCGCTCGAGGTCGTCATCCTCACGCTGCCGATCAGCGCGCTGGCGGACATGGCCCGCACGACGAACAACGTCACCTCGGCCGCCGTCGCCGCGACCATCGTCGCGCGCAAGGAGGGCCGCCTCGACGACGCGATCTTCGACGCACCGGACGCCGACGTCACGACGCTCGCGCTCACGGCCCCGGACGACGAGCCCACTCCCGCCGATGCGGCGCAGCCCGACGACGACGCCCTGTGGGGCTCGCTCCCGGTCGGCGCCTGCGCCATCGAACCCAGCCCGCGCGAGCGCGTCGGCGCCCGCTGACCGACCGCACGTCTCCTCCCCAGAAAGCCACTCATCGTGAACCTTCTCCCCCACCTCACCCGCAGCGTCCGCCTGGCCGCCGCGTTCGGCGTCGTCGGCGTGCTCACCGTCGGCCTGCCGATCGCCCAGGCGAGCCAGGCACAGGCCGCGACCGTCGCCTGGGTCGACGGCGGCGACGACCAGCCGTGCCTCCAGGACGACATGGGCGCCGCTCTCACGAGCCTGGCCGAGGACAAGTTCTGCCAGCCGATCCCCACCTGCCACGAGTACGACGGGAACAACCCGAAGTACAAGGGCCGGATCGTGCAGAGCAGCGCCAGCACCGGCATCTGGCAGGGCGACCCGGGCGACGTGCTCTACGAGGACGACCTCCCGTCGGACTACAACATCACGACGTCCCAGCCCACCAAGTCGCCGAGCCCGACGAAGGCCCCGACGCCGGTCAAGACGCCGAAGCCCACCAAGGCTCCGACGACGACGCCCACGAAGAAGCCCACGAGCACGTCGACGAAGGCACCGACGCCCGGCCTCTCGATCCCGACCGACACGAAGACGACGGGCACCACGCCCACGCCCGGCACAAAGACGCCGGTCAAGACGCCGGTCACCCCGAACGAGGACCTCGGGATCGACCCCGACGAGGAGGTCGCCGCGGGCGCCCCCACCGCGCCGGGCACCCCGACCCTCACGGTCGACGGCTCGACGATCGTCGTCACGTGGAAGCCGTCGGCTGACGTCGACCTCGACAGCGTGACGGGCTACGTCGTCCAGCTCAGCGGCGACAACCGCGCCGAGGTCGACGCCGACACCACCACGTACACGTTCACCGACCTGCCCGACGGCAGCTACCGCGCCGCGGTCCGCGCGGTGAACACGGTCGGCGAGTCCGCCGCCTCCACGCCGTCCGAGGCCGTCATCCTCGGCACGCCGGTCGAGTCCGTGGTCGGCACGCTCACCTGGACGGGCGACGTCTCCCCGGGTGCGACGGTCACGCTCGCCGGCTCCGGCTACGCCCCGAACGCCGCCCTCGACGTCGAGCTCCACTCCGACCCGGTGCTGCTCACCACAGTCACGACCGATGCCGCGGGTGCCTTCAGCACCGACGTCGTGGTCCCGGCCGACGCTCCCGAGGGCGCGCACAACTTCGTCGTCGCGCACCAGGGCACGGTCATCTCGCAGAGCCCGGTGACGGTCGTCGCCGCGGCTCCCGTCGCGCCGGTCGCGGCCGAGGAGCCCGCCGCGGCCGCCGAGCCGGCCGAGACCGTCCCGCCGCTGACGGGACTCATCATCCTCATCGCCCTCGCCGCGGCCGGTGTGCTGCTCCTGGTCACGCACTACGCGCGCGGCGGCTCACGCCGCGCCGTCTCGTCGGCCCCCGCGGTCCCCGCGGCCGTGGTTGCCGCACCCGCCCCGACCGCCGTCCTGCCCCCGCTGCAGCTCGGCACCCCCAGCATCCCGGCGTTCCTCGCCGGGACCTCGATCGCGTCCCCCGCTCGTCCCGTCTCGGAGGCCCTGCGGGCACCCGAGACCAGCTCCGCCCGCTAGTTCGCGCCACAGCCACCCCCACCCCCTCGCCCCGCACGGGGCGAGAGAAAGTGATGACTGCACTCATGTCCAGCTCCCCTCTGCGGCGCAGGATCGCCGGGATCGTGGTCGCCGCCCTGGCGACCGCACCCGTCGTCACGCTGACCGCACCCGGCGCCAGCGCCGACCCGTCGACCCCCGCCATCACCTCGAGCGTCGACTTCGACTACCTCGCCGACGTGTTCCCCGCGCTCGCCTCGCAGCGCGGCGAGCACGTGTTCGAGACGATCACGATCGAGCGCCTGAAGTACCTGCTGCGCTTCAAGGCCGGCAAGTACGCCGTGCTGATCGGTGACCCGAAGGACGCGAGCACGCAGGCCGAGATCGGCTCGATCAACGCCGCCGCGAAGAGCATCGGCGTGAAGAAGATCTACGTCTTCAACCCGCGCATCGACGGCAACAGCCTCAACGTCTTCGACTGGACCGAGCTCGCGACGCAGCTGGGTGGCGACGGACTTGCCTACTGGAAGGCGGAGGACGCCACGACGCCGACCACCGGGGGCACGCTCCTCAACCTGATCAACGGCAACAGCCCGGCACCGGAGTTCGTCCGGTCCGAGGCCGGCAAGGTCACCAGCCCGTACCTCGTCGTCCTCGACAAGGACGCGAAGGACGCCGACGGCAAGGACGACCGCGTCGTGTCCTCGCTGTCCGAGACGAAGACCGCAGCCGACCTCGACACCCCGGACGAGCGCGCGGCGTACGAGGCCACGGTCAAGCAGGTCCTGCTCGACGGCGGCACGGTCACCGAGCCCGACCTGAGCGTCAACACGCAGTTCGAGTTCTACAAGGACGAGGTCAACCGTCGCCACACGTCGTCGTACACCGACGCGACGAAGTACGGCGGCAACATCCTGGCCGACTCGGACAACGCCGAGGGCTGGCGCGTCCAGCAGCTCTCGTACCCCGAGACCATCGACCTGCTGTCGAACCCGCGCTACGCCAACGCCGACGTCCCGCTGCTGTTCGGCGGCACGTGGTGCCACAACACCCGCGCGGTCATCGCGCACATCAACGCCGACGCGCAGGCCAGCGGCGTGAAGACGGTCTACAACCTGGACTTCTCGCTCTTCTCGACGAGCAACGGCGGCACCAACTACGACCACATCCGCACCTCGGGCGCCCCGAGGTTCGCACCGGACGGCAAGTTGCTGGCTCCGGGCCACCTGTACGGCGACCTGGTCAACACCTACCTGCCGAACGCCGTCGCCGAGTACGCCAAGGCCGGCGAGCCGGGCGCGAGCCCGAACCAGTACTACCCGGGCGGCGACACCACCCAGACGCTGCAGACGGCCCGCCGCCTCCAGGTCCCCGCGCTCGTCACGTACAACCAGAACCACAAGGACGCGCTCGGCAACGCCGCTCCGGTCGTCGACCAGGCGATCCGCATCAACGACAACGGCACGTACACCGAATACATGACCGAGTACTGGTACGTCGCCGGGCACGACTGGCCCAACACGCCGGAGACCACGCTCAACGGCAGCCTCGCCGCGGGCAGCGACCGCCTCACGAACGCGCGTGACTTCGCCTCGGAGGCGCTCGACGCCTACGCCGACGTCCTCGGCTCGCTCGGCTCCACGCACTACAAGAGCAGCACGGCCGTGACGGTCGGCGATTCCTCGTCGACCGACCTGGTCCCGGGCACCACGCCGACGCTCAGCATCGACGTCACGGCGTCCGGCTACGCGCCGTTCGTCACGTTCAACGGGAACGCGGTCAACCTTCCGCGCAACACCGGCACGGGCAGCCCGGCCGGCTCCGTGATCGTGCTCGACCAGGACGGCCACCAGGTCGGCGCCCCGGTCGCGCTCAACCGGGCCGGCTCGCCCGTCTCGATCACGCTCCCGGCCTTCACGTCGGACCAGATCGGTGACGTGTGGAAGGTCAAGTACCTCGGCCGCGGCTACTCGATCACGTCGTCGACCACCGACCTCAAGGTCGGCAAGCAGTCGTCCGTGACCCTCGCGGGCGGCACGCCGTCCACGACGGTCGGCACCGCCGTGGACTACACCGCGACGGTGACCGCGGGCGCGACCGGCACGGTCTCGCTCCTGGGCCTGCCAGGCGACGCCATCACCTCGGCGATCGCGGACGGCACCGCGGCGCTGACCGTCCCCGCCACGGTCCCGGCCGGCACGTACACGGTCACGGCCGCCTACGAGGGCGACGGCGTCTACGCCTCGTCGGTCTCGGAGCCCGTCACCCTGACGGTGAAGAAGGTGGCCACCACGGCGACCCTGTCCGCCGCCACGACGGCCTCGTACGGCACGGCCGTCAAGGCCACCGTCAAGGTCACCGCCGCCTCGGGCGACCCGGTCACCGGCACCGTCACCCTGACGGGCGCGGGCGCGGCGCTGACCGCGACCCTCTCGGGCACCGGCCAGGCCGTCGTCACCCTCCCGGCCACCCTCGCGGTGAAGTCGTACGCGCTCAAGGCGAGCTACGCCGGGAACGACACCTTCGCGGCGTCGGCCACGGCCCCGCTCACCCTGGCCGTCAAGCCGCTGACCGCCAAGGCCAGCATCACGGCGGTCACGAGCAGCACGTACGGCAAGTCCGTGAAGGTCACGGTCAAGGTCGTCGACTCGCGCGGCAAGGCCGCCACGGGCAAGGTCACGCTCACGGGCGCCGGCTCGGCCCGCACGGCCACGCTCTCGAGCACTGGCCAGGCCGTCATCACCCTGCCTGCCTCGCTCGCGGTGAAGTCCTACGCGCTCAAGGCGACCTACGCCGGCACCAGCACGGTCACCAGCACGACGGCGACCGCCAAGCTCAAGGTCACCCAGGGCAAGGTCTCCAAGGTCGTCACCAAGGTGACCAAGGCGCCGACCACCAAGAAGGGCGGCAAGGCCACGGTCACCGTCACGGTCCCCAAGGGCCTGGCGACGGCGACCGGCAAGGTCAAGGTGACCCTGTCGAGCGGCAGCCTGAAGGCGACGGAGACCTTCACGCTGAAGTCCGGCAAGGCGACGTTCACGCTGCCGAAGCTGCCGAAGGGCACGTGGAAGGTGACCGTGAAGTACGTGGGGTCGACCACCTACGCCGCGGCGAGCGCGACGACGGTGAAGATCGAGGTGAAGAAGTAGCTCTCAGCTGATCGACGGGGTGGTGGTGCCTGCCGCGGATGCGGCGGGCACCACCACCCTTCGTCTTTCTCGGCCACGCCGCACGGGCCACGTGAGCACGTCCGACGAAGGCTTGGGGTGCGCCGTGTGAAGCCGCGCACGCGTAGCCCGACGCGTCGCTACCGTCCGTGCGATGGACGCCGCACACGCTCGCCGAGCCTGGAGCGTGCTCGCGGCGGTCGCCGCCGCATCCGCGTGGGCGCTCGCGTGGAGCGCGCACTGGTCGTGGAGCCTCGCGGTGCGCCACGCCCTGCCAGCCGACCTCTCGGTCCTCACGCACCTTCGCGGTCCGCTCGGCGCGGTCCGTGCGGTCGCCGCACTCGTCGGAGCAGTTCTCACCGTGTGGCTCGTCGCACGGCTGGCGTCGCGCGGGTGGGCCGTCGTCGCCTGCCTCGTGAGCGCGTTCGTCGCACTCTGCGCCCTCTCTGGGCCGCCCTGGTACGGGCCGCGCGCGACGTTCGAGGTGATGCGCGCCGACCTCGTCGAGGCGGCCGCCCAGCGGGTCGACCAGGTCGACGCAGACTCCTACCTCGGCACGCGGCTCCCGGCGCACCTGGCGGCGCTGTCCGAGTCCGGGACGACCCTCACGCGAGATGGCACCGTGTTCTTCCCGCAGTGGTTCGGGATTCCCGACGACGCCGGCGGGTACTTCTACACCGCTAGCGGTGAGCCCCCGACGGGCTGGGACATGTTCGGCGAGCCGTGCACCGAGCCGCTCCCCCTCGAACCGCACTGGTGGGCCTGCGGGATGAATCCGCTCCCCGCCGCCAGCTGGTAGGCGGCACCGCGCACACCAGGCCTCGTCAGGCGACGCCCTCGGCGGCCAGTGCGTCGG
This sequence comes from Cellulomonas rhizosphaerae, assembly GCF_003470205.1. Lineage (GTDB taxonomy): Bacteria > Actinomycetota > Actinomycetes > Actinomycetales > Cellulomonadaceae > Cellulomonas > Cellulomonas rhizosphaerae. The sequence continues at coordinate 13,306 of NZ_QWKP01000190.1, forward strand.
TCAGCACCCCGACCAGCGCCTCCAGCTGCACGTCCGTCGACTCCGCGTCCTCGTCGCCGATCCCATCGAGCGCCCGCGCGGCGAGCGCCGACTTGCTGTCGATCAGCTCGGCGATCTTCGCGTCGATCGTCTGCGCGGCGATGATGCGCCACGCGGTGACCGGCTCGTCCTGGCCGATGCGGTGGATGCGGTCGATGGCCTGGGTCTGCTCGGCGTCGGTCCAGGACAGCTCGGCGAGCACCAGGTTGGACGCGACCTGCAGGTTGAGCCCAACCCCGGCGGCCATGAGCGAGCAGACCGCGATAGAGACCTCGGGGTCGTCGACGAACGCCGCGACGTTCTTGTCGCGCACCCTCGTCGTCTGGTCCCCGCGGATCGAGGCGTAGCGGATGCCGCGGTCGGCGAAGGTCTGCTCCGCCTGGTCCAGGACGTCGATGTGCTTGGCGAAGAACACGACCTTGCCGACGTTGCGCGCGAGCTGCGCGGCGTAGTCGGCCGCGAGCCCGGCCTTGGCCTGGCCGATGCGGCGCACCATCGTGAAGACGTTCTCGCCCTTGGCCTTCGAGCTCGAGTCCTTGAGCTCGGCCGCCGCGACGCGGCGCACGAGGTCGGGGTCGATGCCGACCACGGCTGCGTCGCCGGTGAGGAACTCCACCGCCGAGTGGTAGCGCGCGACGAGTCGAGCGGCGAGTGCGGCCTCGGCCGCACGGATCGAGCGGCCGACGGCGCCGTCGAGCTCGACGGGCAGGTCAGCGACCCGGCGGGCGGGGATGTCCGCGACCACGTCGATCTTGCGGCGACGCACGATGCCCATGTCGATCACGGCGGCCCGCGCGGCTGCGTAGAAGCCGGGGTCGGCGGGGGTGAGCCCGCTCTCCTCGAGCGCGATCTGCAGCTGACCCAGCGGCACCTTGTCGTCGATCCAGCCTAGGAACTGCCAGATCGCCCGGAAGTCCTCGATGTCGTTGATCAGGGGCGTCCCGGTCAGCGCCATGAGCAGCGGCTTCGCGGTGCGAGCGCGGATCCGCTCGGACAGCGACAGCACGTGCTGCGAGCGCTGCGACGTCTTGTTCTTGATGAAGTGCGCCTCGTCGACGACCATCCCGCGGAACCCGAGGTCGCCCAGCCAGCTGACGTGCCGGTCGAGGAGCTCGTAGTTGACGATCACGACGTCGGCGAACGCGTCGACCTGGTCGCCGTCGCCGTGCACCACGGTCGAGCGACGCGACGGCGTCCACAGCCCGACCTCGTGCGCCCAGTTCGTCTTGACGACGTTCGGCACGACGACGAGCAACGGGAACGCGTCGGCCGCCTGCGCGGCGAGCAGCGCCTGGGCAGTCTTGCCGAGGCCGGGCTCGTCGGCCAGCAGGAAGGTGCGGTGACCGCGCGCGGCGGCCTCGACGACCTGGGCCTGGTGGTGCATGAGCTCGCGCCCCAAGGGGGCGCGTACGCTCCGCGGCTCGGGCAGCTCCATGCACGCGGGCGACCCGGTCGCGGCGTACTCGAACGACCGGAACAGCGGCTCGAGCAGCTCCCAACCGGCCAGCCGACGAGGCCGCGCGGCGATCCGCTCCGCGGCCGCCTCGTAATCGGGGGCGAGGAACGGGTTCGACAGCTGGCGCGAGATGACCGACTGCGGGATGACGCGCGGCGCAGTCTCGACCGCCCGGACGACAGGCGCCACGGGCTCGGGCTCCTCCGGCGGCTCGAGCCCGCCGGCACGCATGACGGTCGCCTTGTAGGTGCGCGCGGCCTCGGAGACGCGGGCGTCGTCGGCCAGCAGCTCGAGCAGCGAGGTGTCGCGGGCGGCGGTCTTGGCCAGCTGCGTCGCGACGCCGTCGAGACGCTTGAGCTGCTCGGTGCGCTTGGCCGACGTCAGGGTGGTGTCGGCCATGACGCGCGCTCGCTCCTCGCGGACGATCAGGGCGACGACCTGGAACTGCGTGCGGACCGCGGGGCGAGTGGGCGGACGACGCACGGCGTTGTCGACGTCACGCGCGATCTCGGCGAGGACCGGGATGATCCCCTGCTCGCTCGGGCGCGCGGGGGTGCGGCGGCGCTGGCCGGCCCCGGCGTCCGTGCGCGCGCGACCGGAACCGCGCTGGCCTGCTCGTGCCACTTCTCCTCCTTCACCACCCGCACCGCGACCGCGGCACAGCGCGCTGCGTCATCGCGGCAGCGTGCTCGCGTGCACTGACCTCGGGCCCATGCCCGAGCTGCCGATGACGTGCGTCATCCCTCCGGCCACGACCGGGTCCTACGCCGCAGTCAGCTCGCAGGGGCTCGATGGTCCGACGACGATCGGTGGCGACCTGCGGGTCTGCGGCTCCCGACAAGACCCGTGCAGTCGATGCGTGGGGTGACCGGAACTAGCGTCAACCTACCGCAGCACCCCGTCGCGAGGCGTGTTCCGCGCCCGCTCGTGTCGAGACGGACCCGATCGGTCTAGCCAGCGGGGTCCGCCTTCTTCCGGCGCCGCGGCGCTGCCGACCGGGGTGGGTTCTGGCGCATGTGGTCGCGTGCGCGTCCGAGGACGTCGGCGAGCGCCTCGATGTCGGCGCGGGACAGCGCGGCGAACAGCAGGTGGTCGAGCAGGCCGACGTGCCCCGGGAAGACCGCCGCGAGGACGGCGCTGCCCTCCGCGGTGATGGTGACGGTGACGCTGCGCTCGTCGTCCGCGGACGGCGTGCGCGTGACGAGCCCGCGGCTCTCGAGCGTCTGCGCCTGGTAGGTCAGGCCGCTGCGGCTGTAGACGACGCCGTCCGCCAGGTCGGTCATCCGCCGGCTGCCCGTATCGGAGTCGCCGAGCGTGGCCAGGAGCTGGAACTGCACGTAGCTGAGGTCCCCCGCCTCACGCAGCTGCTGCTCGACGGCGTGCTTGAGCAGGCTGCTCGCCTCGATGAGAGCGAAGTACGCGCCGAGCTGCGTGGCGTCCAGCGGACGAGGCGACGAGGTCATGCGGCGATCCTAGCGGTGCTTCTAACTCGAAGCACTTGCTTCACATTTGAAGCACTGTTACGTTTCATCGCAGTTGCTTCGAATCCGAAGCACCGTCACCGAAGGAGAGACACCATGAAGGCCATCCGCTTCCACCAGACCGGCAGCTCCGAGGTCCTGCGGTACGAGGACGTCAACCAGCCGACTCCCGGCTCGGGCGAGGTCCGCATCCGAGTCGCCGGCTCGGCTTTCAACCCAGCCGACGGCGGCATCCGCGGCGGCTTCCTGCCGATCCCCATCACGCTGCCCCACACCCCGGGCTACGACGTGTCTGGCACGATCGACGCCGTCGGCGAGGGCGTGAGCGCCCGGACGGTCGGCGAGCACGTCGTCGGCTTCCTGCCCATGACGGCCGACGGCTCCGCGGCCCAGTACGTCGTCGCCCCGGCGGACGCCGTGGTGGCGGCCCCGACGAGCATCCCGCTCGCTGACGCCGCCGCGCTGCCCTCGGTCGCGCTCACCGCCTCGCAGGCGCTCTTCGAGGCCGGCCAGCTCACGGCCGGCCAGCGGATCGTGATCAACGGCGCCGGCGGACCCGTCGGCGGCTACGCCGTGCAGCTGGCCAAGCGCGCGGGCGCCTACGTCATCGCGACCGCGAGCCCCCGCAGCCGGGACGCCGTCGCGGCCGCCGGCGCGGACGAGATCGTCGACCACACGGCGACCACGCTGCTCGACTCACTCACCGAGCCTGTCGACGTGCTGCTCAACCTCGCGCCGATCACCGCCGACGGGTTCGCCGCTCTGGTCCCGTGGGTCCGCGACGGCGGCGTAGTCGTGTCGACGACCCCGATGGTGACGACGCCCGGCGACGGGGCGCGCAACGTCCGGGCGGTCACGATCTACGTCCACCCCAACGCGGAGGTGCTCGCGGGGCTCGTCGGGCTGGTCGACAGCGGCGACCTCCATGTCACCGTCGCGCAGCGGGTGGCGCTGAGCGAACTGCCCACGATCCACGAGCAGGCCGACGCCGGTGCGATCCACGGCAAGGTCGTGGTCGTTCCGCCCGCCGCATGACCAGCTCGGCAGGCGCCCATCGGGAGACATCGCGGCTCCAGTCCTCGGACTGGGCCGCGATGGTGAGGCTGGCGGCGCGTAGCGGCGAGCGCGACTGCCCGGTCGGGTCCGACTGTCGCGCACAGAAGGTCCCGAGCTCGCGCGCCCGACGCCCACGCGCGCAGACTCAAACTTCGATCCGAAAGTAGTCGTGGACGTCGACAGCCCGCCATTAAGGTCACCGCCATGCCCGACACGACCAGTCCGACAACGGTGAGACGCAAGCTCGAGGCGTCGTTCGGCACTCAGTCGCTCGTGCGTATCGAGCGACGCCCGAAGCGGGCCGACCGCGTCGACGGATTCGTCGTCGGGCTCGGTCGCAAGTGGGTGCTCGTCGCAGCAACGATGGACGGAGGCTACTTCGACGGCTTCGTGGCCATCCGCATCCGCGACATCGCCCGCGTGCGTCGAGACCGATCGTTCGAGGGCAGGGTCTCGCGGACCCAGCCAGAGTGGCCGCCGACTGCTCCCGGCGCGGTCGAACTCGACTCGACCAAGGGAATGCTCCGGACACTCGCAGCGACGTCACCTCTGATCGGCATCCAGAAGGAACGGGAGCGATCGGCGCTCTGGATCGGCCAGCTTGTCGAGATCGACCGCGGCTGGCTGGCCCTGCATGAGGTCCGCCCGGACGCGACGTGGCAGAAGCGCCCGCGCTGGTACAAGCTCCGCGCGATCACACATGCGCAAGTAGGGAGCCACTACCTCACCGGCCTCACCGCCGTAGCGGGCGCGGCGCCGACCAGGCGCGACTAGCGCGCACTACGCAAGACTGGGCGCACGCTTCGATCCGAGGGGGAAAACAGTGCGTGCTCGCGCGATCGTCGTTGCCATCGTGATCGGGTTGGTGGCCGCCGGCTCGTCAACCGGCTGCTCTGCATCCGCCGGCGTGAAGACCGGCGGCGCCGGCAGTGCCGCGTGCGCAGAGCCGGCGACCGCCGCGTCGGCTCAGGTCGTGAGTCCCGGGGAAGCGGTCACGATCACCACGCGCGACCTCTTCGATGACTGCGATGACGACGGCCGTTCAAACACGCAGATGCCGCGGCGCGACCTCACCGTGACGTGGGTCCAGGGTGCGACGACGGTCGATCTCGGGTCGGGCGACGCGAATGAGGCCGGCGTGCTGACGCAGGTCATCACCGTGCCACCGGGTGCCCAGGAGGGGACTGCGACGATCGAGGTGGAGGGCGCCGTTCCCGCAGAGGTCCAGGTGCAGTCCTGAGGCTCGAACGTCCTTAAGCCCGGCCCAACGCTCCGGGACGACCCGGGGGCTCGGCAACACCCGGGCAGGTGGAACCTCCGAATGACCCCGGCCGCGATGCGGTTGGCTGACTCTTCGTCGTGACGTCAGTCGCGTCGGCGCGCCCACCACAGCAACCACCACCCGAACGCCGCTACGAGCGTGATCACGATGGCCATCGCAAGCCACTCCCACTCGCCTCGACGCAGCCACGCCCACCAGGTCGTCAGGGCCAGGACCGTGTAGAGGGGCGTGAGCCACTTAAACATCCAGACGCGCTCGGCTCTGTCCACGCGCTGCACCATCACACCCTTCCGCGTCTCAGCGCCGCCGAACTCGCCAGAGGTCTACGGCGAGGCCCACGGAGACGGTGGTGAAGCCGAGTGAGATCAGGAGCGGCGCCATCGACGGCTCCTCGGCAAAGATCAACCACCAGCCGATCGACACCACGGCGAGGCCGACCAACCCGACCCACCGTCGCCGGGCGGTCCTGCGTTCCGCGTCGGTCCGGGAGGTCACGGCGTCAGCATCCCGCTCTGCCCTCGGGTGCGCTACCGGTCCGGCCTGACGGTCGACGATCGTCGAGCTCATTCCGTAGCCTGCCCCCTCACCGACCGCTACGGCGACAAGAGCCGGCGGTCGGGCGCGATAGTGCAGGTCGGATCGTGTTGTGCGCCTGGGCAGATTCGAACTGCCGACACCCGCTTTAGGAGTTCGATCTCGATCCGTGAATAGTGACCTGACCTGCGGAAATACATGCGAGTAGTTCGTAGCGTGACCCCGTTCCGAGGCGGGCGCTGACCACCCGCTGACCACGGCACGGCGAGACAGCGGCCTCGATGTGTCGCCTCGTCGCGCCCGTCGGCTCTGGCGGGACCCGAACCCGGGGAGTCAGATAGATCGGGAGAGCGCACTGCGGGACCCATGGAGGCGGCAGAATGCCCACATGCCTGCCCGCCTCAGTGTGTACGAACTCGCCAGGGAGTACGGCGTGACCTCTCGTGCCGTCCTGCAGCTGATCAACGACACACCGCAGCTGACAGGGGCGAGGAGTGCGTCGTCGCGCCTCACCGACGCCGAGGTACGTGCAGTGCGTCGCCTTCTGGAGAGCACGGCAGAGCGCCACGCAGGTGCGGTTGTAGAAGCCCCGACCGCGCAGGCCCCAGAGCCGGCAGGGGTCGCAGTCTCCGGCGGAGCCGTGAGCGAGATCGAGCAGGAGAGCACAGTGGACGAACAAGCCGCAACAACCGATGGCTCCCGCGACGGGCTGGAAGCCCTGGTGCGGCAAGCCTTTGACCGCGCGCGAGAGAGTGGCAAAGAAGACTGGCGGCATATGTCCACAGGCGTGCTGAAAAATCGTCTCTCGCAGATCCTCGGCGAGAAGTTTGACCAGGCGCGATTTGGCTATCAACGGATGACGGACCTCGTCCAGGATCTTCCGGATCTCTTGGCCGTCGACGACACACGGCGCCCACCAGTGCTCTATCTACTGCCTGAGCCCCCGCGGGCGCCATCAGGCGTTGCCGCAGACGCGATAACCATCGACGAGTCAATAACCATTCGCCCTGACCATTGGGCCGCTACCATCGACTACGCAAGCGGAGAGCCTTACTTCCTCGTTGCCGGCACCGCAAGGGCATCGTCGCGGATCGAAGGCTCTCCTGACATTCCTGTCCCTCTGCCGACGATCACGCAAGAGATCCTGGACACCTGGCGCGCTGACTTCGCAGAATCAACCGAGAGGATGCATAGCGCCGATGAAGAGGAAATGCGAGCGCGTGTGCATTTATGGCTTAACGAGCGAAGAGGAACCCGGGCGCTGCCCGGGGTGCTCCAGGGGCTCTGGAATCTCTACCTAAAGCGCGCCGTCGTGGCACGTCTGCGCAACTGGTACGCCGCGGTTGGCCTTCCCGTTCCGGCCGACCTCATAATCGAGCGTAAGGGAGCCGGAACCCCGCCAAGACCGGCCGACGACTCCAGGCTCCGCGAAGCCCTCATTGCCACGATAAGGCGCATGAGCTCAGACGAACTAAGGGCCGTTCAGTTGCCAGCCTCGGCCCTGCTGCACATGGTCCCGTGAGCGCCGCGCCGGCGAGGGCGAGGGCGGGCCGAGACGCCCAGGCAAGTGCCCCGGGCGGTCAGGTCACGCGTCGAGTGTGGTTCATCGGTGTGGAGCGCGAGTCGGCAGACCAGGAGTCCCTCAGGCGAGCGGCAGAGCAGGGTGCACGGACTGCTGGGATGACGTTCAACGTTCGTCGCACGAAAGACCAGCGAGTCCACGGCGGCACTGAGAAGGACCGCCCTTACCGTGTGCTGTCCCCACGTGATGCCCGCGAACTTTACGAGTCCTTACATCTGAACGACTGCATCGTGCTCGCCTCACACGCTTCATACGTCAAATCGGATCCGTCGAGCGAGCCCGCAACACTGCGCGAACTGATACCTCTAGGTGACTACGTTGCGCACAAAGGCTACTTTGCGCTGGCGCGTGGTGTTGGAGACGTCCGCACCGCTCTCGAGCGGTTTGCGTCTTGGCCTCCGCCAGACGCCTGCGCCAGCGAACACGATCCGCGCGCGCTCCCGCTTCACATCTTTGACCCGACATATTCGTGGCCAGAGCCGTGGACCGACCAGCTGATCCGGGACTTCGGCGTCCGCTACGATGCCCGGCACGGAGGCCGATTTGACCACGCTGGACGGACATGGGAGCGGCCTTCAGCGCTCCATGGCGCGGCCGGCGAGGAACGTGTCGCGCTGCGAGTGGCAGGCACGGTGCTCCCCCTTGGATATCACTGGGATGTGCAACGCGGACGCGGCAAGGAACGAATCACATCCGCTTATGAGGTATGGCGCCTTCGGCATGAGGGGTGTCATATCAACGTCTATCCGAACGGATATGTCCGCGGCAACAAGCAAGCAGTGCGTGTCTGGCCCACGTGAGGTCCGAAAAAGAAGGACGCCCCGCCGATGGCGGGGCGTCCTCTGCATAGACTCGAGCGCTACTGCGAGCGAGGGCTCTTTATCAACGGTGTGAGTGGATCGCGACCGAATGCACGCTACGTGGATTCGGGGCTCGATCTATAGTGCGCCACCTTGGTCGTCGGGAACACCCTGCACTGCTGGGCGAACACGATGCCTCGTGCTTCAGCCCCTCCGGGAGGAGCTCTGCTCCCCGCGGATCGTTTGAGACGATACACGCCTGAAGCTGCTCGTGCACTAGGCCCAGAGGGTGACCCTCCGCACAGAGCCTCGACTACCAGTGCAGGACGGGCACATGGTCACCAGTCTGCACCGTGAGCCGTCAGCGGCTGGCGGGCACGGCCGCAGCATCGCAGGGATGCAAGAAGAGTCGGACGGCGATACCTTCGGGCCGGTGGCCCGTCCAAGCTAGAAGCTGAACGGCCCTGTTGGGTTGTTGCCTATCGTCAGCCGGTACTGGCCACCGGCAGAGTGCTCGAGCGTGACCGTGCTGCCGACATAGTTGCCCTGCCGGAGGACCTGCCCAACCTTCGCACCCCAGTGGAGCACTGTCGGAACGTTCCCCTGGTCCGAGATGCGGTGCTCCGCATGCGAAACCTTCACGTCCACAGTGCCCAAGGCCACACCGTCGACGACCACGGTCATCGGCACGGTTAGATCCTCAAAGCGGGGGTCTGAGGCGCGCGCTGTCCAAACCTCCCCGCCGAAGAAGACTTGGCGGAAGTAGCGAGTGTGGTCGATCGCGAAGTCTTCTTGGCTCAACCGAAGGTTGCCGGTCGGCTTCGATGCGGGGCTCGGCGGCTTCTGTGCTGCGGTGCCATCCATCCTCTTGAACCACCGGCGGCCCGCCGCGGGCGCGGAAGGCGTAGCCGACCCACCGGAAGGGCTCGGGCTGGCGGCCGTGCTGCCCGCCGACGAACCGGGGCTCGCCTTGGCTGTCCCGGAGACAGGCTGTGGCACCGCGCGCTTGGGTTCCCGGCTTCGACCGAAGATGGCCGCCGCGGCCCTCTCCATCTCGTCGCTCGCCCCCTCGACGTCTTCCAGCTCTTCTGCTAGAGCAGCGCCGTCACCGCGGGGGCGCCGGTCGTCCTCGTCCTTGATCTGGAGAGCGGGATCTGCCAGCAGCGCACGCAGACGCTCGTCGTCCAGCTCGAGGCATACGCTCTCGTCCGCGCGAAGGCGCTCGAAGTAGTCGATCACCTGGCTATGCAGTGCGGAATCCTCGGGAACCGCAAGGTCGAGCTCGCACACGAGGGCAGCTTCGTAGTTCCAGGCGAGGCCGCCCAGCGTCAGGTTCTGCGATCCGACGAGGAGCATCGCGGTTCGCTCCCCTGATGCGAGGTAGACCTTCGGGTGGAACGTCCGTCCGGAGTCGTGGAAGACGTAAACCTCGTCGGCCAGCCTCATGAGCCACTCCATGCCCTGCCTGGTGCCACCTCCCTCGCTGATGCCGACGACAACTAGCAATCGCCCACCGCGATCTCGCAGGGTCCTGATGCCACTCTCAATCCGGGCGAGGCCGCTTCGCTTCGCCCATGCCACGGCCACTCGGAGGGTCATGAGATCGTTGTCGGCGGCGACGCCATCTAGGAAATCCCGCAGGTCTTCTCCGTCGGCGAACGGCTGGGTCACGAAGCGGATGTCCACAGGCCCGATGATGTCGGCGGGTCGTGCTCAACTCACAGAGGCTCGCCGTGTCCGATACAGGTCCCCGTGACACGCTCGCGACCTACCTAGACTGGACCGCGATCTGCCGGGAGGGCTCATGAAGACTTCGGATGAGGTAACCCCGGAGAAGTTGCGCGGCGGCTTCTACACGCCGGAGCCTCTGGTTCGGATCTGCCTCGATCGCGTACAGGCGCTGTCCCCAGGGTCCGGGCGTCTCAGGCTCCTAGAGCCGAGCGCTGGCGACGGCGCGTTCGTACGACTTCTGGGCTCGCATCCCCTGCGCGATCGCGTTGCATCAGTGACCGCCATCGAGCTCGTGAGTGAAGAGGCAGCAGCATGCGCGCAAGCCCTCCGCGCTTCTGAACTAGCCGGCGAGACGATCAACGCAAGCGTCCTCGAGTGGCTCAACGACGCGCCCCGCGAGTTTGACGCCGCCGTGGGTAACCCGCCATTCGTTCGCTTTCAGTTTGTGCGACCGGAGGACCGGACGGCAGCCGCCGAGGTCCACGCGAGGGCCGGAGTACCGATGGCAGGCGTCTCCAACCTTTGGATCCCTATCCTCGTCGGCTCGCTCGCTTCGCTGCGCGCCGGTGGCGCCTACTCCTTCGTCCTCCCTACCGAGGTCCTGACCGGCGTCTCTGGGCGCGTAGTCCGAGATTGGTTGCTAACGCATAGCGAAGAGCTCCATCTCGATCTCTTCCCGCCCGGTTCGTTCCCCGGGGTCCTCCAGGAAGTTGCCATCGTGAGCGGACGGATCGCTGACGGCCCGCGGCCCTCAAGCATCGTCAGCTTCCGTGAGCGCCTTCCTCAGGGCGTGCTCGAGTGGCAGCACGTCGGCAAGGTGGGCGAGGCGACCTGGACTCGGTACCTGCTGACGGACGCCCATCTCGAAGCCCTCCGCGAGGTCGCGGAACTCCGGGAGGTCCAGGCACTCAGCGACCTCGCACGGTTTGAAGTCGCAACCGTGACAGGTGCCAACGCATTCTTCTGCGTGGACGCCGATGACGTGGTCGACTACTCCCTCAAGACCTGGGCGCGTCCACTCTTGCCCCGTACTCGTCACGCACCTGGCCTCCGGTTCACGCAGGCAGACCATGAGGCGATTGCCGCGCAGGGTGAGAAGGCATGGCTGCTGGACTTCTCCGCTTCGAGGCCGTCACCCGAGTCCGCCCCCGGCGCCGCCCGGTACCTCGCGTTTGGCGTGAGCCAGGGCCTTCCCTCTCGATACAAGTGTCGGATCAGGTCACCCTGGCATCGCGTTCCTGTCGTAGCGCCCGGCGATCTCCTGATGTCCAAGCGCTCGCACCTCTTCCCGCGAATGATCGTGAACGAGGCGGCCGTCGTGACGACCGACACGATCTACCGCGGGCGGATGCTCGCCAACTCCCCAGTGACAACCGCTTCGTTTGCCGCTGGTTTCCACAACTCACTGACCCTGCTGACCGCGGAGATCGAGGGACGAAGCTTCGGCGGCGGCGTCCTGGAACTGGTGCCATCCGAGATCAAGAGGCTGCTCCTCCCCGCTTCCGACCGCTTCGGCGGGGAGCTAGATCGCCTCGACTGGGTCTCGCGCACGAGAGGCACACTGGAGGACCAGGCACTCGTCGACGAGACTGACGAGTTGGCCGTCAAGTACATCCACGGCCTCTCCTCCTCGCTGATGTCGACCCTCCGGGAAGCGCGGGAGTGCCTCCTCCTCCGGCGGCTATCTCGCACATAAGGCACCCCTGCAAGCGACCATCGATCCGGTGGCTCGGCAGCAGGCTGCTAGCAGTTCTCCTGCTGTCCGTCCCCGCCGCGCCTTTTCGCTCCCGTCTGCGTTCGCCGCTGAACTGCCCAACCGCGCCCGGACATTCCCCGCCAGCCCGTACAGGCCACGTGGAAAGCGTGATGGGGCCTCGGGGTTCGCCAAATCGCCGCGAACCGAAGGAGCTGCGCTTTGCGGCAATGCGCCGGCACGCGCCTAGCGCCTGTACCAGCCAGCCGACGAGTGCTGCGGGCCAAGGCTCGAAAGTGTGCCGCCGCCGCATCAGCGCCATACGGCGCATCTCTGCGTCGCGTGTTGCACACATTTCGGCGCACCTGCGTGTACGAGCCCTCGCCCGGGCTGCTCCACTAGGAGGTGCTTTCGGTGCTGTCGATGCACAAGCGGATTGCCGGCGACGGTTACGCGTACCTGACGAGGCAGATCGCGGCCGGCGACGCGGGGTTGTCCGCCGACGATTCGCTCACCGCCTACTACGAGCAGACGGGCAACCCCCCGGGCCGATGGATCGGCGGCGGTCTGAACGCCCTCGTCGACGGGCGTCTCAGGGCCGGCACGGCTGTGTCTGAGGCTGCGATGACGGCGGTCTTCCGCGACGGGCGCGACCCGGTCACCCTCAAGCCGTTGGGCACGCCCTACAAGCAGATCGTGCCTGGCGAGGGTTGGCACACCGTCGCCGGGTACGACCTGACCTTCATGGCGCCGAAGTCGGTCTCGGTCCTGTGGGGTTTGGCCGACGATTGGACGCGAACCGCGCTCTACGACGCGCACCGCGCCGCACTGGCTTTCGGCTCTGCGGTTCGTGGAGCGCTCGGTGATCCGGACGAGGGTCGGTGCGGCTGGCTGTCGGCAGGTTCGGACTCGCGGCATGGTCGCCGCCGCGTTCGACCACTGGGACTCCCGCGCCGGCGATCCGAACCTGCACACGCATGTCGTCGTCGCGAACGAGGTCCAGGGAACCGACGGTGCGTGGCGGTCCGTGGACGGCCGGACTTCGCATGCCGCGGTCGTGACGGTCTCCGCGCTGTATGACGCGTTGCTGGCCGACGAGGTCTCGCGGCGGCTCGGCGCGACATGGTAGTCGCGCTCCCGCGGGGAGCATCGCAACCCCGCCTTCGAGGTCGACTGCGTCGCGAGGACCTGCTGGCCGAGTTCTCCGCGCGGTCGGAGCAGATCCACTGCGCGGAGCAGCGGTGGGCGGAGGAGTTCGACGAGCGGCGGGGACGAGCACCCTCCCGCGTGAAGACGACGAAGGCGCGTCAGCACCTGACGCGCGAGACTCGGCCTCCGAAGGTCGTCCGCCCGTTGCGGGAGCTGCTGGCCGACTGGGCCAACCGGGCGCGTGCCTTGACCGGCGCCGAACCGGTCGACCTGGCAGCCCGCGCTCTGGCCGGTCGCTACAGCCGCCCTCTGCGGGCCGGCGATGTCGGGCCGGAGGTCCGCGCAGCGATCGTCTTTCAGGTCCTCGACGACGTGTCGACCCGCCGATCGGTCTGGTCGACCTGGAACCTCGGCGCCGCCGCCCTGCGCTCGTCGCTCGCGCTTCGGATGGCCTCCCCCGACGACCGGCTCAAGCTGACCAACACGCTCGTCACCGAGGCCGGCAAGGCGTGCGTGCGGCTCGACGACGACACCGAGCCAAGCCGTCGTCGCGTCGGGGGAGGAGACGTACACCTCGCACGAGCTTCTGCAGGCCGAGCGCACCCTGCTCGATGCCGCTGAGGCGACTGTGCCGCTCGGCACCCATCAGCTAGCCGGCCAACTCGCGGACCGGCACATGGCTCATCTGTTCGCCGACCAGCGGGAGGCCGCCAGGGCTGTGTTGCTCTCGCCACGGCAGCTCGACGTGCTCGTCGGCCCGGCCGGCACCGGGAAGACCACGACGCTGGCCGCCCTGGCCGGCGAGTGGAGGGGGACGCGTGGGACCGTCCTCGGCCTGGCCCCCTCGGCAAGCGCAACTGAGACCCTCTCGAACGCGCTGGGTGCACGGTGTGAGACGACCGCCAAGTGGCTCTTCGAGTCGGTCGGGGACGCGGCCGCGAAGCGAGCGCTGCGGTTCGCCGCCGACACGGCCGAATTGGGCGACCCTGCGGTCCCGTACGAGGAGCGACGTGCCGCGAACGAATGCCGCCATGCGCTCGCCGCTGAGCAGGACCGGTGGCGGTTCCGACGGGGCGACCTGGTCATCGTCGACGAGGCCTCTATGGCAGACACCCGGACGCTGGCTGCGTTACTCGACCAAGCAGGCGCGGCCGAGGCCAAGGTGCTGCTCGTCGGGGACCATCTGCAACGGGGAGCCGTCGACGCCGGCGGTGCCTTCGGGATGCTCGCCCGCCGCGGGCCGACCGCCGAGCTGCGCACTCTGTGGAGGTTCAGCCAACCCTGGGAAGCGCGCGCCACCCTCCCGCTGCGCCACGGCGACCCCGCCGCGCTCGACGCCTACGCCCGGCACGGCCGGATCAGCCACGGCCCGCACGACGACTTGCTCGACGACGCCCTCGCCGCGGCAGCGGCAGCCGGGGCGCACGGCCAGGTCGTCCTACTCGCGGCCGCTGACCGGCGCACCGTCAGTGATCTCAACGCCCGAAGTCGTGCCGAACGCGTTCGCGCGGGCGAGGTTCGCGCTACGGGTGTAGCGCTGAGCGACGGACTGACCGGCGGCGTTGGGGATCGCATCGTGACCCGTCGCAACAACCGGCGGCTGCGCACCGGCGACGGGTTCGTCCGCAACGGCGACCTGTGGCAGGTGAGCGCCGTCCTGCCCGACGGCGGCATCCGCGTCCGGGCGATCGGAGACGCCGACGGCGCGACGCTGCGACTTCCCGCGGCATACGTCGCAGAGGCCGTCGAGCTCGGGTACGCCACCACCACGGCGCGTAGTCAGGGCATGACCGTCGACGAGACGCACACGGTCGTCACCGCCGGCATGGGTCGCGAGGACCTCTACGTCGCCGTCACCCGCGGCCGACACGTCAACCGGCTCTACGTCGCCACCGACGGCACCGACCCGGACTGCCTTCCAGGCGGCGAACCCGAGGGCCCGCGAGAACTTCTCGACCACGTCCTCGCCACGACGCACGCCGAGACGTCCGCCACCGAGACCTGGGCGACCCACCACCCGCAGAACCCAGAGCCACCGCTGCCGTCGGCCCGCCCACAGCCCGCCATCCCGCCGCTGCGTCCACAGATCGCGCGCAGCCCCTTGACGCCCCCGACCAGCCCAAGCCCCGATGGACATGTGCTGGAGCGGTGGTGACCGCAATCCCGTCAACTCGCGCTAGGAGAACGACCATGACGACAACCACGCAGTCCGAGACGACCGCACCCGCCATCACTGCCCGTCGGCAGTACTACCGCGTCAAGGACGCAGCAGCCGTCCTCGGGGTGCCCGTCCGAACGCTCTACCACCTGGCCGAGACCGAGCAGATCCCCTGCCGCCGGCTCGGGACCGTCATCCTCATCCCGGCCTCGTGGGTCGACCCCGAGCCCGCGCAGCCGCGCCGACGCTGATGTCCGTCACCCGGCGTGCGCTGCCCTCGGGCAGGGTGACCTGGCGCGCGAACGTCTTCTTCGAGCACCGGGTCATCGCCGACAAGTCGTTCCAGCGCAAGACGGACGCCAAGCGCTGGGAGGCGGACCAGCTGGTCAAGCTCCAGAGCGGCGCCTGGATCGACCCGACCCGCGGCCGGGTGTCGTTCGGCTCGCTCGCCGAGGAGTGGCAGGGCTCGCGCCAACACCTCGCGGTCCGGAGCCAGGAGACGACGCAGTTCCCGCTCGACTCCTACGTCATCCCGACGATCGGTCGCTTGCCGATCGCCGTCATCTCGGCGACCGACGTCGAGCGCGTGCTGACCTCCATGACGGTCCGCGGCTTGGCAACGGCCACCCGGCGACGCGTCCTGTCCGTCCGGCTGGTGCTCGACTACGCCGTCCGCGACCGGCGGATCTCCGTCAACGTCGCCCGCTCGATCCCACTCCCCAAGGGCACGACGAAGCGCGAGCCGCACTGGCTGCGCGCGGAGCAACTGGGCAAGCTCGCCGACGCGATGCCGCCGAACTGCCGCCCGGTCGTGCTCTTCCTCGGCCTGGCCGGCTGCCGGTTCTCGGAGATGTGCGCGCTCCGGGTCGATGACGTCGTCCAGACACCGCACGGCCTCGGCGTCCGGATCCACCGCGCCGCCCCGCAGTCGAAGCGGACCAGTGGCGCCGTCTTCGGGCCGACGAAGAGCCACC